>JAJQGU010000030.1:0-19093 GCA_021200315.1 Akkermansiaceae bacterium
CGCCCCCTGCGGCGTCCCCTGCGGATTCCGCGGGGGGGGGGCAGCGAAAACCCAATTGGCCGGAAATCAGGCGCGGGGGGGGCATGGAACGGGCTTCCCGTTTCGGCGGCGCACCATGGAAAAGCCGGCTCCCGGCCGAAAAGGCGGCTTGACACGGGGGACGAGGCTGATAGAATGGGAGCCCCATCAGGGGTTCGTTCCGGTGTTCTTCCCGGGAGGGGGGTTCGTTGCCTTTGCCCGTGATGCCATATACACACTTCCAATCACTTATGGATCCGCACACCTGGCTTGAAGTCCTCCCGCAATGGTACAGCAGCCATCTTTCCTGGATTGCAGTGGCCATTTTTGCCGGCGCATACGCATTGATCATCTCGGAAAAGATCCACCGCACCATCGTCGCCCTCTTCGGCGCGATGCTGATGATCATGTGCGGCATCCTGAACCAGGAAGAGGCTCTTGCCGCCATAGACTTCAACACCATCGGGCTGCTGGTCGGCATGATGATCATCGTCTTCGTGCTCAGTCAGACAGGTCTGTTCAACTATCTGGCGATCATCGCCGCCCGGCTGGTCCGGGGGCATCCTCTCTGGCTGCTGGTCATGCTGGCGGCGCTGACGGCAGTCTGTTCCGCCTTTCTGGACAATGTAACCACCGTCCTGCTGACCGTACCGGTCATGTTCAAAATGACCTCTCAATTGAGAGTCAATCCCCGGCCTTACATCATCTCGCAAATCATCGCCTCGAACATAGGCGGCGCGGCGACCCTGATCGGGGACCCCCCCAACATCATGATAGGCAGCAAGGCAATCATCGACGGCAAGACGGGCATCGATTTCGTGTCCTTTCTCACCAATCTCGGCCTGCTGTGCCTGTTCGTCCTCGTCGTGACGATGGCGCTCATCGTGCTGATATACAGAAAAGACCTGCGCACCACGACGGTTCTCCGCGCACGCATCATGAGGATGGATCCCAAGAAGGCCATCACCCGCAGGACGCTTCTGTTCCGCTGCCTCCTCGTGCTGGGGATGACGATCATCCTCTTTATATGCCACGGCTTCCTGAATCTGGAATCCGGCGCCGTGGCCATGTGGGGCGCCGCCTGTATCATGCTGGTGACGCTGGCCCGGAAGCCCCGCATCCTCAATCAGGCGTTCAGCCGATTGGAGTGGACGTCCATCTTTTTCTTCGTGGGGCTGTTCGTGCTGGTGGGAGCTCTGGAGCACTGCGGCGTCATCGAACAGCTGGCCGGGGAAGCCATGGCCGTCACGCAGGGGGATCCCACCTTTTCCGCCATGATGGTGCTGGGGCTGAGCTCCCTCCTTTCCGCATTCGTGGACAACATCCCCTTTGTCGCCACCATGATACCCATGATCAACGACATGGGAGCCATGGGCATTTCCAATCTCGAACCGCTCTGGTGGGCGCTCTCTCTGGGGGCGTGTTTCGGCGGCAACGGCACCATCGTAGGAGCCAGCGCCAACGTGGTGGCCCTTTCCCTGGCATCCCAGAGAGGGTACAAAATCACATTCATGCAGTACTTCAAAATCGCCTTCCCGCTGATGGCGCTCTCCATCATCATATCCGCCGTCTATCTGTATCTCTTCTATCTTTAAGCCAAAAGCCGGCGGCGCCGAAACGGACTCCGGAGCTCCGAAAACGCCCGTCGATCTGACCGGCGAAAGAGAAGCGGCCGGCCATGAGCAATGGACAAATCGGCAGGCATGACAGAACGCGGCGCCGAATCCGGCAGACCAACCCCGCCGCGTCAAAACAAAACGCGGATTCAGACGAATTCCCGCCGGGCGGGAGGCAGGGCGCGCATGATACGCAGACCGTAGCTCTTGCCCGTGAGGCGCGAATCGAGCAGAACGACGAGTCCGCGGTCACTCTTCGAGCGGATAAGGCGGCCTATGCCCTGCCGCAGCTTCAGAATCGCCTCGGGCAGCGAGTAATCCGCGAAAGCGCGGCCGCCGGACGCCTCGACGGCTTCCATGCGGGCTTCCGTGAGCGGGTTGTCGGGCACCTCGAACGGAATGCGCGTCACGATCACATTCGACAGACTCTCTCCGGGCACGTCCACGCCCGTCCAGAAACTATCCGTTCCCAGCAGCACGCTGTGAATATCCTCGCGGAAAAGCTGAAGCATGCGCGAGCGATCGAGCTCTCCCCCCTGCACGAAAAGCGTCCAGCCGCGTTCCAGACAGAAATCCCGAATGCGCCGAGCCGTCTCGCGCATCATCTTGTAGCCCGTGAAGAGCACGAACGCCCTCCCTTCGGACTCATCCAGATAGCGCATAATCCACCGGGCGAGCTCTTCGCCGTAATTCTCCTCCCGGGGATCGGGCATCGAGCGGGCGACTACGATCTTCATCTGTTCCTCGAAATTGAACGGACTGCCTATCTGAAGCGCACGAGCCTCTTCCGCACCGACGCGGCTCGTGTAGTAGGCCATTCCCGCCCCGCCTCCCGCGGAAAGAGTGGCCGAGGTGAGCACCAGCGGAAGCCCCGCCCCGAACAGCCGTTCGCGCAGAACATCGGCCACGTTGACGAGAGCCGAATTGAGCGAGAGAAAGCGCCCCTCCTGTCCGGCGGCCTCAGCCCAATAGACGGAGTCCGGATCGCCTATTTCCAGCGCCGCCGCCAGAGCCGAGCGGCAGACCGCGATGCGCTGGGCGGAATCGAGCCATTCGGCTCGGGTGATTTCATGTTCCTCGTCGCGGGCCATGGCGCGAATGGCCGCCTCAAGCCTCTCGAGGGCGGGCGAAAGGACATCCTCCGTCCACGCCGGCGTCCGCAGGCGCACCATGCCCCTGTGAGCCTCGAGACCGCAGTCCGCGCGGGCCTGCCGAAAGAAGCGGTCGCAGGCTTGCTGCGCCTCGTCAATCAGCCGCAGGAGCGGCGGCGACGCCGCATGCTTCATCGTGCCTTTGCGCGTGCGGGGGTTGAAGAGGCGAAGGAGATCGTATTTGAGTTCCGCTTCCGACAGCCTCACGCCGAGCTGCCTCGCGGCGATGCCTTCGAGAGTGTGCGCCTCGTCGAGAATGACAAAATCGCCGGGGAAGAGAAACCCCTCCCAATTTTCCTCTCCGTCCGCACGCATCCCGCCGGCCAGAGCCAACAAGCCGAAAAAAAGAGTATGGTTGAGCACCACTACCCGCGCCTCCTGCACGCGCCGCCTCGCCGCCTGATAAGGGCAGCTCATCCCGCAGCCGCGGGGCGTGCACACATGAGGCTCGCTGCACACCTGCGCCCAAACCTTGGGCGACACGCTGAAGGGGAGATCGGAAAGCGAGCCGTCCCGCGAAGTGACCGCCCAGGCTCGAAGCTCCCGCAGCTCTTTCGTCTCAGCCGGCGAAAAGAGATCCGACGCCTGTTCGAGCGCCCGAGCCAGGCGGGTGAGGCATATGTAGTTCCCCCTCCCCTTCAGAAGAGCGGCGGCGACATCCACGCCCAGCGCCCTGCACACCATGGGTATATCCTTGCGGAAGAGCTGTTCCTGCAGGGCGATCGTATGGGTGGAAACGACGGCCTTCCGCCCCTCCTCCACAGCGAAACGCACCGAGGGCAGCAGATAGGCCAGCGACTTGCCCACGCCCGTGCCCGCCTCCACCACCAGAGGACGGCTCGAGACGAGAGCCTCGGCCACAGCCACGGCCATTTCCTGCTGCTGCGGCCTGAATTCGAAATCGCGAGCCCGCGAAAAGATCCCCTCCGGCGAAAAATCCACGCGGGTCTGTCCGATCAAATCCATCGGCGGCGCGGGCACCCCTACTGCACCGGAGCTGTGCGCACGCTCACGGGCGGCACCGCAGGGCTGAGAGGAAGATCGGGAAAGAAAGTGCGCATGATCTTCATATCGGTGGAGGCGTCAATGAAAAACCACTGATTGAGACGCTTCCGGCGGACGCGGTTCGCCGACGCCTCGTCGCGCACGGCGTACAGGTAGCTCTTTCTGGCAGTGCGCATCCTGCCGCCCCGTCCGTCGGGAGAAGTGACGACCAGCGTGGTGGGAAGAACGACGACGCGCGAGCGCTCTCCGCTGTCCGTCCCGACATCCTCCACGGCGGTATCGACCTGGATGCCATCGCAGATGAGCGCTCCCGGCGGCGTCACCTCATATTCGGAGAACGGCTCCCCCACCGAAAACGATTCCACGACCACGCCCGCCTTCCTCATTTCCTCGCCCATGCGGCGATAATGCTCTTCGAGAGCCCGCTCGAGCCTTTCGCTCTCTTCCGGAGAAATGGCCTTCCCCATCCCCCGTGCCCTGCGGGAGAGCTCCGCCTCCTGTCCCTTCTTCCGGCGAGCCTCCATTTGCAGCGCCAGCATGTGCTTCAGGGGCGGGTACATTCTCTCGGCCATCCATCCCATGTCGCCCATGCGCACGGAGCCGGACAGCTCACGGGCGGCTGCGCGGGCGCTCTGCCCGGCGTTCGAGCCGGCGATCAGCGCGCTCCGGACGGACTCCCGCCGCACAGAACCCGGCCCCGCTTCCGCGGGCGCGAGGAACAACCCCGCGCCCAGAGCGGGAACCACCCATGAAAAACAGGGCAAACACCTGCCGTTGAGATGGCGCATAGCCCTATGCTAGCGGATTCCCCGCAAAAAGAAAGAAAAAATTCCCAACGCCGGGCGGGAAAAGCGGCGGGAGCGTCCCTCCCTCACCGCCTCCCTCAGAGAAGCAGCAGAACGACAGGATTCTGCAGAAGAGTCTTGAGCTCCATGGCGACGCGGCCGGGCGCATCGTCCCCCTCCGCCCCGCGGCGGCAATAAAGCGTCAGCGGGAGAAGAAGCCTGGAAACCGGCCGGCCGCATTCTATGCCCACCTTCGGCGAAGTCCCTCCCACCGCCGCGAGCACAGCCGGAGCGGCGGACAAGTGCCGTTCGATCACCTCATCGGGCGCACCGGTATCGCAAACCACCGCATCCGCGCGGAACCCGGCGGGCGGGACGGCGGAACGGCGCGCCTCGAACGCCAGATCGTAAATCGACTTCCGGGCGGCGTCGGGAATGCCTATCTCCACGGCCCCTCTCTCCTCGACCAGAAGGAGATGAACGGAACGCCCCTCCGCGGAAAGCGGGCCGAAGGAGACCGACGACTTGACGACGGCCCGCGCAATGTAGTCGAAGAGCGAGTATCGTCCCCCCAGCAAGCGCCCGCACTGCGCCGCAATCGGCGCGCTCATGGCCGCCAGCTGAGCCATGTCGGCCGAAAAACGGAACACGAGGTACTCCCCGCGCCTCTCGGCATCGGGCTCCAGCTTCGGAACAGGCAGACGGCTCTTTCCCCATCCGGGAGAAGCCGCCAAGCGCTCCACATCCTTCGCCATAATGCGGCCGCGGGGGCCGGAGCCCCTGAGGGAGCGGGGATCCACTCCGAGCCGGATGCAGCGTCTGCGCGCCAACGGCGACAAATGAAGGGGCGGATTCATGGTGAAGAGCGAAACGAAGCGGGCGGAAAGCGGCTACTCCCGCTCCCAGGCGAGTTCGCCGTCGATGATGACCTGCAGCGGGTCAAATCCCTCATCGAGCAGCACCAAATCGGCCGTGAACCCCGGAGCAATCCTGCCGAGCCCCTGCAGACCCAAGGACTGCGCCTGATTCCACGAAGTGGCCTTCACGAGCTCGCTCAGAGCAATTCCCGTGATTTCGTGGACATTCCTCAGCCCGTGGGAATAGCGCAGCGTGCTGCCGGCCAGGTTGCCGGACTCGGTCAGCCGGGCCACCCCGTCCTTCACGGTGATGGGCAGGCCGCCCAGCTGGCCGGGGCCGTCGGGCATCCAGGAGCAGGCCAGCGAGTCAGTAATCATGATCATCTGCTCGAGAGGTTTAGCTGTGAAAACCAACTCGAGCATATCGCGGCAAAGATGGATCGTATCGCAAATGATCTCGATCTTGATCTCGCCGTCGAGCAGACCGGAGCCGACCAGCCCGATTTCGCGGTGATGCAGGGCGGACATCTGGTTGCAGAAATGAGTGAGGTGCTTGAGCCCGGCCGCCTTGGCCCGTTCAAAATCGGCGTGCGAAGCGGCGCTGTGGCCTGCCGAGCAGGTGATCCCGGCCGCCGTGGCTTCGGCGATGAACTCCGCGGCTCCCTCCATTTCCGGCGCCAGCGTCACCAGAAGAACGGGCGCGATCTCACTGAGGGCGGCCACTTCCCCGTAATCGGCCCTGCGCACGAATTCCGGATTCTGGGCGCCGCAGCATTTCGGGTTGATGTAGGGCCCTTCCAGATGGATGCCCGGAGTCTTGGCGAACGCACGGTCGGCGCGGTATTCGGCCACCGCCTTACAGACGTCCCGCAGCGTGCCGCCGCCGAGCGTAAGCGTGGTGGGCAGCCACGAGGTCACGCCCTCCTTCATCTTGCATTCCGCGATCCTGCGGATGCTGTCCAGGCTGGCGTCGCAGGTGTCGCTGCCGCCGGCTCCGTGGCTGTGAATATCGATGAAACCGGGCATGAGCATCTGCCCCCGGGCGTCGAGGACCAGATCGGCCGCCGGCGCGGGCGCCTCCTCTCCGAGGACGGAGACGATTCTCTTTCCGTCAATCAGAACGGAGGCTCCCTCAAGGTCGATGCCGGGAGAGATGACACGGGCATGGGTGATGAGTGTTTTCATATGCGTAAAAATTTTCTTGCCGGCATCCACCATACAGCCGGCCGCCCCGCCCTGCAAGCTTATTTTTCTCCCGCCGGGCGGCAGACGCGCCCGGGTCCGCGGATCAATATTCGGCGCGCGTCACAACATCCGTCACGCGGCGGATGCCCTCCCGCGCCCTGTCGGAGGCGGGGTAGATTGCCTGCGCCTTCATGTAGCCGGCCAGGGCGGAGCCCATCTCGCGATCCTCCTCCCGCCGTGCGGCCTCCTCCAGCGCCGAATGGAACCGGTGAGCCCTGAGCGTCACCTCGTGCCGGATCTTCTGCAGCTCCCCGTCGGCGGCAAAATTCTCGTTCTCGGCGGCCATGCGGGCGAGGCGTTCGTAGGCCATGTACACGCCGAAGGTCGTATCCTTGTCCATCACCTCCCGCACAGCCTCGATGGTCTTGTCGATTTCCGCGACAGTAGTCACGGCGGTCTCGAGCCGTCCGTAGAGCTCGGGATCGCTGAAGACGGCCACGGCGTATTTCTTCTGGTTGGCGGCAATATAGCGGAAATTCTTCTGATCGAACAGCGAGCGGAACTCATCCTTCACCGAGTCCTGCTGGTCGTATTTCTCCAGCTCTTTCCGGCTTTCCTCGATACGGGGATTTCTGGGCCAGATGACGGCCGCTTTGGCGATCTCTTCGTTGAACCGTGCGTCGTCATTGGCAGCCAGTGCCTTGGCCGCATTGCGGAGAGCGAGGTCGCTGGCGTTTTTCTGGGCGGAGATGTAGCTCATGGGCAGACTGTCGTCAAAAGCGGAATCGAGCTGGTGCATGAGAGCCACGATCTCCTCGGCCCTGCCATAATCGCGGGAATTGACGGCGCCGAGCAGCTCCTTGCGGCATTGCCAGTATCGGGCGATGCGCTGCTTCTTTTCCAATGGGAAAGAGCATACGCTCTGCATGAATTCGCCGAGAGCGAACGCCTCGGCCATTCTCTCCGTGGCTTCGCCCAGTCTGTTCTGATCCAGCAGAAGCGTGATGGCGGCGATCGAGCGATCCACATCCTTGCGCGCGTTGTTCGAAAAGCTGTCCATGGCCGTGACGGTGGGCGTCGTGCCCAGCGAGCTGCCGAACAACTTCGCCGTGTCCGAATTCTCCTTGAGGTGAAGCTGCGCGTCGCCGTCCCGGAAGAGGTGGCGATAGAGCCGCGCCCCGATCACCGCGTGGTCGAACCGCCTCTGGACAAACATGCCGATCAGGAGAGCCTGGTACTGTATTTTGGCGTTGAGCAGATTCTCCTTGTTCGCAAGCTCGTTCGTGGCCTTCACTCCCTCGAGGTACGCCTCTCTTTTGATGGTGCTGGCGATGGCCTGCTTATTCTTGACGGCGCTGCCCGACACCTTCCAGTTCTCCTTGCCTTTCCCCGAGGACGACGTCCCTCTGTTGGTATTGTAGTTGTCCCAGCGGTTCCTGTCTTTGGCCAGCTTGGCGATTTCCCGGTCGAGCTCCGTATTCCGCCGTTCGACCCGGTTGATGGAGCGGTTGGCGTCCATCGCGCTGAGAATCGCGCTGGCCAGCGCGCCGCACTGGCCGCCGTCCTGATCGTATTCCGCCGCCTTGAAAAGCGTCCGGCCGATGGACACGAGCGCCACGCCGTCGGCGCTGCGCAGATGGCGCGACTCCTGGAGCATTTTTTCGATCAGGCGGCGATATTCCCGATTTTCCTCCTCCGTTTCCGGCGGGGTATTCAGGTACTTTTCGAAGCGCGCGCGCACGAGGCCGTTGTTGGCGAGGTCGAAAGTGGCCCCGTTGAACCGGACGGTGTTGTTCGACGGGTCCATGAGCGGCAGTTCGTTGCCGAAGAGGGACTTTTCGCTCTGCTGCTCCTTGGAGGAAGACGAAGCGCCGCCCGTCTGCTGGTCGGGAATCCCCTGCTGCTGCGAGGGCGCGTTTTCCTGGGGGGAATAGGGAGCCTGCCCCCATGCGGGGAGAATCCCCCAGGCCAGCAGCGCAGAAAGAGGGAGGATGCGGTTCATTTGCTTGGCTGTACTCGGTTGACGATGAAAATTCCCTTGACGGGGCGCCCCGTCTCGTCCCGCCCGTTGCGGCAAGTCACCTCGAAGAGGAACGTGTCACCCCGGGTGACGTTCACCCCTCCCGAAGAGCCGTCCTTCAGCACCAGGGGCAGGCGATTCGTCTTCTCTCCCTGCTGCGCGGGAAGGGAGACGGCGAGCACTCTGTCGTTGCCCCGGCTGTCTATGCTCTCCACGCGGGCCTTCAGCACATAAGTGTTCCCGGGGGTGGCGAAACGCGAGCCGCCCTGGCGGTAGCCATCGACGTCAAAAGAGACGGGATGGAGCGGCGAGCTGTCCTCGTTCGGCGAGAGAAGCTCCGCCACGGCGGCGACGGCCAGAAGCAGAACGCAGCCTCCGGCGATCAGGCGGACTGTGTGGGGAGACACGCGGGAACTTTTGGACGAGATCTTTCTGGGCTTTCTGGAACAGCGGCGAGCCATGACGTATGTGGTGAGTGAGTTAATCTGCCTGAGAACGTTTGAGGCCCGCGTAGGCGAGGGCGATGCCCGCGGCGACGTGCCCGCACAGCACCGCCGTGCAGAGGGCGGGCTCGCTGAACGCGGTGGCCGCGATGGAGTTGACGGCCTTGAGAACTTCGGGGTCGAGCCCTCCCTGGATACTGCCGGACCAGGCCCAGTAGGCCGAGATAAAGGGCTGGATAAAGCGTTCCAGCGCCCCGGGCAGAGCGAGAATAGCGCCGGAAAGCGGAAGCTGGAAGCCGACGAGGTATATACTCAGCAGCGACGCCTGATCCGCCGTGCGGGCATTGGCGGAAATGCCGAGGCAAACCGCCGTCATGGCCGCATTGGCCAGAATCAGATACCGCAGATGCACCGCCGAATCCCCGCGGAAGGGCCAGAAATGCTGCACGAAAACATACATCCACACCGACTGCACCAGCAGCAGCAGGCACAAATAGACCACCTTGCTCGCGAGGTAGGCGCCGGAGGACACGCCCGCGAAGCGCTCCTTCTCGACAATGCGCCGTTCCCCCGCAATTTCGCGCGCCGCGTTGTTCGCCCCCATCAGCCCCAGCAGAATCACCTCGAACATAACGAGCCCCGAAACCGCCGAGCCCACCTTGGCGCGCGCCGCGGCCACGTCCTGCCGCTGCTGCACCTCTTCCGTCAGGTCGGCGCTTCTGCTCTGGGTGAGCTGCTGCAGCTGCTCGTTTCCCTTGTCGGCAAAAAGAGCCACGACGACGGGGAAGACGATAATCATGGCCGCCTGCAGAAGCAGCTGTCCCCGATCGCGCGCCAGCACCCGGAAGCGGCGTCCCAGCAGCACGAGAAACTGCCGCAGGAAACCCGGCCTTTCGGCCGCTTCCTCCTCCTCGTCGGGAAGAGGCGGGGACTGGCCCATGCGCTCGTACTTCTCGATATGCGCCGCCTCCAGCTGCTCATAGTAAAAGGAGCGGCGCTTGACCCAGGAATTGTGCCATTCCTCCGCGGATCTCCTGGCGAGCCGGGGATAGACTTCCTCGAAGCTCTCCACGCCGAAATAGTGGCACATCGCCCCCGGCGCGCCGTGGTAGGCGACGCATCCCCTGTTCATCACCAGCACGGAGTCGTACAGCTCCATCATGGCCAGACTGTGCGTCACGGAGATGACGATGCGCCCGTCCTTTCGGGAAAGCTCGTAGAGCAGCTCGACGATTTCCCGTTCCGAGCTGGGATCGAGACCGGAGGTCACCTCGTCGCAGATCAGAAGCTTCGGCGAAGAGACGAGCTCCATGGCCAGCGCCAGACGGCGCTTCTGCCCGCCGGAAAGTATCTTCACGCGCCTATCGGCAATCTCCTCCAGCCCGGTCTCCGCCAGCGCGCGGTCGATGACGGCGTTGATCTCGTCTTCCGGCGCCTTCACGCGCAGCCGGGCGGCGCACTCCACGCTCTCATCCACCGTCAGTTCCTCACAGGCGACGCTGAACTGGGGCACATAGCCGATCTCCTCCGGCTCGAAATCGCCGTCCTCGGCCAAATTGCGCCCCTTCCAGAAAAACGCTCCGTCCGTCTCCCGGATGATGCCGGCGATCGCCTTCAGCAGCGTCGTCTTTCCGCACCCCGAAGGCCCCACGATCGCCATGAAGTGCCCCTGCGGAACGCAGAAGCTGACCTTGTCGAGCAAAGAGACCCGCTCTTCCCCGCGGCCGATTTCGCAGCATATGTTCCGGGCGTACAACATGAAATGTGTCCTTTCTTAGAAGAACACATTTCCGCCGCATGTCAAGTTCAAATTTTCCGCACGCGCCGTTTCCGCTCCCACGCAGAGCGGGCCGTCCCCCGTCTCCCCGCAGCGCCGCAGACGGCCGTGCGGATCCGCAAAATATCCGAAAAAAACGGGCACCTACAGCATTTTGAATGCTACAGCAAGCACAATTATTGAATTTATTTCAGATTTTGAATGCTTTCGTTCGTTCCGCCCTCCGGACAATCGCCCTGAAATTCCGGAAAACCTGCACTCCTCGATTTTCACAATATATTTATATAAAGCGCTTTGTGAAGAAAATAATTCTGTAGCATTCAAAATGCTATATAAGCGCGGTGGACGAGTACGCCCCAAAGAAGATCCAACTGTTTCTCCCGGTGGCGCTCATTCTTATAACATACAGAAGTTAAGATTCAATGAAACTACATTTGCCCCTGAAACTGCGTGCCTGCCTCATCGCGGCACTCATCGCCGTTCCCGCCCTCAGCTACAACGCGAAGGCGACGGACTACACAGCGCCTTCCTCCGACTACGGATGGAGCGACAACGACATCACCCTGACGGAAATTTACAACAAGCTTTCCGGCAACACCTACACGGCCAATCAGCAGACCTACACGGCCTACGAGGTGTACGACTACGCCCCGGGCGTGCGCATGGCCACCTACAACGGAACCGCTCTGGAGTACGACATCGCCCATCAATCCTATTATTACGTGGATGGGGAGGGAAAAACGCAATACGTGCAGACAGAGGGCGACGGATTCGCCTATGTGGGAACAACGGTGACGGACTCCGCCAACATCGTAGTGGCCGCGGCCGCCGCCGAAACCTCTTCGAATTCCTACGTCTCCTACGGGGACGGCAGCACCACGCTGACGGCGAGCGACACCATCGAGTTCCAGAACTCGTTCTACACGGGAACTTCTGAGCTCTCCGAGACTTACAAGACCGAGTTCGTAGGCGGCAATGAGCTGAACGCGGCCAATCTCGCGGTCAACAACGAAAACGGCGGCGGCGTCACGACGGTCGTTCTGGAAGACGCCGCCATCAACGTAACGGACGGCACCTCCATCAGCTCCGGCTCCCTGCTGACAGTGCTGGACGGCGACACCTCTTCCCTCACGGACGACGAGAAGACGGTGCTCAACCTGTCCGGGATCAATTCCACGAGCACCACCAACTGGGACGACCCGAACACCGTCGTTCTCGGCGGGGTGACCGGAGCGGGCAGTCTCGCCATCGTCGGCGGCAAGGAGCGCTCCGAGAGCACGACCGACCCGAGCAGCGGAGACATCACGCGCGCTTATGACAACGCCGCGGGCAAGGACGACAAGCTGGACGTGTCCATTTCCAGCATCGGCACAAGCGATTCCACGTTCGGCAACGTTTCCGTCGCCAATGCGGACGTCGCCGTGGACAGCGGCATCGTGAACGTCACGACGCTCACGCTCGTCAACAGCGAAACGACCGTCGCCGAGGGCGGCGTCTCCGCCTACGGCATCAACGTCAACGGCGAATCCACACTGACAGCGGAGGAGGGAGACATCACCAACTACACCAGCCAGGGCGCGGGACACGTTTCCATTTACGGCAAAGTCACGGCGGAAGCCGGCGACATCGTCCTCACCAACGGCAATGAGGCCAACGGCGGAGGCATTCACGAAGGCGCCTCGGTAGAGGCTTCATCGGACGTCGTGCTGAGCAACGTCGTCACCACGTCGGCCGATCTGCTGAAGTCGGGCGACGACATGACCCTCTCCAGCGCTTCCGCGGTCAACTCCACGGAGCACGCCGAAGTGGGGGACGATCTGCTGGCCTACGGCGGTTCTTCCATCAACGGCTCCCAAGTCACTGTAGGGGACGACGTGACCATCACCGGCGACAACCCCTACAGCGGCGTATCCGGCGAGGCGTCCCAGCTCGTCAATTCCACCATTACGGTGACGGGAACGGGCGATGACGCGGACGCCGACACGCAGGACATCACCATCAGCGACGGCTCCTCCATGGAGGATTCCCACATCACGGGCGCGAACGGAGAAATTCTTCTCGACGGCTCCAAAACGGACGCAGACGGGCACAGAACCGTCACCGTCGGGTTGGGAGAGGCCGCAGCGGCGGGCACGATGACTAACTTCATCGACGGCGACACGCTCGTCGCCGACGCGAACGGAGCGCTCATCGCCGACGAGGGCGGCCAGAAGAGCAACCTCTACAAAGTCCTCGAGACCGCCAAGGAAAATGACGCCGACGGCAAGACGCTCACTTCCGAACAGCTGGCGGCGGCGGACATGACTGTCGGCTCTTCCATTGAAAACACCACCGGCGAAGTCACCATCAAGGACGCCGTGGTGGAATCCACGCTCATCACCGGCGGCGGCAGCGTCCATCTCGGCAACACGGACGACGGCACGACCGCCCAAGAGATCGTCGAGCAAGTAAAAGCCCAGCTCGGGAAGGACTACACGGCGGACATCTCCGATCTCACCGGCGAATTCGAAACCCAGGTGGACGGAGTCATCATCGACGTGCGCGGCAATCTCGAGGTAGGAGCCAACGGACTGGAATACTCCACGCCCGATGGTCAGGATAAAAACGACCTGACCATCGACTCCACCGCGCTCACCAATTCGATCATCCTCGGCATCACGGGGCAGATCACGGTCAGGGACAGCGTTCTGGACAACGACTACATCGACGGCGGCAACGGTCTGGACATCGAAGATTCCGTCATCAACGACACCGACATCGTCAATCTCTCGGCGGACATCAAGATCTCCGGCAGCAGCGCGATCTACTCGTCATCGGAACAAGGCTTCGTCCTCACCACCAAGGGCACGGCGGACTACACGGACGAGGATACCTACACCGGCGGCTCCATTCTTCTGGACAACACCACGCTGGCGAACGGCACCATCAAGAGCGGCGTCACCGCCGTGCTGCAGGCGGACGGCTCGTACATTTACGAGGAAATTGCCGACGGCTCCCTCGTGGAGGTCTCCGACACCGACGGCGGCACGGTGACCGGCGAGCTGGACGGCACGACCCGCCTGCCCTACGGCCAGATCCGCGTCACGAACTCCACGCTCACCGACATGGCGGTCACCACCGCCAAGGGCGACATCGCCATCGGCGGCGAAGAAACGGAGACGAGCTCCACCATCGCAAAGAGCAACAACGGCTACGGCTACTACCGGAGCTTCACCGCAACGCCGGCTCTCCTGACAGGCGCGTCGGCGGATTCCGTGGTGCTGAACTCCATCGAAGTGACCACCCGGCCCAACATAAACGCCCAGCATCAGGCGAGCGACACCGGGATCACCCTGGCCATCTACAACTCCGCGGGAGAACTCGTGGCCGTGAGCAGCAATGCGGTCGATCTGACCAGCTCCAACACGAACTACACATTCACCTTCGACGAGGTCTCCCTCGATTCGGACGAGACGTACACGTTCACTTTCCTGAACAGCGCGGGTGAGGCGGCGGATGTCGGGCTCGCCATCAACCTGAACACGGAGGGCGCGTCGATTTCAAACGGCAGCAGCACCTGGTCCGATTACATTCCGGCCATCACGGCTTCCGGCGTGGACGGAGGCTACGGTTCGGAGATCTACGCCTCCGAGATCACCACGGGAGACGGCGGCTTCACCATCGAAAACTCCCTCGTGAGCGGCGATACGGTGAACGGCACCTACACCAGGAGCTCAATCACCGCCACGGATGACAGCACCGTCAAAAACAGCCGCATCACCGGCACGGTTCTCACCGTCTCCGGCACGGACGCCGAACTGACCATCACGGATGCGTCCCGCATCGTGGGCGACGTCGAGATCGCCGTTCCCCAAGGCACGGTGACCATCGAGGGCGAAAGCCGGATTGCCATGAACGGCGACGCGCAGGGCGCTGACAAGCGCGAGGCCGGCATCGCGGCGGAAGATCTGCAGATCGTCAGCCAGGAGGGAGCCTCCGGCACTCTGGCCAACGGACGGATCGCCGTCACGGGAACGACGTCCATCACCTCCGGCCAGACATTCACGCTCGACAACGTGAACAGCGCGGACGGCGAGGACGCCGGCACACTCGGCAGCCTCAGGGAACAGGACAACGGCGAGGGCGGATCCGCCACTCTCAATGTGCAGGGCGGCTCGATCGTCCAGTCCGGCACGATCTCCCGGAACGACCTCGAGAAGGAATTCACCACCGGCGGCTTGGATGAATACCATTCCTACTTCGGCCATCTGAACGTGGGCGGGGACTCCCAATTCACAGCGGCCGGCCAGGCTCTCGTTGAGAACTACGCCGAAGGCGGCTCCATCGCCGATACAACCGGCTCCAAAGTCGTCTTCGAGCAGGACGCCTGGCTGCGCAGCGCCTCAATCGACGGCACGGGCAGCTATGAAGGCAGCGCGGCGGGGCAGGCAGGCACCGTCACTTCGATGCAGAAAGACGCCCACATCGGCAATCTCACCCTCGCCAACGGGGGCGTGCTCGACCTCGTGGCCGGCGACGAACAGAACATCAGCGGCGATCAGGATAGTGAGAAGTCTTACATCGCCCAGATCGAGGACGGCGCGGACGGCACGATCAACATCGCGGGCGAGACGCTCGTCACGCCCGAGCTGGACAGCGCGACGCTGAGCCTCGGTCTGAACAACGGCGTCGTCATCCTGGGCGAAGTCGCGGCGGAACAGGGCGCGACGGTGGCTTCCGCCGCCGGCTCCGTCAACCCGCATGTCTCCCTGTTGGAAATCACCAACGCCGTCAAGACGGGCAGCAGCGCCGCCGTCGACCGGCAGACGCTCCAATCCACCATCAAGACGACGCTCAGTCATGTCGTGGTCACCCCGAACAGCACCTCGCTGGGAGAGGCCGCCGCGGCTTCGGTGAAGACCTACTACTACGTCGCCACCGCCTCCCATGTTCTGGCGGACGGGGAATCCGTGAACGTCTACGACCCGGCCACGGGCGAAGTCACGACGCTCACGGGCGACGCCGCGGGTTCGGTCTCTCTTGCGGAGAGCTCCATCGTCGTGAAGACGGACAGCTACGACACGACGACGGTTCACGACGCGTCCACGGACTCGGACTACACCACGGGCGTAACGATCACCGCTTCCGGCGCGGATCTCACCGCCGACGAATCCTCGTTCCTCAGCCGCATCACGGTTCCCGTGGTCGACGAGAAGGGAAACTACATCTACACGGAAATCGACAGCGCCGTCTATGAAGGCGCGGTCATCGTCGGCCAGGTCTACACCTCGGAAGAGCTGACCTACTATCCGGACGCCGTGGTGACGGACGCCGAGTTCGCCGAAACCACGGACGGCATCGCCTCCCTCACGGTGGCGAACGACATGGACTCCGACAGCACCTACATCCGCGCCTATGAAATCGCCCAGCTCGACGACGCGGGCAATGTCCAATACGAAAACGGCCAACTGGCCGTGGACGGGGAATCCGGATACATCGCGATCAACGGGAACCTCACCGGCGAGCGGAACGAGCTCGTCGCCGACAACGACGTCTCCATCGGAGGCATCGTGACCAACGAGGACGCGGGCGCGGACTACTCCAACGCGAACACGGCCGTCTCCCGCCGCGGGGACGTGAACATCGGCTCGGGCGGCATCGTCGGCTCATCCAACACGCTGACGGCGGATGCCGGAAACGTGACGGTGGAAGGCACGATCTCGGGCAGCGGCAATGACCTCGACGCCTACGCCCACATCGAAACGGCGGACATCGTCGGGGACGACAACGCGCTCACCGCCTCCACGGGGCACGTATACACCGGAGACATCACGGGCGACGGCAACGATCTTGACGCCGCGCTCGCCGACATCGGGACGGGCTCGATCACGGGCGGCGCCAACACGCTGGACGCCGGCACCTCCATCGCGGTGGAAGGCACGATCTCGGGCGACGCCAACGAGCTGACGGCCGGCACAACGATCGACGTGACGGAAGGCATTCTCGGCGGTGAAGACGGCTCGGACGGCAATATCCTCCTGGCTCAGGGCGACATCACGGTCGGCGATACGGACGGCGTCTCCATCGACGGCGACCGCAACGAGCTCACCGCCTCAGGCGGCGACATCGTCCTCTCCGGCGACATCGCGGGCGACGGCAACGCGCTCACCGCCGCCACGGTGACCGAAGACGGCGAAGGCGGAGAACCCGTCGAAATCGGCGGCAATATCAGCACGGCTGACATCGTCGGCGACGAAAACACGCTGACGGCGGACAAGAGCATCGCGGCCGGCTCCGTGAAGGGCGACGGCAACGAACTGACGGCCGGCACCTCCATCGAGGCGGACGGCACGATCTCGGGCGACGCCAACCGGCTGACGGCCGGCGCGACGATCGGCGTGACGGAAGGCATTCTCGGCGGTGAAGACGGCTCGAACGGCAATATCCTCCTGGCTCAGGGCGACGTCACGATCGGCGATACGGACGGCGTCTCCATCGACGGCGACGACAACTATCTCCAGAGCGGGACGGGCAGCGTCCGTCTCTCCGGCGGAATCACCGGGGACAACAACGCCCTGCTCGGCCATGAAGACGTCGAGGCCGGCGGAATCACCGGCGACGGCAATACGCTCATCGCGGAAACGGGCGACGTGATCGTGGACGGCGACATTCAGGGCGGAGGCAACGACCTCGAAGCCCACGCCGGCTCCATTGCGGTTACGGGCGATCTCATCGGCGAAGGCGGAGACGCGAATACGCTGACGGCCGCGGAAACCATCGCGATCGACGGCACTCTCGGCGGCGTCGGCACGCAGCTGACGGTCTATTCGCAGGGGCTCAGCGAGGACGATGTCGCCATCTCCATCGGCGTCTTCGCCGCTCAGGGGACGGATCTCACCATCGCCACCGAGTCGAGCGAGATCTACGGCGTCACTCACGCGGACGGCAAGATCGTCATCGGCAGCATGAATGCGGCCGTGGAGCTCGATGACAACGGCGAAGCGGTGCCGGCCGGCGAGATCGATTCCGCTCTCGTCAACCATATCATCTCCCCGAACAGCTATGTGGAAATCGGGGCCATGAAGGGCTCCAACGCCTACACGGTCATCACGGCCGCCAAGGATGTACTCATCGGCACCCTGACGGACGAGACGGCGGATTCGGGCAGCAATCTGACCATCACCGCCGCCAATCTCGCCGTCAACAGCGGCGCGGGACTCACGCTCGCGGATTCCACCGTCACGGTGACGGGGAGCATAACGGGCACGAGCCTGACGCTGACCACGACCAGTACTGCGGAGTTCGCCAGCACGGCCTCCATCGTGGATCTCGACAGCCTGACTCTCAGCGGCTGCGCAAGTCTCACGGCCACGAAGGTGACTGTGGACGAGCTGACCATCGACGGCGAAAACGCCACGCTCAACGCCACGACGCTGACGGTGACCGAAACGCTCACCATCATGAACGGCGCGGACGCGACGCTCAACCGCGTGACCGCTCCGAATCTGGTGATCGACAGCTCTTCGCTTTCGGCGTCCTCTTTCAAGGGCATCGAGAGTCTCACCGTGCAGAACGGCTCTCAGGTAGCGATCACCCAGGGACTGACGCTCGCGGACGACGCGAGTACGGAATTCGTGGGCGGCGATCTCACGGTGACGGGCGACTCCGCTCTGGTCGTGACCGGCAGGATTGACGTGGGCGGCGATATTCTCGCGGAGAACAACGCCTCCGTCACCTCCTCCACCGGCATCGCGGCGGGCGGCGGCATCACCGCTGCGGACGGCAGTTCCATCACGGCGGCCGGCTCAGTTTCCGCCGAGGGAGCGCTCATCGTCACGAACAGTGACGTGACGGCCTCCGGCGGCAGCATCACGGCCGCCTCGATCGAGCTCACGGGGGCGAATCTGTACGCCACCAAGGGCATCTCCGCCGAGGGCGCCATCACGGCCAAAGCCGGCGGCAGCAGCATCACGCGCGCCGCCGGCGGCGCCACGCGCTCCACCATCTCCGGCGATATCACCAACGCCACGGACGTGACCCTGGAGGCCACCACGGTGGAGGGCAGCGTGGCCATGACCGGCGACCTCAGCCTCACACAAGCATCCGAGATCGAAAGCAACGTGACCGGCGCGGCGAACGTGACGGTGACGGATTCCTCCATCGGCGGCTCGGTCGGCATGTCCGGCGCGCTGGAGGTGACGAACGGCTCCGTGGGCGATGTGACCGGCGCGGCGAGCGCGACGCTCGACGGCGCCTC
>JAJQGU010000030.1:19193-108211 GCA_021200315.1 Akkermansiaceae bacterium
GCCGGCACGGTTTCCGTGAGCAACGGCTCGACGGTCTCCGGCGACGTGACCGGCGCGGCGGATGTGACAGTGACGGATTCCGACATCATCGGCTCGGTTGCCATGTCCGGCGCCCTGGCGGTGACGGACGGCTCCGTGGGCGATGTGACCGGCGCGGCGAGCGCGACGCTCGACGGCGCCTCCACCGGCGGCCTCGCGCTCTCCGGCGCCGGCACGGTTTCCGTGAGCAACGGCTCGACGGTCTCCGGCGACGTGACCGGCGCGGCGGATGTGACAGTGACGGATTCCGACATCATCGGCTCGGTTGCCATGTCCGGCGCCCTGGCGGTGACGGACGGCTCCGTGGGCGATGTGACCGGCGCGGCGAGCGCGACGCTCGACGGCGCCTCCACCGGCGATCTCTCGCTCTCCGGCGACGACGCGGACGTGACGGCGACCGCATCGGCCACAGGCGACATCTCCGGCGCCAACGACGTCACTCTCAGCCATACCGACACCGGCAACATCTCGCTCTCCGGCTCACTCTCCGCTCAGGATGGCTCGACGGTCTCCGGCGATGTGACTGGAGCGACGGATGTGACGGTGAGCAATTCCGACATTACCGGCGCGGTCACCATGACCGGCGCGCTGACGGTGACGGACGGCTCGATCGGTTCGGTGGATGAATCCAGCGTGATCAGCGACGCCGCTCTGACCGGCGCGGCGATCGGCTCCGCCCTGGCGGTGACCAACGACGCCGCGATCACAGACTCCACGATCGGCGGCGCTCTGACCGCAGGCCATGACGCCACGATCACGGATTCCACGATCCAAGGCGACGTAAACGTGACCGGCAGCCTCACCACCTACGAGGACGTGCTCGTGCAGAGCGGCAATGTCACGGTGGGCGGCGACCTCGCGGTCAACGACGGCTCGCTTACTCTCACGGCTGAGGACGGCTCGGTGACGGTCTCCGGCACCACGACGCTCAACAACGGCACGATCAACGCCGCGGACTTCACCACCGGCGGCCTGACGCTCGTCAACACCAGCGGCACGCTGGATTCTCTGACGGTCAACGGCGATCTCGCCCTCACCGGCGCGGACAGCCTCATCGTCGAGAACGAGACCACGGTCTCCGGCACCACGACGGTGGACAACGGCGCCTCGCTTTCCGGCTCGTCGCTGGAGAGCACCGGCCTGACGGTGGAAACCGGCGGTTCGGTAGCCATGACGAACGGCATTGACCTCAACGACGGCGGCCTGACGGTGACGAACGGCTCCGTGACGGGCGATGTGACGGAGGCCGGCACGGTTTCCGTGAGCAACGGCTCGACGGTCTCCGGCGACGTGACCGGCGCGGCGGATGTGACAGTGACGGATTCCGACATCATCGGCTCGGTTGCCATGTCCGGCGCCCTGGCGGTGACGGACGGCTCCGTGGGCGATGTGACCGGCGCGGCGAGCGCGACGCTCGACGGCGCCTCCACCGGCGATCTCTCGCTCTCCGGCGACGACGCGGACGTGACGGCGACCGCATCGGCCACAGGCGACATCTCCGGCGCCAACGACGTCACTCTCAGCCATACCGACACCGGCGACATCTCGCTCTCCGGCTCACTCTCCGCTCAGGATGGCACCCATACGGGCGAAGTCTCCGGCGCGGCGAGCGCAACGATCAGCGGCACGGTCACGAGCACGAGTCTGGACGCGGGCGGCCTCACGGTCAACGCCGGCGGCACCTACACCACCACGAGGGACATCAAGGCGGACGGCCCGATCGCCATCAACGGCGAAACGACCTCCACGGCGGGCAGCATCTCCCTGACGGGCGACGCGGGCTCCCGCATCGCGGCGGACGTGACGGCGGCCGAGGACGTGACTTTGGGCGGCGAGATCACCGTCACGGGCGCGGACGTGACGGCGGGCGGCACGCTGGCCGTCGACGGCACGCTCACGACGGAAGACGCGGCGCTCTCCGGCACGAATGTGACGGTGGACGGCACGCTCAACGCGGGCGAGGCGACGGTCATCGACGGCACGCTCACGGGCTCGGGAGCCATCAACAAGACCGGCGGCGACACGCTGGCCCTGGCCGGCGACACGGCTCTGACGGGAACCCTCTCGGTGTCGGACGGCTCCACGCTCGATGCGGAGGACGGAGCGAGTCTCGGCTCGGTGTCCCTGTCGGATGAGTCCTCGTTCATCATCGCGGGAGAAGGCTCCATCGGCACGGTGACGGCCTCTTCGGTGACGGCCGACGCGGGCTCCACCATCGTGGCGGACGTGGACTTCGCCGCGCTCACGGCCGACACGCTGGCCGCCGGCACGCTCGATCTGAACGGCGCGACCCTGGAGATCGCCTCTCTCACGACGGTGGAAGAGACCTCCATCGCCGATCAGACGCGCATCTCGGTGCTCACCGGCACGGTGATCTCCGGCGTGAACGAGGATGTGGCACACGATCTGGATACGCTCAACGTCTATGCGGCGAGCAGCGGCGATTCGGTGGATCTCGTGTTCAGCAAGAACTACAAGGGTGCCGGCAAGACGCAGAACCAGTCCCAGGTCGCAAACGCGCTGTCCTCCATCGACGCCAACTCGGTGCAGGGCACGGAGCTGGGCAGCGTGCTTGACGCGCTCTCCCACACGCGTTCGGAAGCGGACGCAGTGAGGGCGCTCGACAGCCTCGGCGGCCGCGGCATCGCGGCTGTGCAGAAGGTGATCGCCGACGACACGCACGAACATCTGCAGACCCTGCGCTCCACGCTCAAGAGCGTGGCAGCGGACGTGCAGTACCGCTATGACAACGGCCAGCGCATCGAGGGACTGCAGTCCTCGGCCATCTCCGCCTCGGTGACGGGCGGCACCTCCCACGTGAACGACACCGGCGACGCCGGCAAGTACACCCGCAACAGCCTCGGCTTCATGATCGCCGGAGCTCACGCGGTCTCCCGTGAATGGACCTTCGGCGCCGACGTGGCCTACAGCTACGCGGACGCGGACTGCGGCGAAACCTCCATCACGGCCGACGTCGTCTACTTCGACGTGGCGCTGATGCATCGGAGGGGACGCTTCGCCCAGACCGGCACGCTGGGCGCGGCTCTGTTCAGCATCGATACGGAGCGCGACGTCTTCGTGAACGCCGCCGGACACAGCTACAGCGGCCATGCGGAGGGAAGCACGAGCGCGAGATCGTTCAGCCTGTCCTACGAGGCGACGTATGACTTGATTGTCAAGGACAATCACACGCTCTCCTCGGTGGTGATGGGCGAAGCGACTTTCGCCCAGATCGACGACATGACGGAAAGCGGCCTCGGCAACGCGGGTCTGCACTCCGAGTTCGATGATCTGGCGAGCCTTACCTTCGGCGTCGGCGGACGCTACACCTGCTCCTTCGGGCAGGAAAGCAACCCCGGCTACTTCATGGCGGAGGCGATGTTCGTGGTCAACACCGGCGACGATACGCCCGAGGTGAGCAACCAGTTCATCGGCGGCGGCTCTAGCTTCCGCCTCTCCGGCCCAGAAAGCGGCGACTGCGGGCTGCGCCTCAATGCGGGCGTGCTCGTGCCGATCGGCGGGCAGTGGGGCGTGTTCGGCAACGTGACCTCCGAGTTCCGTTCCCAGCAGAGCTCCGTCGGCGGCAGCGTCGGCGTCAAGTATTCGTTCTGACGACGATTTCCGCCCTCTCTTCTCCGGAGGAGGGGGCGGGTCTCCGGCCCGCGCGCCCGCCCCAGAGGCGCAGGGCCGGGGACACCTTTCCGAACCCCGGCTCCCCATGTTTTCCGTTCACTCCGGCATTTGCGGCTTATTCCCGGCCGGAGGGCCGATCGACGGCAGGAACGGGCAGTTTTCTCCCATCTCAATCATGAAATTCCACTATTTTGCGCTTCTCAGCGCAGTTCTACTGACAATGACCAATTGCAGCGATCAAGACAAGGCAGACGAAGCTGCCGCCTCTCCCTATGAACAAGCGTCCGCCGCGGAGTCCCGCGGCGAGGGCGCCAACGCACTGACACTCTATAAACAGGCGGCCGAACAGGGCGACGCCCGCGCCATGCTGAAGCTGGGCGAGTTCGCGCTGAAAGGCGCCCAGGGCGTGGAAAAGAACCCGGCCGCGGCCGTCGAATGGTACACGAAGGCTTCCCGCGCCGGGAGTCCGCGCGCCCTGCACCTGCTCGGCCTCTGCGCCGACACGGGCACGGGCATGAAGAAAGATCCCGAGAAGGCTCTCGATTTCTGGCGGCGCGCGGCCAAGGAGGGGGAGTCCCCCTCCATGGTGATGCTGGGGCTGGCCTGCGCCCGCGGCTACGCTTCGCAGGCCCGGGACGACGAAGCCGCCGCGCGGTATTACCGCCAGGCGGCGGAGCGCGGCAGCGCGGACGGCTGTTTCAATCTGGCGGCCTGCCACGACACGGGCCGGGGCGTTCCGAAAGACCAGAAGGAGGCGGTGCGCTGGGCCCGCCAGGCGGCCGAACAGGGGCACCCCATGGCCAATGATTTCATGGGCAAGGCATACACGCTCGGCTACGGGGGCTGCGAACGCAGCGAGCAGGCGGCTCTGCCCTTCTATCGGAAGGCGGCCGGCGCCGGAGTGCCGGATTCGCTCTGCGCCCTGGGCAAGATGGCTCTAGCGGGGCGCGTGATGAAGGCGGATCCCCCGTTGGCGTTCCGCTGTCTTTCCGACGCGGCCAAGCGCGGCCACGCGGAGGCGCTCTGTCTGCTGGGGATGTGCTACGATACGGGGACGGGGACGCAGAAGAACGCGGCCAAGGCGGTGGAGGCGTGGAAACAGGCCGCCGACCGCAAGAACGCGCGGGCGGCGTGCTACTTGGGACGCTGCGTGGCTCGCGGTCATGCCGTGAAAAAGGACGAAGCTCTCGCCACAAAATTGTTTGCCCTCGCCGCCTCGCTCGGCGACGCCGAAGGATGCCTGGAATACGGCCTCCGGCTGCTCAGGGGAACCGGCTGCGAGGCCGACTCGGAAAAGGGGCGCGAATTCGTCGCCCGGGCGTGCCGCGCCAATCTTCCCCAGGCGTGGCTGGAGCTGGGCCGCTGTCACATGGACGGGATCGGCATGGCCAAGGACGCCGAAAAGGCCCGCACTTGCTGGGAGCATGCGGCCAAGGCGGGCAACGAAGAGGCAGCCCGGCTCCTCGCCGGGGAGAAGGCGCCGCAGGAGGCCGGCACAGCTTCCGGCGGCGGGAAGGAATCCGCCGCCGGAACGGATGAGACGCCGGACTCCGCGGGGAAGCGTTCTCCCCGCCGCGGTTCCTCCCGCAAGTGACCGCGGGACGGCTGCCGCCTTTTTCATTTTTTGTGTGTGTTGTTCCGCCTCGGGCGGTTTGTCGGAGTTCCCGGCGGGCGATTCCCGAAATCGCCCGCCGGGAATGGTTTTCGGGAGCGCGCCCGCATGGCGGCTCCGCCGGCGGGAAGAAATATCCCTTCCCTCTCTCTCCCGCGGAGACGAAAAAGCCCCGGCCTTTTCGGGCCGGGGGGCGCGAGGAAACGCGGAGCGCGGCCGCGATTTACGGCACGGACACCCACACGCTGCTGTCCGCGTCATAGGGCGGGCATTCCATGCCGCCCATCTCATAGCCCTTGATGGCCGCGCGCAGACTTTCCTTGGTGGGTTCGGAGAAGTTCGTGCGGAAGAGCTCCAGCAGCGGCGCGCCGCTCGCGGTCTTCTTGTCCGTCGGGCTGCCCACGTCCTCGATCAGCAGCGCGAAGCCGAACGCGCCGCCGGGAATCTCGGAGATCAGGATCTCGATCGGATAGGTGTGCCCTTCCTGCACGGTGAACACATCGCCCGCCTTCAGGCCGCCCAGCTCCCTGTTCCATTTGGTGAGCTCGTTGTATTTGTAGAAGGTCACGGGATCTTTGGCGCGCGTGGTGATCTCCTGGTAATATTTTTTGCCGGCGGGCGTCGTCACGGAGCCGCAGGCGTAGGTTGCGTTGCCGAATACGCTCTGCTGCGAGGGGATCGCCCACCCGGACTCCAGCACCGTCTTGCGGTTGAAGCGCACGATGAGCGTGTCGTCCCCCGTGCCCACGAAGCGGAATTTGCCGCTTCTCGGCGCCTTGACCTTGCCCCGATAGACGGCCACCCAGGCGGACGGCTCCACGCGGTCGGCGCAGTTGTAGGCCACGGGCGCGTAGGAGGCTTTGCAGGAGGGCAGATAGAAGCTCGACGCATAGAGCTTCTGTTTCGACTGATAGTATTTGGAGAGCATCTTCGCGTCCCAGCCGCCCGTAATGAACTCGCCGAGCAGAGCCGTCACCTTGTGGCGGTCCATGCCGGTCTTGGCTCCGTTGGCGGTCTGCTTCAGATCGTAGAATGTCCCCACGAGCGTCGACCCCCCGCCCTGCGTGGTGCCCAGCCCCTCGCCGCCCGAACCGATGCCGGTGCCCAGCGCGGAGCCCATGCCCACGTCGATGTCGTTCCCGGTGCCGAAGGCCACGTCGGCCACCGGCACATCCACGTCCGCCATGGCGACGGAGGAGGGGGCCGACGAGACGATGACGTTCGGCGCCATCGACGAAGAGGGCGACGAGGCGCGCGCCGTCAGCTGCTTGACGGTGGGCGTGGCCGTGGGCGGAGCGTCGTCCGCCGGCGGCACGTACGGAATGAACGAGGCAACGCTGGGCGCCTCCAGCGCGATCACGGTGAAATAAAGGGCGAGCCCTCCGAGGAGCAGGCAGGCCAGGCAGACGGCCAGAGAGCCCACTCTGTTGCGGAACGCCGCCTTTTTCATTTCGGCCTCCGCTTCTTCCGACATTTGAATGTGGATTGCCATATGTTTGATGAGTTTGGTTTGATTGGTTCCGATTCGATTTGTCCTGGCGACACCATATCGCTTCCCCTCCGGAAATTCGAGAAAAAAACGCCCTCCGAATGTTACGATCGGGTTACAAGCCCGCCCGAGCGGGCCGGAGGCCGCCGGAAGCGGCGCGCCCCTCCTTCTTCTCGCCGGGAGGATACAAAAAGCCCTCTGCCCGGAACGGACAGAGGGCTTGAAAACGGAACGAACCCCGCTCAGGCCGCGATGCCGAAATGGCGCTGAATGTCGGCGAAGATGCGGTCACGCCGGGTTCTCGCCTTTTCGATATTCCGCGTCTTCAGCGAAAAACGCAGACGCTCGGCCGTGGCGTCCGGTTTGTGGACGGTCACATGGCACCACCACACCCCCCGATTGTTCCAGAGGTGGTGGTTCGGGTTGTCATCGTTGATACGAAGCGCGATTTTGGTTTGAGAATTCATTTTTATCAATCTTTACTCGTTTTGCATGGATCATGCTGGAGCGTTTCCAGTCTTCCGCGTTCGCCTTTGAAGAACCGGGAGCCTCCACCGTCATTGGCTGAGATGCGGCAAGGCGGCTTCCTGTTCAAAAAATCCGGATTTTTTCAGATTTTTTCAAATCAGCCCGGCTTCTTTCAACGTGTTGTAGGCGCCCTTCTTCGAGATAGTGCGCAGTGCTTTGCACGAAAGCTTGATGCGGACGAACTGATCCAGCTCGGGCACCCAGATGCGCTTCTCCTGAAGATTGGGATAGACGATGCGGTTGACTGTTTTCGTGACGTGGCGGCCGATGCCGCCCTTTTTCTTGGCGAGACCGGAACGGTGGATGCGGCGGCCCTTGTGGGGCACGGAGCCGCGGATGAGGCAGATTCTGGACATAAGACTATTGCGTTTTCAGATTTCAGCGGGGGCGCATTTTACTCCTTTTCCCACTCAAGTCAAGCAAAACTGCGCCGCCGCCGCAAAAAAATCCCCCGGCGCGGCTCCGGATTCACGGGGAGGGGCGGCTCCGTCACGCGAGGTCGATGGAAACGGGACAATGATCCGAGCCCGCGATTTCCGGATGGATGGCCGCCCCTTCGAGGCGGGGCAGAAGAGAGGGGGAGATGCAGAAATAGTCGATGCGCCAGCCGACGTTCCGCGCGCGCGCGCCGCCCCGATAGGACCACCAGCTGTAGGCGCCGCGCGCCGTCGGATGGCAATGGCGGAATGCGTCCACGAAGCCGCTTTCGAGCAGCGCGGTGAAGTCTCCGCGCTCCTCGTCCGAAAACCCGGCTGAAAAATGGTTGTCTCCCGGGCGGGCGATGTCGATCTCTTCGTGAGCCACGTTCAGGTCGCCGCAAAAGACGACGGGCTTGCGGACGGCGAGGCCGGCCACGTACTGCCGGAACGCCTCGTTCCACTCCCGGCGGTAGGGGAGCCGGGCGAGGCCGTTCTGAGAATTGGGCGTATAGCAGTTCACGAGATAGAAATCCTGGAGCTCCATCGTGCAGACGCGCCCTTCGCCGTCGTGTTCCCTGCGCCCGATGCCCGTGGTCACGGACAGCGGAGCCGTCCGTGAGAGCGTGAGCACGCCGGAATAGCCGGGGCGCTCGGCAGGGTTCCACAGCGCGTGGGGCCATCGGGCCAGCCACAGGTCGGCCGCCTGTTCGGGGCGGGCCTTCACTTCCTGCAGGCACAGGAAATCGGGGGCGAGGGCGTCCATCGAGGCGGCGAGGTCTTTTTTGAGAGCCGCGCGGAGGCCGTTGACGTTCCATGAGACCAGTTTCATGCCGCAGCGAGGGTAGCGGCTCCGGAAGCGGACGTCAAGCCGGGTGTCCGTCAGGCTGGCGGAATTGCGGGTTGATTCCGCACGCCGCTCATGGTAAGTTGGGTTTGAACACGAAGCTCCCCATGTCCTATCCGTCTTTTGTCTTCTCCCTGCTCCTTCGTCTCGCGCCAGTGTTTTGCGCATGCCTGGCCGGGTGCGTCTCTTCGCCGATTCCCGCCCCCGTGATGCCGCGCGTCTCGCGGGCGCAGACGCCGGACGCCGCCTTGGTCGCCGTCGCCCGCGAGCAGTGGTATATTCTGGCCGACTCATCCCGGCAGAAAGAGTGGAGCGCGGCGCTCCAGAAGTACAACCGCGCGCTCGATCTGCTGTTCCGCCGCGTGCGCTACGATCACTTCGGCCCCCCGCATCGGCGCCTCCGCCCGGACAGCTGCGGCTTCCGCATCGCCCTCGGCGAGGGCCTCGGAGTCGATTTCGATCCCGAAGACGTCTACGAGGATCTCGTGCCCGCCGCGGATATTGACTTGGACGATCTCGAAGAACGCTGCACCGTGCCCGGCGCGGGCATCCCTCTGGCGGGCGTGGTGCTCCCCGAAAAGGCCGGGGAACTCGGCGCCTTCCGCGTGATCAAGGGCAGGAGGAATGTCCATTCTCTCACGGCGGTTCTCACGTTCCCGAAGGATCCGCGCAGCCGCGAGCTGCCCGTGATGAGGCTCTTCTCCCGCCTCAACCGCGAACGTGTGCCCATCGGACGCTGGCAATACGAGCTGGCCGCCGATTTTTCGGCACCCATCGCTCTCTACTGGCAGATGACGGACGTGCAGAGCATGAGGCTCCTCGGCCTGTTCCGCCCGATGAAGGCGGTGGACGTGACCGGTCTCTCGTTCAACGAGCCGTACAATCCTAACAAGATTCCCGTGGTGCTTACGCACGGGCTGATGTCGAGCCCCAACACTTTTTCCAATCTCGTCAATCGCCTGCTCCGGGATCCGGAGATCCGCAGAAACTATCAGTTCTGGTACTTCGGCTACCCCACGGGGATACCCTGGATGGTGAGCGCGGCAGACTACCGCGAGGCTCTCCGCGAAGCGAGGCGGGAGCTCGACCCGCGCAGACGCAACAGACGATGGGATGAAATGGTTGTGATCGGGCATTCGATGGGCGGGCTGATTACGCGCTACAGCCTGAGCCGGGAACCCTGGCTTCTTCTGAAAGGTTCTCTCTCCTCCAAAGGCGAACGGGAGTTCTTCCAACCCTGGTACATCGATCATCCCTTCGCCGACACGGGGCACGAGACTTTCCGCAAGTCTTTTTATTTCCGCCCCCTGGAGGAACCGAAGCGCGCGATCTACCTGGCCACGCCGCATCGCGGCGCCCCCTTTGCCGACAACTGGATAGCCGCCATCGGCTCGTGGCTCATCCGCATTCCCGTGCAGCTGGTCACTGAAGCGGTGAAGGTGGCCACTTTCCAGGAGGACATGTTCATTTTCCGGCCGCAGGAGCTGGTGCGGAGTTTCACGAGCATCAACCAGCTCTCGCCCCGCAGCGGCCCGCTGAAGAATCTTTCGTCCGTACCGCTGCGCCGGGTGCCCTCTCATTCCGTCATCGGCGACCGGGGACGCGGCGACACGCCGCGCAGCTCGGACGGCATTGTGCCCTACTGGTCGAGCCACCTCGGCTGGAGCAATTCGGAAAAGATCGTGCCCCACGATCACAGCGTGCAGGACGACCCCGCCACCGCCGAAGAGGTGATGCGCATCCTGAAGCTCCACCTCGCCGAACTCGGCCGCGCTTCATCCGCCCGGCGCGGAAAATAGTCCGCCGCGCTCACCCCCCATGCACGGAATCGCGCGGCGGCGGAGGGCGAATTCAATGTGGAGGATGAATGCAGTCTGTAGTGTAAAGGACAGAAAAAGTGTGGAGTTGGGGTGGCGCGGGATGTGAAGAACGGAGTTTTGGGAAGAGGGGAAATTCGGAAGATAGAGAGAGGCCGATGTATGGCGGATTTTGAATCCGCTGTCAATACGAAAATTCAAATTCTCTTGATAAAAATATGCTTGCGCTCTGTTTTCATTTCGTGGATTTCGGCCTGAATTTATATAATGACATTATGTATTTTCAGTGCGAAATATTGTGTTCAGAATGGATTATACACGAATTTCAGGGGGCGTTTTTGTATGGCGGATTCAAAATCCGCTATGCTTTTTTCGTTCGTTCACGGGGGAGCGCGCGCCGACGGAAGGCCGGGCGTTCTCTCTCCCCCTCTGAACGGACTCTGCCACTAAATACAAAATAAAATGAAAAGCATTGCCATTACCGCCGTGTCCGCTCTCCTCGCAGGCGCCTGCGCCTCGGCGGATACTTCGACCACGACCACGACGCTGGGGACGAATTACACCGTGACTATCACATTCGACCCGAGCTCCGCGTTTTCCACACTGACCGCCGGAACTGCGATCAGCGAGGCCAACTGTCTCACGCTCCTCAGCATCTCGAGCAGCAGCAACCCAATCGGCGCCGGCACGGGATACAGTTCCTCTGAGAACAACATCACTCTCTCGGGCATTTACGGAACATCCGCCACCGCGGGTTCATCTCCCCTGGGTAGCTACATTTCCAATGTGAGCTGGGTTTACACCTGCTACGTGAACGGCGTTTCTCAGGAGAGCGACACGACGCTCGGGAACGCCGCATCGGCCATAGATTGGACGGACATCTCCACCGCCGCCCTGACGATGACCTACAGCTATACCTCCGGCAGCAGCACCCTCGGCACTACATTTTACCTCTCCTATGTGGATTCCACGAGCGGCGATGTGTACACCTATGTCGGATACGCCGCCGGCCTGCGCTATTCCTCCCACTCCGGCACGGCGATCAACGTCGACACCGACTACGCGTCTCTCGTCTCCTATTCCACCGAGACGGCGTCCGTTTCCGAGGCCATCGCCCTGAACACGGCCGCCCTCGTGCCGGAACCGGCCACGGCCACGCTGAGTCTGCTGGCTCTCGCCGGGCTGGCCGTGCGCCGCCGCCGCGCCTGAGAGCACGGCCGTCCGCGCGCTTCGAAGCGCGCGCCGGGCGGAGAGGCAATTCGCCCCGTCCGTCTGAAAAAATGAGTGAATTATTTTTCATACCGATCATCGATGCTGATTAAGGGCTCCCTCCGCCGCAGACGCGGCGGAGGGAGAACCTTTTTCGTGCGGGAAGCCGCTCACTTTCCGCTGCGCGAGTCCGCACGGACTTGCCGCGCAATCAAATGCGCCGTAAATCCCGCGCCGAAGCCGTTGTCGATATTGACCACGCTCACGCCGCTGGAGCAGGTGTTGAGCATGGCGAGCAGAGGCGTGACGCCGCGCAGGGAGAGACCGTAGCCCACGCTGGTGGGCACGGCCAGCACAGGAGCCTCCACCAACCCCGCCACGACGCCGGGGAGGGCGCCTTCCATGCCGGCCACGGCCACCACGGCCGCAGCCCGGCGTATGGCGGCAAGCTCGCCCAGCAGGCGATGCAGGCCGGCGACGCCGCAGTCGTAGCGGCGAAGTACAGGCGTACCCAGGAATTCAAGAGTTCCCGCCGCCTCTTCGGCCACGGGCATGTCCGATGTGCCGGCCGACACCACGGCCACGCAGGAGGCTCCGGGCGAGGGAGCCTCATTGCCTCCGACCACCAGCAGACGCGACGCCGGGTTGTACGCTCCCCCCGGAAAGGCGGCGAGCAGACCCTCCGCCTTTTCCGGCGAAAGGCGGGTGACGAGTGCGCGCCCCGCCGTCTCGAGCAGCGCCTTCACGATCTCCGTCATCTGCCCGACGGTCTTGCTCTCGCCGAACACGACTTCGGCGCAGCCCGTGCGCCGCTTCCGATCCAGATCGAGCCGTGTGTGGCCGAGATCGCGGATTCCCGCGCCGTTCAGCAGGCCGGCGGCCTCGTCCTCCGAAAGGGAGCCTTCGCGGTATCGCCGCAGAATGTCACGCGTGTTCATGCCAGCTTCACGTTCATGCTGCCGCGTCTGTACCCGCGGGGATCGAACGAGACGCGGGCGAGTCCCGTCGCTTTCCGGACGTTTTCCAACAACGCCTCGCCCGCCGCGGAGCGAGCTAGAGACGCCAGCGATTCCCGCGGCGTCTCGAGCGTGACCGAGCCGTCCCTGCGGCACCGCACGCGGCAGGGGGAGCCCGCCGCCCTGCGCAGGAGCTCTTCCGCCGCCTCGATACGGCGCAGCAGCGGCTCCTCCACCTTCATGCCGTGCTCCAGCCGCGTGAGCAGACACGGAGACGACGGGGCGCGCACATATTCGGCCGGCACGCCCAGTTTCAGCCCCACTTCGGCGATCCCGGCCTTGTCCGCGCGGCATTCGAGCCAGGGCGAGGCGACGCCTGCTTCGCCCAGCGCCCTGATGCCCGGCCGATAGTCCGACAGGTCGTCCGCATGCGTGCCGTCGCAGAGAATCGGGAACCCCTCTCCGGCGGCAAGCTCCTTCATGGCGGTGAAGAGCGCCTTCTTGCACAGGTAGCAGCGCAGCGGAGGGTTGTTCTCCAGAGCGGCGGGCGTCCCGATCTCCAACACGATGTGCCGCACGCCGAACAGGCGGCAGAGAGAGCGGGCCGATTCGATTTCCCGCCCGATCATATAGGGCGCCGATGCCGTGATCGCCAGGCAGCGTTCCGCCCCCAGCGCACGCACGGCCGCCGCGGCGAGCACGGAGCTGTCCGCCCCGCCCGACAGGGCGACGGCGACCCGCTCCGCCCGGCGCAGCCACTCCGCGAGACGCCCCGACAATTCTTCCCCGATCAAATTCCCCATGATTCTCAAGGCTTCGGCGGCGGGCAGGCTTCCATGGCGCGCACGCAGCGCTCCGCCACTTCGTCCCACGTGGGCTGAGGCAGCGTCTCAGGAAGCCCGCGGTCGGAAAGCGCGGCGTTGAGCTTAGCCTCGAATTCGCCGTATTTCTCGTTGGAGAAAAGATAGCGGGCGGGTACGTTTTCCCGGATGGGGGGAAGATCCGACGCGAGACAGGGCACCCCGGAAAGCAGACATTCCACCGGGGGCATGCCAAACCCCTCGTAGGCGGAGAAATACAGCGCCGCGCCGCACTCCCGGGACGAAATCCGCTTCAGTTCCCCGGCGGCGAGCCGCCCGTGCTCGATCCAGCGTTCGGGGGGCAGGGTTCCCTTCAAATCGGCGGGCAGGCGGCCGATGGCATGAATGCGCCGGCCGCGGGCCGCCGGCGTTTCGAGCCACCGGGACAGCCACTTCACGGCCTGGCGCGTCAGTTTGTGGGGAAAGGGGGAAACGTAGAGAAGGATGTCGTTCCCCTGCGCCCTTTCCCGTTTTTCCGCAGGCGGGAAACCGATGCCTATCGGCACGGCGCGCACCCCAGGCGCCCATGCCTGAAAGCGTTCCACATTGAAGCGCGTGGAAGTCAGCACCAGATCGGCTGCTCTCAGCGCCCGGAGGCACAGCGTGCGGAAATACACCAGCTCGCGGGGGGGGAACGGAGATTCGCCCGCCTTCAGCCGTTGATAATATTCCCAGTTGATGTCATGCACGTAACAGGCCGTCCGCGTCCTGCCCCCGGGGAGGAAGAAGGGCGGAAATCCCTTGGGCAGCAGCGCCCAGTCCGGAGCAATGCGGCGAATGGCCCGGCAAACGCCCCATTGATCCCAGAGAACGCGCTTCCAGCCCGAGGGGACGGCGCGTTCCATTTCATGCAGATGCACGTGCGGACCGCATTCCGCAAATGAGCTCTGGTATTCGGCGTTCCCCAGTATGTGCAGCTCATCGATGTCGGAGCGTCCGGCGAGGGCGCGGGTCAACCCCAGAGAAACGTTGAGGATTCCCAGAGATTTGGTGGAGCGGAAGCTCTGGTCGGTGAGAGAGATGAGGACGCGCATGGACTCTTCGCCTATTCTTCCACGCCCGTTCTTGAAAGTCAAGGGGAATTCCTCTTGCCACCCGTTCCGGTTCATGTTAGAATGAACGGGGATGAAGGAAGGCAGACGGCGCTTGGCCGATTCGCGGGGGGGGGCGCTTGCGGCGGTTCTGCTGGCCGCGGGGGGGGTGCTCTCGCTGGCCTCCGGGGGGCAGATGGCATACGCCTCCTTCCCGACGGCGGCTTGGACGGCGGCGGCTCTGGCCGTGGTTTCGGCGGCGTTTTTCGCCGGATGCAGGACGGTGAGGCTGGGCGGATGGTCTTGGTTCTGCGTCGTGGGGGTGGGCGGGTATTTTCTGGTGCGCGCGGCCACCGGGTACATCGAATACGCCAATTACGCCGAAGTGCCGGTGATCGTCGGCGGGATCGCCTTTTACGTAGCGGGCATCTACAGCGCGCACTCGTCCGGAGGCGGCGCCCTGCCGGTTCATCTGCTCGCCGGGGCTCTGCTCCTCCAGATGGCGGCCATGCTGGCGGCCTCATGGGGTGCGCCTCCCGTCTGGCTGGCGAACAGCCCTGTGCGGCTGGATGGATACAGGGTGACCTGCGCCGTGGGACTGCTTACGTACAAGAATTTTGCCGCCTTCTTCCTGGCGGCGGGCGGCATGGCGGCCATTCTTCACGCGGCGGTGCGCGGGGAAAGACGCTTCGTCTTTTCCGCGTTGGTCGGGCTGGCGGCGCTCGGCGTGTCGTTTGTCTGCAAGTCGCGTTCGGCCTGGCTTCTGGCGCCCTTGGGCGTCTTGCTGGGCTGGGGCGCTTGGATGGCCTCGAGAAGCGTCTTGGGCAAACCCATCGGCTGGGCGGGCATCGCGGGGGCGCTGACGCTGCTCCTCGCGCTGGCCGCCGTGGCTCTCGTGGGACTGCGCGACGGGATGGAAGCCGTTTTTTCAGGAGATTTCTCCTCTCACAGCCGTCTCGATCTCGCGAACTACGCCGCCATGGTGCCTCGGGAGGGTCTGGAAAGCCTGATCGGCACTGGCGCGCGGACGTTCCTGTGGGAGGTGCTGCCGTATGCCGGCTGGCTGGGCCATATGCCCAACTACGCGCACAATGAATATGTGCAGGGGTGGATGGATTACGGGTACATCGGGCTCGCCTCGATGTTCATTGTGCTGGTCGGCCATGTGCTGGCGGCCGGGCGGCGCCTGAGTCTGCTGGATACGCCCGCCCGCCTGGGCGGTCTGACGGCGGCCTCCCTCATCGCGATTCTGGTTTCGCTGCACGCCTGCGGCGAATTTATCTGGCATCAGCCGGCCTTTGTGCAGATGACGGCTTTTGCGCTGGGGCTGATGGCCTCCCCCGCCCGGAAACCGATCCGGGCCGAAGGCAAGGCCGGCAGGTGCGCCCTCGCTCTGCTGGCTCTGGCACTGGCCGCCCTGGCCGGATATTCCGCCTTCAAGCTGGCTCCCGGCTGGCTCGGCCAATGGAGATACGCCTCCGCCGTGGAGAGGGGGCTCCCCCTGCGGGAGCGTCTGGACGTACTGGCCCGGGTGGCGGCGGAATATCCGGATCCCGACGTGGTCGGAACCTATGGCCGCCTGATGTCGCAGACGCCCCCTTCCCCGGCGGAATGCGAACGCGTTCAGGAGCTCTTCGCCCAGGCGGCGGATGCCAATCCCCGCCACGTGATCAACGCTTATTCGCAGGCGGCCTATCTGGACGCGCTCGCGCGTTACAGCCAGGCCGAAGAGGTGCTGCGCCGCATGAGTATTCCCGGCGGCGTGCGCGCACAGGGCAATCTCTATTCCTGGCACAGTCTTTACGCGCTGCACTTGGCGGACTGGGGGCGCTCCCTGATGGACGCCCCCGCCCGGCGAGGAGAGGCTCTCTCCCTTCTCGATTACGCCTATTGTCTGTTGAAGAACAAAGGGTTTGAATCGGAAAGAGAGAAATCGGCCGAGGGGAATCGCGTCTATTTTTCCCGCAGTGAACAGAAAGCGTATCTGCGGCGGCTCGAGAACGAAATCCGGCTGCTTCGGCTGCTGAAGGTAGAGCCCGATCACGCGTGGAAGAGCTCCGCCTCCGGCCGCGGCCCGCTGTACCCCGAAGATGGCGCCCGCCCGCGCAGGAAATGAACGCCCCTCCCGCTTGCTTTCCTGTTCCCTCTTTGATAGAATGTTCTCCGTGCTTCAAGTCTGTCTCGCCCTCGTTCCTCTTCTGGCCGTGACGCTCCGCGGGCAGGACGCGGCGTCGGCGGGCGGGGAGGCCGTCCGCACGGCTGAGGGTATTCTCCAGGAGGCTTCGGCGGAGGCGGAGGAGGTGCCTTCTTCGGAGGAGGCGGCCGCGCGGAAGGAATCCCGGGTGATTTCGGCTTCGAGGCAATTCGTCGTCACCGGCGGCGACGGTTTGGTGGCGGGAGCCGTGGCCACCAAGGCGGAGGAGATACGCGGCGGGCTCCTCAAACTGCTTTCTCTCCCAAAGACTTGGAAGCACAGGATTCATATTGTCCTGCAGGGACGCGCGGACGCGCCCGCATCGCCGCGCCCCATCCGCACGCGCATCAATATCCTCGCCGGCGAACCCTCCTATGAGATCCGCATTTTCATGGGCGGCGGCATCAATCTGGAAAAACTGCACGCCGTCATTGTCGCCATGCTTCTGTACGAACGATCCCTGCGCGAAATCGACCCCGAAGCTCTCCCGGACGAAGTCGAGCTGCCCGCCTGGCTCCTCACGGGAATCAACCAGGCGATTCAATGGAACGCGGGCAGGATCGACCGCAGCGTCTACACGTCTCTTTTCTCGCGTTCCGAGATGCTGAGTCCCGAGCAGCTTCTGAGCTACAAGTCCCCGGAGACTCTGGACGCCTCTTCGCGCCTGCTCTACGACACCTCGTGCGGCGTTCTCGTCATGTGCCTGCTCAACCAGAAAGGAGGCAGGGACGCCCTGCTCACTCTCCTCGACCAAGCGGCGCTCGGCGAAGGTTCCCCCCGTGAGATGATCGAGCGGAATTTCCATTCTTTCCATCTGGACGAAAACGCTTTTCACAAATGGTGGGCGCTGCAGCTGGCGCAGCTCTCCACCCCCATGACCACGGAGAGCCTTTCTCCGGCCGAGACGGAAAGGCGCCTTGCCGACGCCCTGTTGCTGATCCGCTATGATGAGGAGGCGCGCACCCCCATCCCCGTCAGTCTCGACGATGTGGAGCTGGCCGTCTCTCTGCCGGACTGGAAGGCGCAGAGCCGCCGCGTGCTCGACCAGCTGGTGCACTTGAGCGTGCGCTGCTTTCCTGCGTACCGCCCCGTCATTACCGAATACTGCCGCCTGATCGCCGACTTGCAGCACGGCATGCAGCCTGAGGAGGCCATTCAGATGATCGGGCCGCTGATCGAACTGCGCGAGGCTTGCGTCTCCGCCGCCCTGCGCGCGCGCGATTACCTCGACTGGTACGAGATCACCCATCTGGGCGGAAAATCCGGCAGCTTCAGTTCGTATTTGGAGGCTATGAAGATTCTCCGCGCCGAGCCCGACAGGGAGAAGACGCCGCTGTCCGGCTATCTGGACGACATCCAGTCCCTGTACCGCCTTCCCGCCCATGCTCCTCTGCCGGCGAGTCTCAGGCAGCGGCTCGGAAAGGAGGGGAGAGAATGACGCCGCGCCTCCGGCCCGATGAAAACGAGGAACTCGCCGCCCGCGCAGCCGGCTATCGCCTGGTGGCCGGCGTCGATGAAGCCGGCCGCGGCCCTCTGGCGGGTCCCGTGGTGGCCGCGGCCGTCGTCCTTCCGCCGGGCTGGCGTCTCGAAGGGCTGGATGATTCGAAAAAGCTCACGCCCCGCCGCCGCGAAAGACTGTATGAAGCGCTTCTGGGCGATCCCTCCGTGCTCGCGGGCGTCGGCAGCGCCTGTGTGGAGGAGATCGACCGCATGAATATTCTCAACGCCACGCGCCTTGCCATGATCAGGGCGCTGGAAGCCGTGCCCGGCGGGGTCGATTTCTGCCTGATAGACGGATTGCCCGTGCGGGACTTCCCCCTCCCTCAGAAGGCGATCGTGAAGGGAGACGCCCGCTGCTTCTCCATCGCCGCCGCCAGTATTCTCGCCAAGGTCACGCGGGACGCCTGCATGGAGCGTCTGGCCAAGAGCTTCCCCCAGTACGGCTTCGAAAAACACAAGGGATACGGCACCGCCCAACACCTGGCCGCCATCCGGCAATATGGAATTACGATACATCATCGCCGCTCGTTTGCGCCTGTTGCACAAATGGCGCTGCCCCTTGACCGATGAGCGCCGCCGCTCGGGGGCGTGGGTCGGCCGCTACGGCGAATTGCTGGCCTGCTCGTGGCTGCGGAGCCGCGGTCTGCGCGTGCTGCGCCGCAATTTTCGCTGGGGGCGTTCCGGCGAAATCGATATCGTGTGCCGGGAGGGCGGCGTGCTCGCCTTCGTCGAGGTCAAAACGCGCACCCGCACGGACTACGGGCCGCCGGGGCGCGCCGTCAACGCAGGCAAGAGGCGCCTTCTGCGCATCGGCGCCGCCAACTGGCTGCGCCTCTTGGGGAGGAATGTGCCGCACCGCTTCGATCTTGTGGAAATCACGCTCTCCCCTCGTGCGCTCCCCCGGATCACTCACCGCCGGGGTTTTCTCCCCAATCATCCTCCGCCGTGAGAGGCCGCCCGGCTCCCGCCAGAAAGGGGTTGTTTCTCTCTTCGAGCCGACGGCTCGTCGCGGGGCCGTGCCCCGGGCAGAGGAGAGTCTCCGGCGGAAGTTCCGAGAGAATGCGGCGGAGCCGGGGGACGACGCGGAAAGGCTCCTCGGGGGCGTTGCCGATGGAACCGGCAAAAAGCGCATCGCCCGTGAAAAATAGGGTTCGGCCGCCCCGCGTCAGCACAAAGCCGCACGAATCGGGCGTATGCCCGGCGAGCTCGGCCATGCGCAGCGTGCAGTCCCCCCATTGCCCGGGTAAAGGCGGACGGCCGCTCCCATATACGGGGCAGTGCGCGGCAGCCAGACCGCCGGCGTGATCGGAATGGGAATGCGTGAGCAGAAGGAGCGACGGCCGGCGGCCGCCGAGCGCGCGCCTCAATTGAGCCGGAGAACAGCCGGTATCGACGGCGAGCGTCCCCTGCGGCGTTTGGAGCGTCCAGATGTTGACGCTGCCCCAAGGATACGGCATGGCGTGGCGTTCGAGTCCGGCCGGCAGTTCCACGGCGGGCGCGTAAGCCGGGATGCCGTGGAAGGCGGCGGCATTGAGTCCGAGTTCCCGTTCGAGAAAGAGCTCGAAGGCGGATGGATCGCTTGGCGGGGAGACGCCGGAAAGCCCCCGCATGGCGAGGGCTTTCCGGAGAATGTCGCTCTGGCCGTCTTCGAGCTCCATTACATGTTGACCTGATAGAGAGGGCTGTTGTCGTTGGCGTCGAGAATGGCGAATGCCTCGCGGTGAATGGAGGGATCGCTGCGGAAGATGAGCCTCCCCGTGCACTGGCGCTCGAGTTCCATAAGCAGAGGCGCGTCTTCTTTCTTGAAGCGGGAGAGCACATCCGTGTTCACCACCACGATCAGATCGCCGGCTGTTTCCCGGTGCTTGAGAATCACGGCGTGAATCTGCCGCTGGATCTCCACGCTCATCGTCATGACGGATTTGATCCGTCCGCGCCCGCTGCAATACGGGCAATAATCGTTCACATAGTCACGCAGGCTTTCGTTGATGCGCTGACGTGTCATTTCCATGAGTCCGATGGGGGTGATCTGCAGCACCTGTGTCTTGGCCTTGTCGCGCCGCAGGCAGTCCTTCATCATCTTGTAGACGGCCAGCTGATCCTTGCGGTGCCGCATGTCGATGAAATCCACGACGACGAGACCGCCGATGTTGCGCAGGCGCAGCTGGCGGGCGATCTCGCGGGCGGATTCGAGATTCGTCTCGAGGATAGTCTTGTCGAGATCCTTCGAGCCCTTGTTCCGCCCGGTGTTGACGTCGATGGCAATGAGCGCCTCGGTCTCGTCGATCACCAGATAGCCGCCGCAGGGCAGAAGCACCTGGCGCTGGAAGGCTTCGTTGATCTGCTTCTGGATGCCCAGCTCTTCAAAGATCGGAATCCGTGAAGAAAAATGCTGTATATGACGCTTGGCCCGGCGCGAAATGCGCCCGGCAATCTCCTGCATGCGCTGGGTGGTCTCCAAGTTGTCGCAGATGATGTTGTCGACGTTCTCGGTGAGAAAGTCGCGCGCCGTGCGCTCGATGAGATCGGGCTCCCGGTACACGCAGACGGGCGCGGCCTGCGCATCGCGTCTGCTTTCCACTTCGCGCCATTGCTCGAGCAGCATGGCCAGGTCGCGCACGAAATGGCGGAAGCGCTGTCCCTGGGCCACGGTGCGCATGATGATGCCCATCCCTTCGGGTACGTTGAGTTTCTGCACGATCTGGCGCAGTCTCTGGCGTTCTTTCGGATCGTCGATCTTCCGGGAAATGCCGAATTGATCGGTATAGGGCATCAGCACGATGTAGCGGCCGGCCAGTGAAATGTTGGTGGTCACCCGGGGTCCCTTCGAGCTGATGGGACCCTTGGTCACCTGAACCATAATCTCGGAGCCGATGGGGTATATTTCCGGAATGTTCTTCGAGGTGATTTTTTTAATCTGCCTTTTGGGGCGCCCTTCCTTTTCGATTTCCTCAAGCCCCGAATCAAGGGCGGCGGGGATGGCGTCCCAAAAGTGAAGAAAGGCGTTTTTTTCATAGCCGATATCCACGAACATGGCCTTGAGGCCGGGTTCGATGTTTTTCACGCGGCCCTTGAAGATGCCTCCCACGATGTTGCTTTCGCCTTCGCGTTCGATGTTGTATTCCTCCAGCACGCCGTTGTCGAGCAGAGCCACCCGCCTTTCAAGCTTCTCTGCGTTGATGACGATGGTCGTGCCTTCTTTGGGATCGCATGCGCCGAAGCCAAAGACACGTTTGAATCTGTTTAACATTTTTCTAACAAGATGAAATGGGGTTAAAAGGGAACTCCCCCCGGCGGGGGAAGCGGGAGCGGCGCGGTTCCAAGCCGTTTTCCGGACTCTCCGCGACGGGGAGAGCGTGCGGGCAAGCGGGCGCGGAGTCCCTGCCGGGAGGGAGTGAGAGTCGTTTCAATCTTCGTCTTCAAACACGGTTTCGCTCTCCTGCAGGTGCTTGCCCGTACCCTCGGCCACGGCGCTGAGGGGATCCTCGGCGATGTGGATGGGCAGCTGTGTCTGCTCGTGTAGAAGCAGATCGAGGCCGCGCAGAAGCGCACCCCCGCCCGCAATGACAATTCCGCGATCCACCAGGTCGGCGGCCAGCTCGGGAGGGCATCGATCCAGCGTATGCCGAATGGCGTTGACGATGGTGTTGAGCTTTTCGGAAAGAGCTTCGCGGATCTCCTCCGAACGGATCGTGACGGTTTTAGGCAGGCCGGTGCCGCGGTCGCGCCCCTTCACTTCCATCTGCAGCTCCTTGGGAAGGGAGTGAGCCGAACCGATGCGCATCTTGATCTCCTCGGCGGTGCGTTCGCCGATCAGAAGATTGTGCACAGTCTGCATGTGATGCATGATGGCTTCGTCGAGATCGTCTCCGGCGCAGCGCTCGGAACGGCTGTAGACAATGCCGTTGAGGGAAATGATGGCCACCTCGGTGGTGCCGCCGCCGATATCGACGATCATGTTGCCGGCGGCTTCGGAGACGGGCAGCCCCACTCCAATGGCGGCGGCCATGGGCTCTTCAATCAGCATCACCTGGCGCGCCCCCGCCTGGTAGGCGGAATCCTCCACGGCCCGGCGCTCCACTTCGGTGATCCCCGAAGGGATGGCGATGAGGATGCGCGGCCCCCGCAATTTGCGGCGCGCCGTGGCCTTCTTGATGAAGTGGCGGATCATTTCCTCCGTCACGTTGAAATCGGCGATCACTCCATCCTTGAGCGGTCGAATGGCGGTGACATTGCCGGGCGTGCGGCCCAGCATGCGCTTGGCCTCGTCGCCCACGGCCTTCACTTTGTCGCCCTTCATGGCGACGACGGAAGGTTCGCGGAGCACAATGCCCTGGTCTTTGATGTAGACCAGCGTATTGGCCGTGCCGAGATCGATCCCGATATCGTACGAGAACCACTCGGAAACTTTTCTGAAAAGAGGGAACATAGAGTTCTATGTGAAAAATTGATGATTTGTTTTCGGTGCGTACGGCCCCTTTCGCCCCCGAAGCCCGCTCCTTCTCACGGGATGGCGGGCAGATGCTCTCAGAGTGCGGAATGGAAATGGAATTCTTCCGCGCGCCCCGCGGGGATTATAACGGGCGCGCCGATGGCGGTCAAGCCAAAACTCCCCGAACCACCGTTTTGTTTTGTTTTCCCTAGAGGTTTCATTTTCAGTCCATTTCGGCAAACAAGCCCACCAGGGCGGCTCTGCGGCATTTTTCTTGGAAAGAGGGGCGGAGCCTGCTATAATGACGGCATGCTGAATTTCCTGATAGCTGTTGACTTTTCAGACGCGACTTCGGACGTGGTGGATTACGCCGGCAAGCTCGCGGCTACGGCGGGGGCGGCGCTGCATCTGTTCCACGTGGTCGAACCGACGATCGCCTATGATGTGGCGGGGGTGTTCACCGAAGATCTCGCGCTTCCCTCGCTCAACGCGGATGAAACCTGCACCATCAAACAGATGGCGGAGGCTCGTCTGGACAAGATGTCCGAAGGCGTCCGTCTCAAATGGGGAGTGTCCGCACAGGCGACCGCTGTGGACGAATTTGACAAGGCGGGTGCCCTCCTCAAGTATGCCGGGGAGCACCGCGTCGACATGATCGTGGTGGGCAATCACAACCACAGCTTCCTCTCCTCCATTCTGCTGGGGAGCGTGGCCGAATCCGTCATCAGGCGCTCGGACATCCCCGTCTTGGTGGTGCCGTTTCTGGAGCAGGGAAAGAAGGATTGATGACGCTGACCATTCTGTTTGTCGGAGACGTGGTGGGCGAACCCGGCCGCACCGCCCTCTATCGCGAGCTTCCGGCTCTGAAGGAAGAATTCGGCGCGGATCTGACGATCGTCAACGGGGAGAATGCCGCCGGCGGACGGGGCATCACGCCGAAGATCGCCCTGGAATTCTTCTCCCGCGGGGTGGATGTGATCACGACGGGCGACCATGTATGGGATCAGCCGGATCTCATTCCTTGGATGCCCCATGCGCCGCGCCTGCTGCGCCCGCTGAATTATCAGGCGGATACGCCCGGCTTCGGCTGCGTTGTTGTGGAGACGCCGAAAGGGAACGTGGCCGTGATGCAGCTGCAGGGGCGCTCGTTCATTCAGCCGCCTTTGGAAAATCCTTTCATCCTGGGCGAGGAAGAGGCCCTGCGGCTGCGGCGCGGGGGCGTGACGGCCATTTTTGTGGATATGCACGCCGAGACCAGCAGCGAAAAGGTGGCCATGGGATACAATCTCGACGGGAAGGCGAGCGCCCTCATCGGCACCCATACGCACGTGCAGACGGCGGACAATATGGTGATGCCGGGGGGGCTGGCGTATATGACCGACGCGGGCATGTGCGGCTCCGCCGTCAGTGTGCTGGGGCGCGACGTGCGGGGTGTCCTGCGGCGCTTCCGATCGACCCTGCCGGCAAAATTTCCGGTGGCCGGCTGGCCCGTGCGCCTGTGCGGCGCGGTGGTCTCCGTGGACATGGAAACGGGGCGCGCGCTGGGCATCGTCCGCGTCAATCGCATGTACGCAGAACGGCCATGAGTTTCGAACGGCGATTCGGCGGCGTCTCCCGCCTCTATGGGCGGGAAAATCTGGAACTTTTCCGGCAAACACGCGTGGCCGTGGTGGGATTGGGCGGCGTGGGTTCCTGGGCGGCGGAGGCCATCGGACGGACGGGCTTCGGACATCTGATTCTGATGGATATGGACGATATCTGCATCACCAACACCAATCGCCAGATACACGCGCTCGCCCACACCTGCGGACGCCCCAAGGCCGAAGTGATGGCGGAACGCCTCGCCGCCATCAACCCCGACGCGGAGATCACCCCCATGCAGGCGTTCTACACGGCCGCGCATCCCGATCGCCTCTTCGGGCACCGGCCCGATTTGATCGTCGACGCCATCGACTCGATGAACGCCAAGGCTCACCTGATTGCCGCCTGCCATGAACGCGGGCTGCCTCTCGTGACTTGCGGCGGCGCGGGCGGCCGCACGGACGCCGGCCAGGTGCAGGCTGCCGATCTGGCCCGCACTCACGGGGACGGCATGCTCTCCGTGCTCCGCAGGAAGCTGCGGCGGGAGTACGGACTCCCCTTGGGCGACAAATGCCCGGAGATCGGCATCCCCTGCGTCTTTTCGCCCGAGAAGCCCCGTTTTCCCCAATGCGACGGGTCCGTGGGAGAACGCAGGGACGAAGGGTTTCAGGGGCGCATGGCCTGCGACTCCGGCTTCGGCGCGGCCACTCATGTAACCGGCGTGTTCGGATTTCTGGCGGCCTCGGCGGCAATTGCCCTGCTCCTTGCGCGGAGGCGCCTCTGATTTTGCCGCCAAGGCGCAGGATCCCATCGAAAATTTGAGTTGCCTCTTCCCCTGTAAGCGAGTAGACTTCTTGAGGAAAGCTCGCTCATGATGACTTCGGGAAAATATCCTGCCTTGGCCGCCGCCGTTCTGCCTCTGCTCACCCAGTGTGACACCACGCGGCGGGATCTCGAGGCGGTGGCTCAGCAGAATGCCGAGATTTCCAAGGAGCAGGGCGACGGTTATTACGTCGGCCGCAGATACTACATCCCGAACACCCGTTTCTGGGGCTACATTCGCCCGCCCCGTACGCCGTGGGTTCGGGCGAATCTCGTGATCATGGATGAATCGATGCTCCTCGCACCCGACCGCGGCCCCGAAACCGGAGACGCCGCCGTCTACGGAAAAGACAATAATTTCGAATACAAGATCTACGGGAAATACACCGATCGGCAGGCATATGACCCGAACTCCAACCAGCGGCTCGATGTCTTTCTTCTGACGGGCTACCGGCTCGTCAACAGCAGACCGGGCTGGCTCTTCAAACCCTCCGAACGCTATTCGACGAAAGAGGTTTCCCTCCGCCCGGCAATCGTGCCAAAACCTCTTCCTGAACATTGAGAACAAACCATAATCGCCGTCAGATATGAAGCTTTCCCTCATCATCCCCTGTTACAACGAAGCGGAGGCTCTCCCCCTCTTTCGGAATTGCCTGCTCGAGGTGCGGCCCCGGCTTGCCGTGGATGAATTGGAACTCGTCTTTGTGGACGACGGCTCCCGCGATGGCACGCTGGATGTGCTGAAGGGATTCCATGCGGAGGATCCTCAATGGCGTTATCTGTCCTTTTCCCGCAATTTCGGCAAGGAGTCGGCCATCTTCGCGGGGCTCCGGCACGCAACCGGCGATGTGGTGGGGCTGATGGATGCGGATTTGCAGGATCCGCCCTCTCTTCTGCCGGAAATGCTGGCGGCTCTGCGGGAGGAAGGGTATGACATCGCGGCCACGCGCCGCTCGACGCGCAAGGGCGAGCCGGTCGTCCGCTCGTTCTTCGCACGCAGGTTCTACCGCTTCATCAACAGGATCTCGACGACGAAGCTGGTCGACGGCGCTCGTGACTTTCGGCTGATGAAACGCCCAGTGGTCGACGCCATTCTGCGTCTGACGGAATATAACCGGTTCAGCAAGGGTATTTTCGAATGGGTGGGCTTCAAGACGAAATGGTTCTCCTATGAAAACATCGAACGAAGCGCCGGCACGACCAAGTGGTCGTTGTGGAAGCTGTTGAAATACTCCATAGAAGGGATTACGGCTTTCTCCACCGTCCCGCTGATGCTCGCCGTATACACGGGGCTCCTTTTCAGCCTGATCGCCATTCTGATCATCACGGGGCTCGTCATCCGTCATTTCATTGATCCGGCGTCAGCCGTGCAAGGCTGGGTATCGCTCACGAGCATCATGACTCTGCTCGGCGGCATCCAGCTCGTCTGCATCGGTCTCCTCGGACAATACCTTGCCAAAACCTACCTCGAAGTGAAGAACAGGCCGATCTACATCATCGCCGCCAAGAGCGGAGATGAGCGGTAACCGGATCCGCCTCCCCGCGTAAGCGCATTCGATTGCCGCACGGCGGAAGCGCTTTTCTCCGCCGTGCGGCTCTGCGGAAGAAGTGCGCGGAATTTTGGCCCGCTTCAGAGGCTCTCCCCTGCTGACTGACGTCCGCTTTGCCCGGCCGCATGTCGATCCTGCGTCCAAGGTATGGGACACGGCTCCCTCGTTTTCCCCTGCCGTCCGCGGGTTCGGTGACGCCAAATTCCGTCCGTGCGGCGGGTCGTGGCCAGAGCCCGCTCGCCCGCATCCGGCCGCGCTTTTTCCTCCTCTTCGGCTTGACACAACGAGACGCCGCACGGAATGTCCCGCGGCTTCCCGCGCCGACGCGCAAAGAAGAAAAGCCGTTCCGGGACGTCCGAAACGGCTGTAAAGACGAAGAATGTCAGGCACCCGTCAGGCGCCGAGCTGGAAGCGCTGGAAGGCGGTCACCGCGATGGAGTCGCCGATCTCTCTGCCTGCCTCGGCCACAAGCTTCCCGACGGAAATGGATGGGTTCTTTACAAAGTCCTGATCGAGAAGACAGCTCTGCTTATAGAGAGCGTGGAGCTTGCCGGGCAGGATCTTTTCGAGAAGGTGCTCGGGCTTGCCCTCCTGAAGGAGCTGCGCCTTGGCAATCTCCTGTTCTTCGGCCACGAAGGCGGGATCCAAGCTGGAGGAATCGACGCTTTTCGGCGACGCGGCCGCAATATGGAGAGTGAGATCCTTCACCAGCGTCCGGAAGGCGGGCGCATCCTTGGTGGCCGCATTGCCGCAAGCCACGGAAAGGAGAACGCCGACTTTGCCGCCCATGTGAATGTATGAGGCGATCACACCGGGACCTTCGACCGAAAGGCGGGCAAATTTGCTCAGCTTCATGTTCTCGCCGATCGAGCTGCATTCGGCCTTGATGTGCTCTTCGACCGACCCTTCGGGGCTCATGGTAACTCGAAGCGCCTCTTCGAGTCCGGAGGCTCCGGAAGCCTTGAGAGCGGTGCCGACTTCGGAAACGAGCGTACGGAATTTTTCGCCCTTGGCGCAAAAATCCGTTTCGCAGTTGAGTTCGAATAGAATGCCGTCACAGCCGCAGCCGCTGACCACCGCGGCCACCGCGCCTTCACGCGCCTCGCGGCCGGCCTTGGCGGCGGCTTTGGCGATGCCCTTCTCGCGAAGAAACTTGACCGCGGCTTCCATATCGCCGTCGCATTCGACGAGAGCCTTCTTGCAATCCATCATCCCCGCATCCGTGCGCTCACGGAGCGTCTTGACGAGCGCTGCAGTGATTTCTGCCATAATAATAAATCAGGTTCAATAAGTTCAGACTTTGACGCCGCCGTTGATGGCGTCCACCAGGCGGGAGAGAATGAGACGAATAGAACGGACGGCATCGTCGTTCGCGGGAATCGGGAACTCCACGTCATCCGGGTCGGCGTTCGAATCCGTCATCACCACCACGGGGATGCCGAGACGATGCGCTTCACGGATGGCGATGTCTTCGTGGTCGGCACCAATGGCGACCATGGCGTCCGGAGCCCCCCCCATGGCGCGGATGCCTTGAAGGTTGCGGAGAAGCTTAGCCTTCTCGCGCTCGAGAGCGGCGATTTCCTTTTTTGACATGCTCTTGAATTCAGGCTGCTTGTCGAGGTTTTCCAGCCAGTCGAGCCGGGTAATGCTTTTCTTGATGGTGGCCATGTTGGTGAGCATGCCGCCCAGCCAGCGGAAATTGACATAATATTGGCCGGTCGCCTCGGCGGCTTCGCGGACAGCCTCCTGAGCCTGCCGCTTACAGCCCACGAAAAGTATCTTCTTGCCCTTCGCGGCCAGATCGGCCAGGAAGGCGCAGGCTTTGTCGAGGCATTTCTCCGTCTCTTCGAGATTGATGATGTGTATGCCGTTCTTCGAAGTGAGCAGGTATTTCTTCATGTTCGGATGCCATTTGCGGGTCTGGTGACCATAGTGCACACCGGCTTCCACCATCTGGTTTATCAGATCATTGATCATTTGTCTTTATGGGTTCCGCCCTTGGACAGGAACGGATTGTTTGCGGGAAGTGCCGCTCTCGAGCCCTGAGCTTCCCGTTGTTTGCAGAGCGGCATCAGCAGGGACGGCGAATTTACGCCGGCGCTGTCCACTTGTCAACATTAAATTGGATGTAATCGAAGGCACCCTGCATGCCGGTTATTTCAGACACTGAGCCGCGGGAGCCTTTACTTTCTGCATATCCGAGGCGCTTTCCAATCTGCCGCTCGCTCAAACGATCGTTTTTCTTGCGCGCATTCACGATGCTGCCGCCCAATCCCCAGAGCAGACTTGCGAATTGGCCGATGAACAGTGCCGCTCCTAATATTATATATACAAATTTAGGGAATTGAAAGCTTTTGTCGATGATGGTTGAACAAAATATAGGAAACAGTGCAGCCCATCCAATGAGTGAAGGTGTGTAAGATTTCATGATCGGTTATTTTTTGTTATTTTCAATGCATTCACAGATAGCGCTCTGTATTTGTATTTGACAATACCGATTTCTCAGTTCTTCCGCACTAACGCCTGGCTTTGTCACGTACTGTGGGGTAGTTGTAGTATACCAAGCCGAGCTCCTCGTCATCGAACTCGCTGCTCCAGCGGAAGGGCTGGGAGACGTCTCCGGAAGCCGTCGTCTCCCCGCAGGGCGCGTAGCTGTACGCCGCCCTGAAAATGAATTCGTTGTACTTCGCCGCGCTCATGACGATGTTGCTCCCCTCCGCTCGCAGGATGTGTTCCCCCGGCCCGCAGACGCCGCTCCCGCCGCCGACGCCGCCGTCAGCCACGGCCTGTAGGATGGCTGCTGCTCCCCGCCGCTCGCCGAGCCGGCTGCTCTTCCTGTTCACTCATTCTCCCTCCTTACTCCCACCTCCCTGGATGTGTCAAGCCCTTTTTTCATCCCCCCCTCTCCCTTTCACGGGCTTTATCTGCAGATGATGTCTCTATGAAAACGCTAAATTCGCAGAATCTGACGTATTGTCAAGAAGTTTCTCCAGAAAGGAGGAAGAATCTGCATAAAGACATTGAACCTGAAAACGCTCTCTGTTCTTAACCGGGCAACTGGAAGCTGCCGTAAGGATTCCGAAAGCCGGAGAGTTTTCTGTGCGCATTCCGAATTTTTTTGCAGCGCTGTTCCTGCTCTCTTTGTGTCATCATGTCCCGGCCGCCGGGAAGCACGGAGAACCCGCCGTTGAGACACTATTGGCCGTACAACGCGGCTCATGGCCTCATGGGGAATCCCTGTCCACATTTCTTCTGGTGCGCACGGCCTGCATGCGCGGGGCAGGGGAAGCCCGTGTGACTGAATTGTCACGGAAAAGTGGTCGTTGTTGCCCGGCAAAGTGCGGGTATCATGCAGCCGTCCGGCTCGGGGCCGGTATCTAGGTTACAAATTATGGACACATTGCCACTCATTATACTCGGCATCCTGTTTCTTCTCGCCATATTCGACTTGGTCGTAGGCGTGTCGAACGATGCCGTCAACTTCCTGAACTCCGCCATCGGCTCCAAAGTCGCCCCTCGAAGCGTGATCGTTGCGATGGCCGCCGTGGGAATTCTGCTCGGTTCCTCTTTGTCGGGGGGGATGATGGAAATCGCCCGCAGCGGTGTATTCGTGCCCGCTCAATACAGCTTCAGCGACATCATGCTGCTGTTTCTGGCGGTGATGCTTTCGGACGTGATCCTGTTGGATCTGTTCAACACATTCGGCATGCCGACATCGACCACGGTTTCCCTAGTGTTTGAATTGCTGGGAGCCGCCTTGGCCATAGCGGCCTGCCATCTCTGGGCCGCCGGCGATACGGGGATTGCCGGCCTTGCCCATTTGTTCGAGTACATCAATACGGCCAATGCCTTCAAAATAATCAGCGGCATTTTCAGCTCGGTGGGTGTGGCTTTCATTTGCGGTTTGGTGGTCATGTGGATTTCCCGCGCGATTTTTGCCTTCCGGTATCGGTCTTCCTACAAGCGCTTCGGTGCGCTGTGGGCAGGGGCTGCGCTCACGGCCATTACTTACTTCGCCGTTTTCAAGGGACTCAAGAGCAGTTCTCTGATGACCCCGGGGACGCTGGCGGCTCTCGAAACCAATCTGTGCGGCTATGTCTTGGGCGTCTTCGCGGGATGGACGGCGTTAATGCTGCTCTGCCAGTTTGTTTTCCGCGTCAATGTTCTGAAAATTACGGTACTGGCGGGCACGATGGCTTTGGCCATGGCGTTTGCCTGCAATGACCTGGTGAATTTTATCGGCGTGTTCATGGCGGCGCACGCATCTTATGGCATCGCGGAGGCGTTTGAGCAAAACGGCGGCAATGTCTCCACGCTGATGATGGGCGGGCTAGCCGAACCCGTGGTGGCCGGCCATGCCTGGTTGATTGGAGCGGGGTTGATCATGATGACGGCTCTCTTCTTTTCCAAGAAGGCCCGTACGGTCACGAACACAGAAGTGAGTCTGGCCGATACGCACGGCGGCGTCGAACGGTTCGGTTCCACAAAAGCTTCCCGGTTGATCGTGCGCTACGTGCTCAACCTAATACATTGCATGGTGAACATGACGCCCCGCCCCCTGGCCCGTTTTATCGGCAGGAGGTTCGAACCGCTGCCTCCGGAAGAATCCGACGGGGCCGCGTTCGATCTCATCCGCGCCTCTGTCAACCTGACGGTGGCCGCTTTGCTCATTTCCCTGGCCACATCTCTGAAACTGCCCCTCTCGACCACTTATGTCACGTTCATGGTATCCATGGGTTCGTCCCTTGCAGACCGCGCCTGGGGGCGGGACAGTGCGGTCTATCGCATTACGGGCGTGCTGACCGTGGTGGGCGGATGGTTTTTCACGGCGTTTGCCGCAGTCACATTCGCTTTTGTCAGTGCATTGATTCTATTTATCTGCGGCTGGTTCGGCATTGTTCTGCTTCTTGCGGCCGTCGGCACTATCCTGGTGAAGTCATCGACGCTGCATGGCGGGAAATCCCATCGAAAGGACGTGCTTGCTCTCGATCTGGCCAATGGGGAATCGCTGAGCAAGTTTGGAGTCTCCACGGCGGAGACGCTGGGACACGCTTTGGCCGTCTACGAAAGCGCCGTACACGGCCTCATGCGGGAAGATCGAAAGAGCCTCAGACAATTGCGCAGGGAAGTGCGCCGAATGAGCCGTGAAATTGATGACCGCAGGAACTTTGTCGTCCTGCCGAGTTTGAATGGGCTTCCTTCTTCCCTGGTGGAACGCGGACAGTGCCTTTTCCGTGTGACGGAAAGCATGCGGGGCACCGTCGAATCGCTGCGTTCCATCGTGCAGATGAGCTACGCTCATATCGACAATAACCACGAGGGACTTTCCGCTGTTCAGGCGCGGGAGCTTGAAGTGCTGAGGAACCGGGTCTCGAAGTTCTATCCCGAGCTCAGCCGGCTGCTGATGCAGGGAGACTGCACGGAGCTCGACCGCGCCTTGGGGGAGGCGTCCGATCTCAGCGATGAATTCGCGCAGGCGGTGAGGCGTCATCTGCTGGAAAGAGCGGACGACGTGTCGCAGACACGTACGGGGATTCTCTATCTGAATCTCTTAAACGAGACGCGTTCAATGATTCGAAGAGCCTACGATCTCTTGAAGGATCAGAGGGAACTGCTCCATTGTTGAAAAAGGGCGAAGGGAACCGCCGTTTGAGTTGTCTTTTCAGGAATCGCATGTCATACTCGCTTCAAGTCTACTCGGCATGGTTTCATGGGGCATTACAACCGGGCTCGTCCTGACGGGGGTTCTCGTGCCCTTCGTTTTTCTGCGTTCTCGCATCGTCAATTTGAGAAGGCGATACAAATACGCCCAGCTCGAATTGGAGATGCTGCGCCGCACCGGGCATGAAACGGCGCGGCGTTTGGAAGAAGACAAAAAACTTTTTCTCGAAGCTCTGGGGGTGCCATTCGTGCTGGCCCGGCCCTCGGGACGCTTGGTCATGGCCAACGCGCCGGCACGCCGTCTGTTGGGCATAGGCTCCCTCGTTTCGCTGAACCTTCTGCGCGTATTGGAGAACACTCCGCTCGCCGATGCTCTGGCGCCGGCTCTGAACGCACGGGAACCAGGCACTTATGATGTGGAGCTGCCACCCGCCGATCATCCCGGCGAGAAGCGCAGTTATCGCATATTCGCCACTCCTCTGAACAATAGTGAAAACCACGTGGGTCTCGTTTTCCATGACATGACCGTCGAACGCCGCACGCTGGCGATGAGGCGCGATTTCGTGGCCAATGCCTCTCATGAATTGCGGACGCCTCTCACCATTATCCTCGGCTACCTGGAGAATCTGCTCGATGAACCGGAACTGGCTGGGAGTGCCGAGGGCAGGGAACGCATTCTTTTAATGATGATGAAGCACACGCAGCGTATCGTCCGCATCGTGGAGGACATGCTCACTATTTCCAGACTGGAGACCCCGGAATCTTCTGTCTTGCAGATCAGGCTGTTTGATTTGCGGGAGGCCGCTGCGGACGTGGCGCTGCGCCTCGAAAGCTGCTGCGCGCGCAGCGGCGCTGCCATCGGGCTCGACATGGAGACGCCTTTTCTCATGACAGGCGATCCCTTTTATTGGACGCAGATTCTTTTTAATCTTGTAGAGAATGCATTGAAGCAAAATCCCGATCGTTCCGTGCACGTCGTTGTTTCCGCCCGCCGTGCGCCGGGACGCGTGATGGTGGCTGTCAGGGATGACGGCGTGGGGATCCCCGCCCAGCATCTCCCCTTCATCTTCGACCGCTTCTATCGAGTGGAGCAGAGAGGCCGAAAGAACGTGGTACGAGGCACCGGATTGGGGCTCTCCATCGTGCGCAGAATCGTCCGGGCGCATGGCGGCGATGTTTCCGTCGCCAGTGAGCAGGGGCGGGAAACGACTTTTACCATCTCCGTCCCCCAGCAGGGACAGGCGGAAGAACCCGGCGAAAAAAATAAAGAAATCTGCAACCGGAACGGCATGGCGGTGTTCCAATAGACGTGAACACAGGCTCCAAACAGATTGCGGATGACGAGGCTGTTCTGGATGAACTGTTGCGCCATGCGCGTTCATACCAGGCTCCCGTGGGTTTTGCCGAGACTGTGATGCAGGCTGTCCGCAAAGAAAAACAGGAGGCAAAGCCGGTATCCTGCGGGCGCCCATGGTTCAGTCTGTTGTGTTCGCCGGCCGCGGCCGCTTCGCTGGCGGCCTGCTGTGTCGTGGCAGGGCTCGTGTGGAATGGGGCGCGGGAGCGTTCCGTCTCGATTGACGATTCTCTATTGGTCGAGGTCTCCCTCACCAATCTGGGAGACGATGAGACCATTGAAGCTGTGTACGGATTCGCGGCCAAAGGGGTGGATACGCTTGCTCAGGACGATTTGACCTTTCTCGTGGAGTAGAAAAGGCATCCTGAATCGAGTTCGCTCTCCCCGCGCACGGGCTCATATGGCTGTGCGCCGCGCTTCCATGTGCCGGCACAGCCAGAGGCGTTTCAATCATAACCCCCGAATTCAAATTGCCTCAAGCCGCTGGGTAGCTGCTGGCGCGGACGGCCGAATTCGGCCATGAAACTTGAGGCGAAGCAGGCGATTCGATTGTCAATATCGGGTTGGTTGCCGAAAATGCCGCGGATGTAGCTCCAGAGGACGCTCATTTCATTGCGCAGCGTGGCGTCCTGAATGCGGAAGTGAATGACGCCGCGGTCGTACAGATTCTTCATCTCATTTTCGGAAAGAATGCAGCTTTGTTGCTGGTGAAGAACTTGTGAATATATATCCTCGCAGCCGGCCATCTTCACATAGCGGTTTCGGGCCGCGAGCAGCTCCAGAGAATACGGCCTTTGCCGGATGCGGGAGAGGAGCATCAGGTGATCGCGTCGGCAGGGGCAATGACGCAGACAAGTATCGTTGATTGTAGCAATAAAACGGCCGGGTTCCTTCAATTGATCCAAGAGCTGTGGTTTTGCGCAGTCCACAGGATGCAGGGAAACCATGTCGTACTGTTCAGCCAGTGCGTTGTAGAAAGCCGCCGTGCGTTTTCCCGGTTCCGCCGCGGCGCGGTTCAAATGTGCGTACAGAGGAAGCTTCGGGAAAATGCGGCGTATATGGGCGGCTAGCTTGTCATTAGCCACGCTGACGGAGTTCCTGCGGATTCGATCACGGCGGTAGTGCTCCTGCAACAGGCGGTTGGCCGCGCCGTCCTCCAATGAATCGTCACGGATCACGGGAGAGTCGAACTCCAATGTCACCCCGGAGCCCAGCCGGGCGTATTGCTCCAGGGATTGTGTAAAGGTCCGGAAGTTCATCAGGGGGCGGGGTCTGTACCAATTGATTGTCCAGGCGCAGGGCGGCGCGCCTGCGGCGTCAAGTTGGAAGACACCGGGCAATGATGTCTTGGTGTATCCCAGATACATCAGCAGGGATCGGTCGAATCGGAATGCGCCGCCCAAGTGCCACCGTGCCCTGGGCATGCGGTTTTTCGAAAGAAAAAGAAGAGGATTATCGGGTGTAGCCATGGTGATCGGTTTATGCGTCTCCGGGCAGCAGCATTTCCCAGAAGAGGGTCTTGACGGCCTGCATGGCGTTTTCGCCGGGCTCATCTTCGCGCAGTACAAGCCGCAGTAGATCAAAGAGAATGAGAGCGGCGTTGGGATGCCCGCGACCTTGGAGCTTGAAGCGGCGGAAGCCCATGTCGTAGAGAGTCTTGATTTCGCTGCGCTTCAGAGCCATAACGCCGTGATCCGGCGAGCCGAGCAGCGTGCTCATCGAACTGCAGCCGTTTTTTGCCAGCTTTTTGTCAAAGTCACTACTGTCAAAGCTGAAAAAATCCAGCGCCGTCTTGGAGAGCGAATCGTAATGCAAATGGCGAATCGGGCATGAACGCACACAATATTCATTGACAATCAGCTCATATTTGGATTTATCCCCCAATTTTTCAAGCAGACCGCAGTTGATTGAGTCATCTGGGTGAATCATCACCTTATCGTATTTTTCAGCAAGGCGTCGGTAGTAATCTGGTTTGCCGCGCCCGCGTTCGTGAGCAACCTTCAGAATGGAAGATACCGTCTTCAGTTCGGGGAAGTTTGTCTTGACATGCTCATAGAGTGTGTCTGAAGCCATGATTACGGCATTTTGTCCGATGGGATTGTTTCTGCGGAAGAATTCCAAGAGGGTGTTGCCCACCTTGTCCCGTACATTTTCCTGGGTGAGATAAAGATTGGAAAAGGTCAGGTCGATGGCGATTTTCCGTTGGACGTAGGCCATGGAGAGTTCACGTACTTCTGCCGCATCCCGAATCAGTTGTTTCAGCACGCGTCCGCTGTTCCATCCGAACAGCGGAGAGCCGTGCACCAGGGAAAAGGGAGTGAAGCCCAGGCGCAGTTTGCAGTAATCGTAAAAAGACACCAGCTCGCGGTCGTTCACGAATGCGCCCGATACGTCCCACAGGGCCTCGGGCCAATCAGCATGCACATAAACAGACCGATTATTCGACATACATTAAACCTAACATGGACAAATCCCCCCTGCAAGTTCAATCTTTGCCTGTGGTCTGCCCTTCGAGAGCAGACCGAGTGCTCCGTGCGGATCCCTCTGCGTCAATGCGGGCGTTGCTTTTTTATAAGTGGTGTGCATCGGAGCCGGCGTTTTCCGGCTCCATTCGCGGTATGTCCCAGCGCTGGAAGTCTGGGGGCCATGACTCTTCTTCAAGACGGCCTTGAATTTCAAGATCCCGGAATGATCGGCGCGGAATAATTTTTGAAATGTGAACGTATATGCAAAAATGTTTGAAAAAAGAAAAGGGAACAAATAATATAGAACCCATGAAGAGTCTGTTTTCACTTCTTGCGATGGCGTATTTTGTTGCAATGTCATTTGTCCCGGCAATATGGGCAGCTCCGGTAAAAATCGCCTGCGTGGGTGACAGCATCACATACGGCTATAAAATTCCCGATCGGGAAACGGGATGTTACCCCGCTCAATTGCAGCGGCTTCTGGACAAGAAGGCGCCCGGCAGGTACGAGGTGCACAATTTCGGAGTCAGCAGCATGACCTTGATGCGGAATACCGCCAAACCCTACACCGGCTGCAGGGAATATCGGGATTCCGTTGCCTGTACAGCGGATATTGTCATCATTATGTTGGGCACCAATGATTCCAGCGGCGCCAACCGTGCGCTTATCGATACGCACTTCGAGCAGGATTATCACAAACTGATCTCCGCTTACCGTGACGGGCGCCAAGGGAGGGAACCCCGCATCATCGTGATGCTGCCTCCCAAATGCTTTCTTGAAGGCAGAGGGACGGATGAAAACACCATCCGCAGGAAAATTGTTCCGATTATCCGCAAAGTCGCTCGAGATGCTTCCGCCGAGCTGATCGATCTTTACGCATCCATCAGCACGAATTGGAAGGTGGATCTCATGCCCGACAAGCTACATCCCTCTGCCGAAGGAGCGGGCATGATGGCTGAAAAGATTGCTCCTGTCGTATTGAAAAGAAAATAAGCTTGAGACGAAGAGGTGCCGGGGATGTTTAATGACGTCCGCGGAGATCAAATGACAAACGGTTCGAATGTTGGATTGCCTCTGGCGGGCGCCGGGTGTTTGATGCGTCTGTGAAACGTATCTTGATCCTTACAGCAACATTGGTGGCCTGTTCGCTGGCCGTTACTTCCTGCAACACGATCGGCGGCGTGGGAAAAGATGTGAAATCGGTCGGCTCCGATATTTCAGGAGCGGCCGAGGCGGCGTCAGGCAGCCTGTAGACAGAACGCAGTTCCCGCTCAGCCGTGGTTGAGAACCTCCATCTGCGCGGGGAACTCCCAGCGCAGGGTGGTTCTGATCGACTGGGCCACAAAGGCGAGAGCCCGGTCAATCGCGCCGGGCAGAGCGTCTCCGGCTGCCAGTCTCGCGGTAATGGCCGAGGAAAGAGTGCACCCCGTGCCGTGGGTTGAAACACCCGTGATTCGAGGGCGCCTCCACGTGCGGGTTCCGCCGCTTGGCAGGGCGAGAATGTCGCAGCATTCCCGGTGCATGTGTCCTCCTTTGGCCAGTACGGCCACGCCGTGCCGTTCCGCGAGAGTTTGTGCGCCGTGCCGGAGATCCGATTCGGTGCAGATGGGGAAGCCTGCGAGCTTCTCAAGTTCGTCCATGTTGGGTGTGATGAGCGAGGCGAGGGGGAATAGAGCCTGTTCGTAAACGTCGATGGTGTGTTTGAGCATGAGACTGCTCCCTGCTGTGGCGATCATCACGGGATCGAGCACAAACGGCAGTTTGCGCCCGCGCAACGCGTCGGCCACGGCGCCGGCGATTCCGGGAGAATAGAGCATGCCCGTCTTTACTGCGCCTGCGGGGAACGAGTCAAGGCAAAGGCGCACCTGGTCGGCCACGAGATCAGGGGAGATTTCTTGGATGGCATTCACTCGGCCGGGCACTTCAGACACCACACAGGTGACGGCTGTCAGCGCGTAGGCACCCATGGCGTGCGCCGCCTTCAGGTCAGCTTGAAGGCCGGCTCCCGCCGAGCAGTCGGAACCGGCGATGGTGAGCATGACTGGGAGCATGAGGACGGGAAATGCCGGGAGTCAACGGAACCTGAGTGTCCTGATCTGCTTGGTGAGTGCGTCGAGAACTTCCTTGTGCGCAGCATCCACCTCGTTCGCGGTAAGAGTCTTGTCCTTTGAGCGGTAGAGGAATGTGTAGGTGAGAGATTTCCGGTCGGCCGCAAGTCTCTCGCCGGTGGGATCCGAGAACATGTCACAGCATTTCGCGTTCACCAGCAGTCGTTGTTTCGCCGCGGCGATGGCGCGCATGATCTCCGAATTTTTCGTTTGCACGGGCACATCGATGGCGGCGTCGCGCGATGAGCCGGGAAACTGCGGGAGTTCCCTGGCTCTTACGGTAGCCGTGGCGGCATCTTGCAGCTTGCGCAGATCGATTTCGGCGTAATAGGTCTCTTCAGGCAAATTGAGGCGGCGGCAGCGGTCGAGAGCCACGCGGGCCAAATAACCGCAGGACGCCCCATTAATGTGAATATCGGCGCCGAGCGCTGCTTCCGAGCGGGGTTTCGCGGGGCTGAGCGTGATCGGCATGCGGGGCACGAGCACTTCGAGAAGGGCGGTGAGGTCGGCCTGGCCGACAGAAACCGGACGGCGATTGCACCACGAGGCGGGAGAACTCTTGCCCGAGAGGAGAATGCCGAGCACTTCCGTTTCAATATCGCGGCCTTTGCCGCCCCCTGTATTGCGGAAAACGCGGCCGCATTCGAAGAAGCGCAGAACGTTCAGTCCTTGGTTCACGTTGCGGGAAGCCACGGCCAATAGTCCGGGAGCGAGCGATGGCCTCAGTATCGAGTGGTCTTCGCTCAAGGGCAGAGCCACGCTGATCAGATCGCCGGATTGGAGCGGGCGGATGGGGAGCGAGTGGCAAGCCTGGGCGATGAGAGGATCTTGGGATTCTGCGGCGATCAGCTTGATGGTCTGCACTTCGCGAAGCCCGGCTCCTGCCAATTTGCGGATGAGAGCCATGCGGAAGTCATGCGAGCGATCCACAGTGCTTTCTTCAGTGAACAGGGTGATGCGTCGGCTGGGTATGTTGTTAATGCCATACACGCGCACAATCTCTTCGATGAGATCGCAATCCCTTTTGAGATCAAGGCGCCAAGGCGGGCAGAGCCACAGACCGCGGCCGTCTGCGTCGCTCAGTCCGAGCCTCTTGAGAATGGCGGCCGCTTCCATGTGGGGGACGGCTCCGCCCGTGAGGCGGTCGAGAGCTTTCCACTCCAAGCGTACGGAATCCGTTGCGTAGAAGATTTTTGCGTTCGTCCCCTGTTCGACGACCGAGGCGATGGCGGCTGTGTCCTCAGCGGCGAGCGTGGGCGCTTGGCCGGCCACGAGAGTGGGTTCAGCCGTGCCGCCGGCCAGTTCGAGAATGAGCTCTGCGGCTCGTGCGGCAGCCCGCAGTGTTGTCCATGGCGAAAGCCCCCGCTCATAGCGATACGAGGAATCGGAGGTCAGCGCGAGTTTGCGCGAAGTGGAGCGTATTGCCGAGCGGTTGAACCAAGCGGCTTCAAGCACGATGTCGGTGGTGGTGTCGGTCACTCCGCTTTCGATTCCGCCCATGACGCCGCCGAGAGCGAGCGCTGCACCAGAGCGGTCTCCGATCACGAGATCATCGGGCGAAAGAGCGAAATCGCCGCCAATGAGGGCATGAAACACCTCGCCTTCCCGTGCGTGGCGCACCACAATGCCGCCTTGGATCTTCGACGCATCGAAGGCATGCAGCGGCTGGCCGATTTCATGCAGCACGTAATTGGTGATGTCGACAATATTGTTGATAGGGCGCAATCCGATGGCGTTCAGACGCCGGGCGAGCCATGCGGGAGAAGGTGCAATCTTCACGCCCGAAATGCGAGTGGCGGTGTAAAGAGGACAGATTTCAGGTGCGTCGAGGCGGATGAAATCACCGGCGGAAACAGTTTCGAGAGCTTGCGCCGCCTTCTCTGAAGGATCCTCGCTCAAAGCACGCCCGGAAATGCCGGCCAGTTCGCGGGCTATGCCCCAGTGCGAAAGCAGATCCGGCCTGTTGGGCGTGATCTCGAGTTCGAATACGGTATCGGAGTCCACCAGATTTTTCACGGGCGTCCCAACGGGCAGATCATTCGGCAAAATCCAGAGGCCGTGTTCCTTGTCGGGCAGGCCGAGTTCGGAGGCCGAGCAGAGCATGCCGCGCGATTCCACGCCGCGCATTTTGCCCACTTTTATTTCAAAATTGCCGGGCAGCACGGAGCCGGGAAGGGAGCAGGGCACTTTGTCCCCCACCTTGTAGTTGGCCGCGCCGCAGACGATCTGCCGCAAGGAGCCTTCCCCGGCATCCACCATGCAGACATTGAGGTGATCCGAGCCTTCGACGGGTGCCTTTTTCTTCACTTGGGCGACGACTACCAGATCAGTGGAGACGCCCTTTTCCCAGATATTTTCCACTTCCACTCCTGCGAAAGTCAGCATGTCGGCCATGGCTTGGGCGTCGAGCCCTTCGAGATCGATGTAATGGGAAAGCCAGTTTAATGATACGTTCATAATGTAAAATTCGAGTTAATGATTCATGCTTGGAACTGGTCGAGGAAGCGGGCGTCGTTTTCAATCAGAAGTCGGATATCGCGGATACCCCAGCGTATCATCGCGAGTCGTTCAAGCCCGATGCCGAAAGCAAAGCCCGTGAGGCCGCCGTATTCCCGCGTGCCCTTCTCTCGGTCTACCGCCTCAAATACGGCGGGGTTCACCATGCCGCAGCCGGCGATCTCGATCCACTTCGGAGCCTGCCCCGCGGCCTGAAGGAGCACGTCGATTTCAAAACTCGGTTCCGTGAATGGGAAAAAGTGCGGTCGAAAGCGTACGGCTGTCTCTGCGCCGAAGAGTGATTTGAGAAAGTATTCCAAAGTGCCTTTCAAGTCCCCCACAGTCACATCTTCATTGACATAGAGACCTTCAATCTGAGTAAAGACAGAAAGGTGAGTGGCGTCTATGTCGTCGCGTCGGTAAGCCGAGCCGGGGGAGACGATGCGTACGGGCGGCGACAGATGCTCCATGGCGCGGATCTGCACGGTCGAAGTCTGTGTGCGAAGCAGCTTGCCGTTGTCAAAATAGAAAGTGTCTTTTTCGTTGCGTGCGGGATGATCGGTTGGTGTGTTGAGCGCGTCGAAACAATGGAACTCATCTTCGATCTCGGGACCTTCGGCCAGGGCGAACCCCATGCGGCGCAGAATGCGCACAGCCTCGTCGCGCACGAGTGTCAGCGGGTGAATTCCCCCGGCGGGCAGGGTGCGGCCGGGCATCGTGAGATCCACAGCGGTTACCGCTTCGCGGTCAGCCTCGGCCTGAAGGGCGGTCTGCCTTTGCTCAAGAGCCGCGGAGATGGCGCCGCGCGCTTCGTTCAGAATCCTTCCCACTTCCGGCTTCTCTTCCTTGGGGACGTCGCGCATGCCCTGCTGCACTTGGCTGAGGGTGCCTTTCTTGCCGAGAATGTACACGCGGGTTTCTTCAAGCCCCTTCATGGAGCGGACGGCCGCGATGCGCTCCAGTGCGTTGGATAGAATGCTGGCAATTCGTTCTTTCATATACTCCGAGGAACTATACGCACATGCATGCTCATGGTCAAGCCGGAAGTCGGACGGCGATGCAAGCCGGAGTGCGAATCGCGGCGGGCATGCGTGAGAGCTTCTATGTCCGCACTGCGGGACTACTTGCCGCGAGAATGGCGGCTCTATAACTTTTGGCTTGAATTTTTATGTTCTGTTGGCCATACTGGGCACGTCATGGCAGAGATTCACCCCACGTCCATTGTGGATCCCACGGCAGAGCTCGCGGGGGATGTCGTCATCGGTCCCTATTGTGTGATAGGGCCGCATGTGAGACTGGGCGAGGGCTGTGTGCTGCACAGCCATATTGTTCTCGAAGGGCCTGCCGTCTTTGGGCGAAACAATGAATTCTACCCGTTTTCGGTGGTGGGTCTCAAGTCACAGGATTTAAAATACAGAGGAGAGCCCACTTGCCTCGAGGTGGGCGACGGCAATGTCTTTCGTGAGAACGCAACAATTAACCGATCGACTTTCCCTGAAGGAAAGACCGTGATCGGAAACAATAATCATTTTCTGGTCAGCTCGCACGTGGGGCACGATTGCGTGCTCGGCGACAACATTATTCTTTCCGGGTTCGCTGGCTGTGCAGGGCACGTGCATGTAGGTGATTATGCGATTCTTTCGGGCTTCGCCGCCATTCATCAGTTTGTACGCATCGGGGAACACGCCATGGTAGGGGGGGTCGCGCGGGTTTCCCAGGATGTGCCGCCCTTTACCATTGTCGAAGGACACCCGGGCATAGTGCGCGGAATCAACACTGTGGGACTGAAGCGCCGTGGTTTTTCAGAGGAAGATCTGCGGGCTCTCAAACAATGCTATAAAAAACTCTTTCTCACTCACAGCGTGAATTTGGACGAGGCGATCGCTTCTCTCTTGGAAGATGAAAGATATGGCGGGAATCACTGCCTGCTTCGCATGGTGGAGTTTCTGCGCACGTCCGAACGCGGTTTTTGCCATTGATGAAACATATCGTTTTTGATCTGGACGGCACGTTGGTTGATTCCCTTGCCGGAATCGCGGAAGGTCTGAACCGTGCCTTGGCTGCTCTGGGATACCCGTCACATTCGGCGGAAGAGGTGCGCCGCATGGTGGGGCGCGGGGCGCGGGTGCTTTGTTCCATGGCTCTGGGTATCCCGCCCGAGGAGGGAGAATTGCCGGGCAACCGGATTGTGGACGAGTTGCAGAGTGCCTTTCAGCAAGAATATATCCATACCTGGAAGACCGGCACGCGCCCGTATCCCGGCATTTCCAGTCTGCTTGAGAGGCTGGCTGACGGCGGCGCAAAGCTTGCGGTTCTCTCGAACAAACCGCATCCGGTCACTGTGCCGCTTGTGAGAGAGCTCTTTCCGAGCATTCCATTCGATCCGGTTTACGGTTTTTCCAGGCGCTTTCCCCGCAAACCCGATCCTGCATCTCTGCTGCATATTGCCGCTGGCTGGGGGGTGAATCCCGGGCAGGTTTGTCTAGTGGGGGATTCTCTTCATGACGCACGAACCGCATACAATGCTGGAGCGCAGCTGCTGCTGGTCGGGTGGGGGTATGGGCAGCCTGCCTCTTTCAGCGAGCAGGCGCTGTGCCCTTGTGAAACAGTAGAGAAGCTTGGCCTGCTTCTGGAAGACTGAAAGCCAGCGTGATGTTCCCCTGTTTTTTGCTGTGCGCGGACTCAGTCGCCGGTCGTGCGCAGACGGGCGATCTATTGATCAATCGGGCGAGGGGGCGTTTCTTTCAAGAAAGCAGAACTGAAAAATGCGGTGCAATACGCAGACGGCCGTTGCGTGGCAACGCAGGCTGTATCGCTTCATGCCCAGAGCGGATCAATCAATCGGCGCCCCTTCCCTGTTTGTGTGCTTCTCCGATGTTCGGAGAGTATGATCGACTCGAAAAACGTCTTTTTCAGTTTTATTTACAGTAAAATTTTTAATATGTGATTAAAATTCTTGTAAAATCGATTGTGAAATGATAATTTTCAGTCATGCCCCAAAATGTAAAGGACAGACTTGTATTAAGGCTTCCTCACGAAACTATGCTATTCCTTCGTGCAGAAGCGGAAAAGAAACATATTGCCATGGAGGAACTCGCGTGCTGTTTGCTGACCAAGACCGCCATTGAGCAATTGGAATTCAATCCTGATGCGCAGGAGCTCATTAAAAAGGTGAAGGAAGGAAATTGAACCCGGGAATCGGCGTGAGCGACAGTTTTGCCGCTTATTGGCCGCCGCGGTGAGATGGAGCGATTCTGATCAAAGCTGGGAATCTTTCTAAGCTGGCTCGCGCTGAGATGGAGAAGTCTCATACATCGCCCGTTTCTTGTAAAGAGGCGGGCAGGGGTTCTTGTTCATAGAATGGCGCGCGTGTCGCCGGCGTCCTCCTTGCCCTCCGTGTAGCGGACGACGCGGCTGACCCCGGCGCCCGCGGGGGAAGAAAGCCGTATATCCGCCTCGCTTTCGAATAAATGTGCTCTTTTGCGCCGAAAATTCCATAGCAGAAAAAGGCCGCCTGAAAATGCCAATGCTCCGGAGAACGCGGACGCGATCGGAAGAAAGGAAGAGTTGTCCGGGATGCTCCTCAGGCGGGTGCGCCAGTCGTCTTTGTGATTGGGCTCCCTGTCTTTGAGGGAGATGGGCACGCGGGAAACGTCTCTTTGAGGGAGGTTGTTTTCTTCGAGCGCCTCAGGTGTATATTCATCCGGTTGTACGCGAGGCGGCAGCCTGTCGACGATGGGTTGCATGTGTTCGGCAAGAGAGTTCAGGGAGGCGTACAAGGCGTCTTGACTTTCGCTGAACGCTTCGGCGGCTCCCTGAGCGGCAGAGAGCCATGTCTGGCGATCGGCATCTGTTAGTTCCCTGAGAAAGGCGGGATCGTAGGCGATTTGCAGACTCTCGGGGACGCCGAGGTGGTAGTGGAGAAGAACGCTGCGTTCATAGGGGCGGCTCACTTGAAGAATGAGCCGTTGAGGAGAAAGTGAGGCCGGTTCTTTCTGGCCTTTCCCGAAAAGCGCTACATAGATGCGGAATGGGCAGCGCACATGGAGCAGATTGAGCAGATGCTTCAAATCGTCGCGGGTTGTCTCTGTCATGAAACCTTGCGGATCGATCAGACCGCTGCTTTCGGGCCGAAAATATTGTGGCAATTCGGATTCCGGGATGGAAACGCCTTCGTCTTCCGGGAATGCTTCATGATTGGGAGAATCCGGCATTTTCAGGGATGCGGGAGGCTTCTCGCCGCTTGAGGGAAAGAGCTGGGGGTAGCTTTGCCACCAGAGCCCCCCCAGCAGAAGAGCATGATCTGAGGGAAGCCACTCGGCAGGAAAATCTGGCGAAGACTGAGCCAGAGTTTCGTCAGGTATGGGCGCGGCGGTTGAAGGCTCATTTGCTTTTGCGGCGGCAGATGCGCCGGATTCAGTAGGCGAGAGGCCGGGCAGCTCGTCGGCGGAGATGGCTGAGGCGGGCTCAGAAAGCCATAATGCTCCTCCGAGCAGGGCGGCGGCCAGCCCGGGAAGATGCGTCTTCTTCCTCTGCGCCCGAGCGCGGAAGGCCAGCTGCAGTGCCGCTCTTTTCATTACATATTCAATGGCTTTAAGCGTGTCACGCTCTCGAAAGAATCGACGAGCCTTTTTCATGAACGGAGCGTTGATGCGGTCGGGCTCGATGTAGGGATCCAGCATGTAGCCCCAGGAAAAACAGGCTGTTTCAAGTTGCACGTCCAATACGAGCATGAGCATCCATTCCGGCCGCACAGGCGGAGGAATCGGATGCGTCATATCCCGCAGCGCATCTGCGATCTCATCTCCCCATTCTTTGATGCGGGAGCACCATCCGGCAGGTTCTTCTTCCCTGAAGGCATCCGGCTGGCGCATGGAGATGCCGCTCTCTTCCCGCACTTTGGGAAGCCCCCGTTTGCCAAAGGTCTCGTGCCGGGGAATGGCGTGATTGATCATCCAATGGGCGAGACTCCGGAAGTCGGCGAGTTTGCCGCGATCGGTCAGGTAGACGCAGAGCGCGGCCGGAGAAATTCTGCGCTCAATTTTTTCCAGATAGCGGGAGAGCTCCATCCGTTCCTTGTGCGTCAACCCCCCGGCGGTGTCTGTGACGCGGGAAAAAACAACGGGTTTGTCACCAAATATCTTATGAGCCGAAAGCAGGCTGTATCCGCAGCAGGGACATTGAATTTCTGCTCCTCGATGAAATCTGCTGGAACACTTCGGACAAACGGGCACGGCAATAGTGTAGTGATTTCCGAACCTTTCGTGAAGAAAAATTCTCGCATTTCACCCTCTTTTCCTTCGAACATGACACAAGAGGCGTATTTTATGCTTGCTTTCAGAGCGCAATATGTTAAAAAGCCAAGCATCCCGGCTTCCGGGGCAGTTAACATTTAGATCAATCATTATATTATATGGATATTCAAGTAGCAGTCCTTTGCGACTATGCAGCCGATTATCAGGGAAAGCTTTGCGTGCAGGGTGCGTTCGACACTCTTTTCGCTCGCCAGTTTCCCGTAGTGCACCCCGCTTGCGCTTTGGCTCTTCGTCTGTGTCTTACCCCTGAAGACGCCGGCGATCACAAGCTGGGCATTTCAATTGTTGATGAGGACGGCGTGGCGCTCGATCCGGAGCGCATGCCCATCGTGGGAGATCTTCACGTGGCTTTGCCGGATGGAGCCGCGTTCCTTACTCGTAATCTGATCATGAATTTCCAAGGGCTGAAGTTTGAAAAAGCGGGCACTTATTCGGTGGACGTGACGCTCGGCGGTGAAATTGTTTCCCGCACGCCTTTGCGTCTGGTGCAGCTGCAGCAGCAGGACGCACCCCAGCACGCCTGATTCAATCGACGCTTTTTTGTTTTGTGAAGGGAGAGCCCGTCGGACGGCGCTCTCCCTTTTTTCGGCGCTTGGGCTTGGCTCTGAGAGAAAAGAAATACCGTTCGGCCTTCCAAGGCCGAACGGCGTGCCGACGGGGAAAATGCCGTCATTCTGGGAGAGGTGTTATCCCCTGTTTTCTTGATGGGTTTTATTGTTCTCGAAAATTCTATCCTTGTTTTCGCGGATTCGCATTTTCATCTGCTCAATCTGTTCTTTGTCTTCCGGGCGAATTTTGATCATTTCATCGCAAGTATCAAGGATGGATTGTATATCTGCGTCGCTTTTCGCCATGGAGAGAAGCATTTGTGCTTTCCCTTGAAGAAGATGCAGTTTGATGGGCGCTTTCAATTTCTGCTGCAGAAGCTCGTCGATTTTCATCAAAAGTGCTTCATTCCCCTGCCGCGCGGCTTCCCGCAGCTGGGCACTGCAGTACTCGGCCTGCCTTTGTCCTTCTTCCTCCTCTTTTCTTTCCGCCTTCAGACCGCTGATATCGTTTTCGTCAATCGCCATGATTTCGTCGATAAGCCGCTGATGATGGGAACGAATAGCTTCAGGAAGCGCACGGTACGCTTCGAGAAGAGCCTTCACTTTTTCTTCTCCCTGCGCGGTTTCGGCTTTCGCTCGTGCCGCTTCAATGGTTCTCCCAGTTTTAATCGCCTGGTCAAGAACGGGGCGAACCCTATCCATGCTTCCGTAATTCCCGATGAAGCCGCCGTAGACATCCCCTTTGGGGGAAAGCACCAGCACCGTGGGATAGCCGGTAATCTGGTATTTCGTCTGAAGCTCTTTGTTTTGCTTTCTGATTGAGTCGCTCTGCGCTTTATTGCGGGGGAAGTCGAGCTCGACGGGAATAAAGTGCTCCTGGGCGTACTTGGCAAATTCTTCAGTATCAAATACATTCTTTTTCAGTTGCTTGCATGGTCCGCACCAATCGGAGCCCGAAAAAACTGCCAGAACCAGTCGATCGCTTTCAGCAGCCTGTTTCACGGCCGCTTCGAAATTTTCCGTCCACGGTTCCGCGGCCAGAATTGACGAGGTGCAAAGAACCAACGTTCCAATGAAATTTTTTGTCATCATAATTGATGGCCAGTATAGGCGATGCAGCGCCCTGCTGACAATCCTTTTTTGCGTCTTGAATTTTCTTCTGCGCGCGCGAATCGCCTCAGAACCGGAGCTCAAGCCCTGCTTTGATGTAGAATCCGGGGTCGTAGTCATAGGTCGCCAAATCGTGCTTCCCGTTTTTTGTGCGGAATTTGGCCTTGTTGGCAAAAGTGAAGCCTGTATCCGCTTTCAGGAGCAGCTTGGATGGCTGATTGGGCGTAAGATTTAACGCCCCGCCTAAGCCAAGGACGCAGGAGCTCCATCGAAACTGTTCGGTGCGCAGATGCCTGCGGACTGTCCACGTTCCGGAATTGAAAGTGAAAAAAGGCCCCCATTCAAAACGTTCGGAAGCCACGTTATCGAAAGACAGGCGGGCCGCTTCGAGCTTCAGACACCAATTCGGGGCGGCTCTCCAAGCAAACTGAATGATGGGCAAAAGCCACGTGTTTGAATAATCGGGCATGCAGGCTACGCCTACTGAGTAGGTGAAATTTTCGCCCAATGCACTGCTGTAGGCTGCAAAGCCTCCAAAATAAAAATTGTGAGCGGAGGCCGTGTCAAGATCAGAAGAAAGCTGGGGCGTGAATGCAATAGAAAACATGCCGCTGCTGCCCATCTTGCGTGAAATGCCGATCAACGGAGTGACGGTGTAGAGGCGGTCGAGGTCAATGGGATCCTCTCCGGAACTGTTGATCCAGGTCATCTTGAGACTGACTTTCGCGTCGAAATGCCAAGAGCTCCAGCCCGAACGATGCGGATCGGAAAGAGGCATGGAGATCTTCACATTGGTGATGGAAAGATGGGAACCGCCTCCGTCAGCCTTCATCGGACCGAGGTATTCATAGGAAAATTCATTGGGAATCAGGTAGGGAACGTATGGGTTCGCAGGAGCGGCGTATGTAAAACCGTTCGAGGTGGCGGGAACTTGTGAACTGTCGTCCTGCATATCGGGAGGCATGAGATAAGGATCGTATCCCGCAGAATCGTTGACGAAGTCCGAAACTGCATACAGGGCGCCGCTGCACATGCTCAGACCGATGAAGGCGGCTGGAAACATTGTCTTCATAGGAATGAAATTCTCTCAGATTTTCTTGAAAAATGAAGAGCAAATTCCGTCAATGAAAAAATGTCGGTGGAATTTTCATTTTACTCTTGCCAAGGCGTCGCGTCACTTGTACAATTCCAGCGCACACCTTGTAACGAGGGGAGTGCGGCTGTGGCTCGGTAGCTCAGTTGGTAGTAGCAACGGACTGAAAATCCGTGTGTCGGCGGTTCGAGTCCGCCCCGAGCCACCATTTTGTTTCTTCCCTTTCGCCTATTGCGGGACGTAGCTCAGCTTGGTAGAGCGCCAGCTTTGGGAGCTGGATGTCGCAGGTTCAAATCCTGTCGTCCCGACCACAAGCCTGCTTTTTATCTTCAGTGCTGACGGGACAGTCTCCAAATGGTGGAAATGGCAGGAAATCATTGACAGGCCGAAGTGGGACTGATACTCTCGGCAGAGTGAAAATGGCTATTCTCCGGGTTGGCGTGTTTGCTGCGCTCTCTTTCTGTTTGGCGATGCTTTCTCCCTGCCGCGCAGCGGATGCGGCGGCTCGGCGGCCCAATATCGTATTGATCGTTGCGGATGACATGGGGTGGTCCGACGCCGGCTGTTATGGTTCGGAAATTGAGACGCCGGCCATCGACCGCCTGGCCAGGGAGGGGGTAATGTTCACGCGGTTCTACACCGTACCGCGCTGTTCGCCTTCCCGCGCCAGTATGCTGACGGGAATGTATCCTCAGTCTGTGGGAGTGGGGCATTTGGATCGCGATCTGGGCCGGCCGGGCTACAGGGGGTTCTTGGCAAAGACGATTCCTACCCTGCCGGAGCTGCTTCGGAAGAAGGGCTACCGTACATACATGGCCGGCAAGTGGCACTTGGGCTCGGGTGAGGGGCAGTATCCTTGGCAGAGGGGGTTTCAGCGTTATCGGGGGCTCTTGAGCGGTGCGAATGGATATTTTGCGCTTGATCCAGGACGCCGCATGGCCGAGGACGGACGCGAACTCTCGAATGCTGATTTGGGTGCGGATTTTTACATGACTGAGGATATTACGGCGACGGCTCTGCGCTATCTTGAAGAGGCGGCGCGGACGCCGTCTTCTCCATTTTTGCTGTATGTAGCGTATACGGCTCCGCATACGCCTTTGCAGGCGAGGTCGGAGACGATCGAGCGCTGTTTGGGGCGTTACGATGAGGGCTTTCTTGCTACGCAGAGGGCTCGTTTTTTGAAACAGAAAAAGTTAGGGATCATTCCGGCGGAGTGCGAGCTCCCTGCGGAGAGGGCGCTCCCCGCGAAGACATCGGGGGAGGCCGCGCTGGACATGGCCATTTACGCGGCGCAGATTGAGGATATGGACGCGGGCATCGGTGCGATTTTGAACCGGCTGGATGAACTCGGGCTTGCGCAGAATACGGTTGTGACGTTCGTTTCGGACAACGGCGCAACCAAGGAAACGCCGAAGCGCGACTACGAGCCTTGGCCGGGACATCGCCGGAGCGTGGCCGGTTATGGGAAAAATTGGGCTTCGGTTTCGAATACGCCGTGGAAAGGGTACAAGATCCAGACTCACGAGGGAGGGGTGGCCGTGCCGTGCCTGATCCGTTTCCCCGGACGCTTTGCCGCCGGGATGCGTTATCATCGGCCGGCTCACATGATGGATCTTGCTCCCACGTTTCTGGCATTGGCAGGCGTGCGGGCGCCCCGTGCGATGGAGGGCGAGAACCTTGCTGCGGAACTGGGGAAAAAACAGACGTCTGCCGCGACATGGCGCTTGTCTTTCCCGTCTTCCGGCCGCCTCATTTTCTGCGAACATGAGGGCAATCGCCTCGTATTGACAGATCGCTACAAAATGACGCGCCAGAGGGGCGAGAAGGCTTGGGCTCTCTATTCTCTGGAGGATAGAATGGAACTCAGGAATCTGGCCAAAGAAAAGAGGGATGTGGTGCGGCGCCTCGAACAGGCTTGGGAAAAATGGGCGCGTTCGCATCAGGTGGATGTAGCCATTCCTTCATGGTATCCATGAAACGTCGCCGAATGCCGGCACGCTGAGACAACCCCGTTCGCCTTCCCGTCGTTTTTCCCCTGGCAGAGGATGCATCAGCTTCGTCAGTGCCTCCTGGGCGTTTTTTGCGGGGTATTCTTCTTAATGAGCGTGCCTGTACTTCCGCAGACAGGCGGATGTTTCAAAGAATGCTTGACGAGGCGGGACTCCTCACGCACAATAAGCTTGTCATGATGCAGAGCAGAATTCCGATTTCAAGCATCCCCTGCGTTTTTCTTGCCGGGTGGTGCGCCTTTCTCGCATCCTGCGAGGACGAACAGCCCGCCGATACGCAACAGGTTCAACATGAACAGAAAACGCAGGGTGTGTCCGAGGAAAACGCCATGTCCGCCGCGGGGCAGGAGTTCGTCGACCGCACGCTTTTCGAGGTATCGGACATGCTCCGTGCGTATACCCAGGCTCCTGAGATCACGGAAGCCGTTCGCTTGGTGCACGAATTGACTGAGGCTTATTTGGAAGCGCTTTACGCGGAGAACAAGACAGCTCCGGATGATTTGCTCTATCGCTGCCGCGTGGAATGCAAACTGGCCGATCTGCGCACTGATCTTCGCGCTTACGAGCGAGCCCGCGCCAGCTATGACAAGGCGCTGGAGACGATGGACGCTCTCCCGAAAGAAATTCAAGAGCGCGTGGAGGTGCTCCGTCTGCGCAGCTCCGCGCTCGCGGGGCTGGCTTATCTGGCCATTGTGGGCAAAGATCTGGGTGCGGCGGGAATGTATGCCGAAGAGAGCATGAAGATCGACAAGGCTCTGACGGAACGCCTGCAGCCGAATGCGGAAGCGGCTCCCGACGCGTTGTATGAACCGGTGGTGCGTGATTTGATGGGATCTTACAAGCTGAAGGGTGATATTCTGAACCTCCAGGGCGAGCTGGAAGAAGCCCGAGATGCCTACAAAATGGCGGTGGAGCTGGCCAAGAAGCTGCGGCAGGTCTCGCCGGAAACAGCCCGCAAGCTGGTGGTGGTGCAAAGCGCTTTGGGCGATCTTGAAAGGCAGTCGGGCAATTTGAAGAAAGCCGTGGAAACTTGGTTCTCTGCCGCAAAAGTTTGCCAGAGCCTTTCCCGCCAGAATAGCCGGGCCTTGAAGGCGCAGGCCGTACGCGATTTCAAGGCGCTCAAGGTGCGCATCGAAGATGCTCAGGCAGAGCTGAAGTCTGCCGGGCAGGAGGCACAGCCCGCGGAAGTCTTGGAGGAGGTCAGGGAGGAAGCGGCGGTGGAAGAACCCGTGATGTCTGAGGAGGAGCCCAAGACTCCGGAACAGACCGTAGATCCCAGCACCGAGAGCAGGAAGGGCGCCACGGACTCTTCCCGCCGTCGTCAGCGCCGCCGCTGAACCTGTCTGCCGTTTTTCTCCGCATGGCTGAGTTTGTGATCAGCGAGGCGGCCTTGGAGCGCAACGCTCGCATGCTCCGTGAGACGGGCGATATGTGCGGTGCGCAAGTACTCCTTGCGTTGAAGGGGTTTTCGACAGCGGCCTGTCTGCCGCTGCTGGCTCGGTATGCCGATGGCTGCTGTGCCTCCGGTTTGTGGGAGGCTCTTCTGGGGCACAAGCATATGCAAAAGCCGGTGGCGGTATATTCTCCGGCCTATCGCGATGATGAGTTCGCTCGATTGCTGGAATTTGCCCGACACATTGATTTCAACAGCGTCCCTCAGTGGGAGCGCTTTCGTGCCCGGGGGCTTTCCCATCCACGTGTGCGTTCGGGCGAGCTTTTGTTCGGATTGAGGATCAATCCGCAGTATTCCACCGGGCACACGCCGCTCTATGATCCTTGCGCGCCGGGTTCGCGCTTGGGTATTCCCCGCGATGCCCTGGAGGGAATGGATCTCACCGGGATTTCCGGGCTGCATTTCCACACGCTCTGCGAGCAAGGTTCGGAAGATTTGGCTGCCACTTGGGAGGCAATAGAGCGCGGTTTTGGCGACTTGCTCTCCCGACCGGAGATCCGATATGTGAACATGGGCGGCGGCCACTGGATCACGAAACCCGGCTACAACCGTACCCTTCTTGTCGAAGTTGTGCGTCGCGCACGGGAACGCTGCGGAGTGGAGGTGCTGCTGGAGCCCGGCGAGGCTTGGTGCATTCATTCCGGCGTGCTTCGTGCGCGCGTGCTCGATGTGTTTGAATCGGCTGGCATGCGGCATGCGATTCTCGATGTGTCGGCTTCGGCTCACATGCCCGACGTGCTCGAAATGCCCTATCGCCCCGACGTCTTTCAGGTTCTCCCAGGCGAACTGGGGGGAGGCGTCCTCCCCGCCGTGACGTACCCCGGCGAAGGATATGCCCGTGCCGGGCTCCCCGGTGAAGCGGCCTTCACGTGCCGCTTGGGAGCCTGCACCTGCTTGGCGGGCGATGTGATCGGCGATTATTCTTTCCCCTCCGCACTGCATGCTGGGGATGAAATCATCCTTGATGACATGGCGCAGTATACTCTTGTCAAGACCACGTTCTTCAACGGCGTGCCCCATCCGTCTGTGGTGCTGCAGAGAGGGGATGGCTCCCTGCGCTGTGTGAAAGAATGGGGGTACCGGGACTTTGAGGCTCGACTTGGCGGAAAAGAGCCTGTATAAACAGGCTCCACAGTGAAATGATCGACATGCCCGCACGCAAACAAGCAACGAAACGCAAGGTGAAAGGATGGGGAATCGACGATTCTTCAGAACTTTACGGGATTGAGGACTGGGGTAACGGCTACTTTGGCATCAACAAACAGGGCAGGGTGACCGTGCGTCTCCAAAACGGCCGGGATGGCACCCGGGATGTGAGTCTGCACGAAATCATTTCCGGACTTGCCGAACGCGGGTTGAATGTGCCTGTGCTCCTGCGTTTCCGAGACCTCCTGCGCTGCCGTATCGCAGAACTCAACGAAAGTTTTCGCAAGGCCATTGCCGAGGCTGGCTATCAAGGCTGCTACAAGGGCGTTTATCCAACGAAAGTAAATCAACAGCAGCAGATTGTGGAAGAAGTGACTTCCTTTGGGGAACGCTATGACTACGGGCTTGAGGCTGGTTCGAAACCTGAGTTGATCGCCGCCATGGCCAGTCTCAGGAATCCGAACGCCTACTTGATTTGCAACGGCTATAAAGACGACGAATTCATCAGGCTCGCACTCACTGGCCAAAAGCTGGGATTGAATGTCTATATTGTGCTCGAAATGCCCAATGAGCTCGAAGCCATCCTCAAGCTTGCCCAGAAAATGGGCGTGCGTCCCAACCTTGGCGTACGTGTGCGCCTTTCTGCCAAGGGCTCCGGACACTGGTCCGAGTCGGCGGGCGATAAATCGGTGTTCGGCTTGAATCCTGCCCAAGTAATTGAAGTGGTGGATCATCTCCGCAAGCGGGATGCGCTGGAGTGCCTTAAGCTTCTCCACTACCATCAAGGTTCTCAGATCCCCAATATTTCCGTGGTGCGCGAAGGAATCACGGAGGCGGCTCGCGTCTATATCAATCTTGTGAAAGAGGGTGCGCCCATGGGCACGCTTGACATGGGCGGCGGCCTTGCTGTGGACTATGACGGTTCGCAGACCAATTTCCATTCTTCCTGCAACTACAGCATAGCCGAATATGCCCGCGACATCGTGGAGGTTGTCGGCGAACTCTGCACAAAATACGGGGTGCCTCATCCCACGCTTGTCACCGAATCCGGACGAGCAGTGGCCGCCTACAATTCAGTGCTCGTATTCAATATCTTGGATGTGACTACAGCACCTGGAGGACAAGAGCCGCCGGCTTTGCCGGAGGACGCCTCGGAAATTTTGAAAGCCTTTGAAGAGACAGCCCGTACGCTCACCCGCAAGAACATTCAGGAGTGTTATAACGATACGAACTATTACCGCGATCAATTGCGCGCCCAGTTCTTTTACGGCAACGCCACTCTGCGCGAACGCGGCTTGGGCGAGGCATGGTATTGGTATCTCATGAGCCTCATTGCCAGCCGACTCACCGAAATGGAGGATATTCCCGAAGATCTGAAGGAACTCTCGGACTCGATGGTGGATTTTTATTACGGCAATTTCTCCTTGTTCCAGTCGCTGCCCGATGCTTGGGCCATTGATCAGCTATTCCCTGTGATGCCCCTGCAGCGCCTCGATGAACGCCCCGCCAATCGTGCGGTGCTTGTGGACATCACTTGCGACTGCGATGGAAAGGTTGATCAATTCATTGATAAGGAGGATGTCGCTCGATCATTGCCGGTTCACACCGTAGCTCCGGACGAAAATTACTACATAGGGGTTTTCTTGGTAGGCGCTTATCAGGAAACCATGGGAGACCTCCACAACCTCCTTGGCGACACAAATGTTGTAAGCGTGCGCCTCGAGAATGGACGCCCCGTTTATACCCATGAAGAGGAGGGTGACACTGTGGCGGATGTCCTCTCCTACGTGAAATACGATGTGAAGGATCTGGCTGCCCGCTTCCGTTCACTGGCCGAAAAAGCCGTGGCTGAGGGGCGCATAGCACCCCGTGAGCGCCGTCTCGCTATGGAAGCTTTTCGTGAGGGGCTCAATGGCTATACCTATTACGAATTGTGACAGCAGCTTCGCTTGGCTTTTGCCGCCTGCGCCGCTCGGGAGATCCTGCATGGGCGGTTTGTATGGCCTTGTATGAAGATGCCTTTCCCTCTGAGGAGCGGCGTGACTTCGCCGATCTCATGCGCTTGCTGGAAGAAAGGGAATGCATGCATGCCCTCTCGCTTGAAGTGTCGGGGCGCTTTGTCGGCTTCTCCGTTTACTGGGATTTCAGGGATTTTCTTTTCCTCGAGCATTTAGCCATCGTTCCGAGATGGCGCGGTCAAGGGATTGGAGGCTATTTCTTGGATGAGCTGGCTCGCATCCGTCCCGTTTTTCATCTCCTGGAAGCGGAGCCCCCTGGCAGCAGTCCCATGGCCGCCCGCCGCATTGGAGGTTATCGCCGCCATGGTTTTGAGATCGTTTCAAGAAATTACTTGCAGCCTTCCTATCGGCCGGGGGAGGCTCCGCTCCCGCTGTGGTTGATGGGGCGCGGAGAGCCCGGAGTCTTGGCCGAGCGTGTCGCCTTCCTGAGACGGTTTGTCTATGGTGTGGATTGTGCTGTGGGAGCATGATGACTTCCCGTCGGGAACATGAGAGGATGAGTTTTCTCCCGTTTCTCGTCAAAAAAGCGGCGAGCCGCAGGGCTTGCCGCCTGTAAAGGAACCTGATGTGCACCGTTATTGCTCGGAGAATTTTTGTGAGAATGGCGGAAGATCCGACCAATGGAATTCGTGATGCCAGTCTTCCCAGTTGCCTGAAGAGGTGAGCAGGCGCACAGTGATGCGGAACGTATCGCTGCGCAGGCCGTGGAGTTCTCGGCGGGGAATATGGAAAGAGAAGTTCCCCGATTTTTTGCCGAGTTTCTGCGTGAAGGAGACGGAATCATAGTCGGCATTGACTTGGTAGGGCGGATCCTGCACGTAGATATTGACGGCACTTGCCTTTTCCTGCCCGGTGTAAGAGCCGTTGATTACAAGTTTGTTGCCTTTCAGGCTGATGGAGATTGCGTCCAGTTTGGGCGCGGGTGTCTTGTAAAATTCGGTAGAGGTGTCGCCGGCAAACACTTCGCAGACGTTGAGAATGGCGCAGCTGGCCGGGGTAAGATAGGTGGGGCTCGAGCCGAACGTATAGTTCCCTGCGCCCATCAACGGAGTGCCCAATTTGGCTCCGTCACTCGTGGTCTGGTGATTGTGGGGCAGATTCAGTCCATGGCCGAGTTCGTGAGCCAGCCCCCCGTACCATTTTGTCAGGAGCCGGCCTTGGGGAGTTCTGGCGCCCAAGTGCTTGATGTCAAAATCGGCGTAGTCGAGCGCGAAGCAGGATTTGCCCACGCCGTAGAAAGGCACGCCGCCGGGATTGGCGTCGTTGTATTCGTCATTGTAGAAGGTGGGCATGATGATGAGCGTATGGTTGCTCTTTTTCATGCCGGGATGGGCGGAGAAATAGGCGTCGAGCTCCTGGATCACGCGGGGCCAGTTGCCTGTATAGGGATAGTCCGAGGCGGCTCCTTGGGCTTTGTAGAGAATGATGTTGACGCGATCCGGCGTTTTCATATCGAGGCTGAGAGTGCGGTTGGGATAACCGTTGCGCGCCATTTCTTTTTGGAAGAAGTCCTGCAGATGCAGCATCAGAGCGCTCAGGCGCTCTTCATAGCCGGGAATAGGTTCGCGGTCATTTCCGAGGAAGTAAACGATATTCAGACAGGGTTTGTCGGCGGCCTGCGGGGCTGCTGGAGGCGGGGGAGGCGTCTGCTGTGCCCGGGCAGCGGCGGGTAAACAAAATATGAGACTGACGGCGGCGAGAAGTGAGGATATTCTGATCATATATCGTGTCTGTGCGTTCCGTACAATATCGCGGCACTATGCCGTAAAGTCAAGGCTCATGCGGGTCAGCCAGGCAAAAAAAGCCCTTCCCGCCGTCGATCGGGAAGGGGCTTTCGGGCTGTTGACGGGGGACAACGCCTCACTTTTCAGTGAGAGCGCCTACACCGGGCAGTACTTTGCCCTCGAGCAGTTCGAGTGAGGCTCCGCCGCCCGTGGAGCAGAAGGAAAGTTGATCCTGCACGTTGAATTTTCGTGCGGCCGTCACAGAGTCTCCTCCGCCCACAATCGAAACGGCGTCCGATGCGGCGAGAGCTTCGGCGATTTCTTTTGTTCCTTTGGCGAAACTGTCTATTTCGAATACGCCCATGGGGCCGTTCCAGAGCACGGTTTTCGCACTCTTGACAATTTGTGAAAATTCTTCGATGGCCTTGTCTCCGATATCAATGGCCATGCCGCCTTCCGGCACGCGCCCGCCTTCGGCGAATGGCTTCGTGCAGACGGTGGGCGCGCCTTCTTCGAACTTCATGGCCACGCGGACATCCGCCGGCAGGAGAAAGCGCACATGGTGAGCCTGTGCATCGGCCAGGATTTCGCGGGCGAGATCGAGTTTGTCGCTTTCGATTTTCGACGCACCCAAACCATAGCCTTGGGCTGCGAGGAAGGTGTTGGCCATGGCCCCGCCGATGAGGAAAGTGTCGGCTTTTTCCATGAGTTTTGAAAGCACTTCGATCTTGTCGGAGACTTTCGCTCCGCCCATGATCACCACAAATGGGTGTTCCGGGTTTTCCAGCCTGCCTTCAAGATATTCAAGCTCGCGTTCTACCAACAATCCCATGGCGGACTTTTCCGCAAAGTGCGTTACGCCTTCAGTGGATGCATGGGCGCGGTGCGCCGTGCCGAAAGCGTCGTTCACATACAGGGTGGCATCGCCCAACAAAGCCTTGGCAAAATCGGGATCATTCTTCTTTTCGCCCGGATAAAAGCGCACATTTTCGAGAAGAAGTACATCGCCGTCCTTCATGGCTGTGCGGGCGGCGGCGGCTTGTTCACCGATGGCTTCGGGAACGAAGGTTACGGGCTTGCCCAGCAGCTCGCCCAGGCGCACAGCCACGGGAGCCAGGGAATAGGCGGGGTCAGGGGCGTTGGCCGGGCGCCCCAAGTGCGATGAAAGCACGAGACGGGCGCCGTGGTCGAGAAGATAGTTGATGGTGGGCAGAGCGGCCGTGATGCGGGCGTCGTTCGTAATGACGCCGTCTTTCAACGGCACGTTGAAATCGGCGCGCATGAACACCTGCTTGCCGGTCACATCGAGATCGCGAATGGTAAGTTTATCCATGGTTCTTGTTCTTGCTGATTGTTTGTAATTTGAAAGAGGCCCCTTCTGGAAGCTTGGAAGAAAAACAGAGGGAGAACAGAAGCCATCCCTCCGGTTTGCGGACATGCAAGGAGAACACGGGAAGATCTCCTTGCATTCCGGACTTTTTTACAGACTGTCGCCGAGCTTCTTGAGAGCTTCGCCAGCCCGGTTGGAGTATCCCCATTCGTTGTCATACCAGCCGCAGACCTTGACCAAATTGCCGCCGACTACATACGTAAAGGCGGAATCGAAGATGCAGGAGTGGGGGTTTGAAACGATGTCTTGGAGCACGAGAGGTTCTTCGGAGTATTCGAGAATGCCTTTGAGTTCCCCTTCAGAGGCATCTTTCATGGCGGAGTTGATCTCCTCCTTGGTCACATCCTTCTTGAGGATAGCCACGAAGTCGGTCAGAGAGCCGGTCGGAGTCGGTACACGGAAAGAAGCGCCGTTGAGGAGCCCTTTCAGCGCGGGGATAACTTCTCCGATGGCCTTGGCCGCACCTGTAGTCGTGGGGATAATATTGATGGCGGCAGCGCGGGAGCGGCGGGGATCCTTGTGCGGAAGGTCGAGGATGCGCTGGTCGTTCGTGTAGGAGTGAATGGTGCTCATCATCCCCTTTTCGATGCCGAACTTGTCGTTGAGCACCTTGACCATTGGGGAAAGACAGTTCGTTGTGCACGAGGCGTTCGACACAATGTGGTGCTTGGCCGGATCATATTCACTGTCGTTGATGCCGATGCAGAATGTGAGATCGGGGTTGGTAGCGGGGGCAGAAATGAGAACTTTCTTTGCGCCGGCGTCGATGTGGCCCTGAGCTGCTTCGCGTTTGGTGAACAGACCAGTGGATTCCAGAACGACGTCTACACCGAGTTCTTTCCAAGGAAGATCGGCCGGACCGCACTTGGAGTCGAGGATGAGGATTTTGTGACCGTTGACGACAAGGTTGTTGCCGTCAACTTCAATCGTACCCTGGAATTTGCCCTGCGTCGAGTCATATTTCAGAAGATGGGCAATCGTTTCGATGGGGGTCAGGTCGTGAATGGCGACGACCTTTTCCAGTTCAGATTGGGACATGGAGCGCAGGACATTGCGGCCGATGCGTCCGAAACCATTGATAGCATATTTAGCCATAACAGAGGATGTCTTGATGGATTTAACAAAGCCCTGGCCGGACCGTCCGGCGTTACAGGAGCTGTTTCAGCCTATTCTTCTTTTGCCGCGCCGTCAATACCAAATTGTTTCATTCCTTGACATAAAACCACACGCTCACTCAATAAAATGCTTGTAATGTGAGGCTGTCTTGTTCGGGGAAACAGACGGCGGCTTCAAACGATAAACAAGAAGAACGCTTTCATGAGGCGTGCTTTCCAAGCTCAGGGCATACCATTGGAATAAAACAGGAACATGCAGGCGAATAATAACGTGAGGCGGAGAGAAGCGCGGGGAGCGAGCAGAGGCGCTTTTTACAAAAAAGTATACTTTTCTGTAAGCGTTCATTTTTGCGGATCCGCGTTTGGAGATACTATAAAAATCTGCAATTGTCTACTGAAAATTCAACAGAATGCAAAAATTCTCCCCGGATGGCCCGGGGCGAAAAATCGACTGACAGAAAAGTATACATTCCTGAATCGCTCGTGAAGAGCATCGGACGGATTGCCGGGCAATAAGGAGAGGAAAAACATATGAGACGTCAAGACAATCCTTGGTTGAAAGCGGCGCAGACAATCATCCTGCAGGGGATGTTCGCCTATCCGTTTTATGGACTAATGGTCGTGAACAGTAAGGTACAAGACATTGCCGGGAACATCGGCCTCCGCGCGGGCGGGCTGGCCGCGCTGGTCATCTTGCTGGGAATGGGCTGTTCTTTCTATTTCTGCAGGAAGGCGGTGGATTTCTGCATAAGCGTTCCCGGGAGCGAAGAGAGCATCTCCCCGGGAAGGGCATGCACGAAAGTGCTGAACTCCCGTCGATGGATAGCGTGTCTGCGGATATTGATCGTCCTCTGCTTTCTCAGCGTGATCGTATGCGCCTTCAGCCCTACGATATGGCTTGACGAGGCGTTTACGCTCGGCTTGATCAGACATGACATGGCCGATGTGATCGGTCTGACGGCGCAGGATGTACATCCGCCGTTGTATTACCTGATGCTGAAGATGGCGGAGGATCTGTTTTCGTGTGTTTCCGGCACGTTTGCTTTCAGGGCGGCCGTCGCGAAACTCTTTTCCGCAGCCGCCTTCGCGGCGACGGCGGCGCTCTGCTGGGTGAAATTCAGGCGGGAGGAAACGAAGGGCTTCAGAGAGCTTTTGGTGCTCTGTCTTTTTGCCACCACTGGAATACTGTCGCAAAGCATAGAGATAAGGATGTACGGGTGGGCGTTATTTTTCGTGACCGGAACCTATCTGTACGCGAAAGAGGTGATGGATGGCGGAAGAGGAATCAAGACCTGGGGTCCGCTCGTCGTTTTCAGCGTGTGCAGCGCGTACACGCATAATTACGCGTTGATATCCATGGGAGCGGTCTGGCTGTATCTGCTGATCTGGGTGATCCTGAAAAACAGGAAGGAAGTGAAGAACTGGCTGATGGGAGGGACGGCGACGGCCGTTTGTTATGTCCCGTGGCTGCTGGTCTTGATGAAACAAACGTCAAGGGTGTCGGAGAACTATTGGATATCTGATATAAACATGGGTAGTATATGGTCATGTGTCGTCTATGCGTTTCCGTTCATTTTTGCGGTGATTCCCGTCGTCATGCTGACCATTCTTCAGAGGAAAGAAAACCGGAAGGAGCTATTGTATCTGCTGAGCGGAGCGGCGATACCGGCGATGACATTTGCGGTCGGTGTGGCGGTGTCCGTGATCATTTGTCCTATACTTGTCAACCGGTACATGGTTCCCGGTCTTTTCTGCCTGTGGATAAGCGTATTGATGTGCTGGCGCAGGATGCACGACAGGCAGAAAGCGATTGTGGCCGGGATCATCGTATGCGGCTGTGTGATGTTCGGAGCGGAGTTTTTCATTGGAGAGCGCGCGGAGCGCCAGCGGACGGAAGAATCATTGGCGTTTTTCAGTGCTTTGGAGAAAGACAGCATAGTCTGTGTAAGCGATGACGAACACGTCCGAGATGTGGTGGCCGCCTATATGGATGATAGGGAGGTGTACTGTGTGACGGACGGTCGATACACCTTGAGAGACTTGTGGCAAAGCGTGTTTCCCAATCTGAAGGTAAGAAATTATGAATTTATCACGGAGGCTTTGAGGAAAGGGCGGACGGTCTATCTGATGAGAGCGAATGCGGAGCCCGACGTTTCCTCGTGGGAGAGTGTGGCTGTGATAGACCCGTTGGGAGAATACTTCTCTATCACGCCAAGAGTCAATGTTTACAGGCTTTCTCCCCGTGCTGTGGATTGAGGGGCCGAGCAGTGTGGAGCATGGGAGGCTCCTGTGAAAAGGGTATGGTAGGGAAACGCCTTTGATGAGACATGGAAAGCTGCCGCGGAATGGGCTGAATCCGGATGAACACATCAAAAATTTATTTTGTTTCAGGGAGTGCCGGCCGTACAGTCTGTACTTTTCGGTTCCCCTTCAGGATATGATATGGAGCCAGGGGAGAGGGTGCAGTCGGGGCAGACGTTTGTTTTTTCATTGAAGTGCTGTAGAATGCCGCAGTCGGAGTGACTGCCTCTGGGACATTTGGAAAGTAGCTCTTTCAGATGACTCTTGAGACGAAGAAGAGAGGCGATTTGTGCGTCGATGTCGACAATGTGTTTTTTGATGAGAGCGTGTATAAAATCATGACTCACCGAGGGAGCGCTTTGAAATGAAAGCAGCTCGCGAATTTCGGACAATTTCATGCCGTGCAGACGGCAATGGCGAATAAAACGCAGACGTTTGACGTCCTCTTCGTCATAGATGCGATAATTGGTGTCGGTGCGTTCAGGTTTGCGCAGCAGACCTTCCTTCTCGTAATAACGAATAGTCACCACGCGACAGGCTGCTAGGCGGGACAATTCACCAATCCTGATTTTCATATCAGGATCTTATTGTAACTGGAATTGCAATGGATGTCAAGAGCCCGTGTTCCTCAGGCACGCAGAGAAAAAAGATGCCTCTTTAAGAAAAAATTATATCATCTCATTTTTTTCATAAATTCTATTTGACTCTATAGTTGCTATAGATATTAACATGAATGCGGATTTTCCTGACATTAAACAATAATATAAAGACTATGAATAAGAAATTGACTGTGGCTGGGCAATCTCCCCATTCTTCTCCGAACGGTGCGCCTGTGAAAGGGACGCCTGTTTTGAAAGAGGAACAGGCTGCTTGCTCCGTGTTCTTCATTCGCGGGATGGATTGTCCTGTGGAAGAGAACCTCGTTCGAGCCAAGCTTGCTGGCGTGGAAGGGATCCGTTCCCTCGAATTCGATTTACTGGGGCGTCGTCTTATTGTTCGGCACGTCCCCGGAGCTCTCGCCGCCGTCGAACAGGCTCTCGCTGAGCTCGACATGGGAGCGGAACGGGTGATGAGGGGCGGGCATGAAGATTCTGTCAATAATGCTTTGCGCATTCCATGGATTCGTCTGATTGCTGCGGGGCTGATTGCTTTTCTGGCTGAACTGAGCGAATGGCTCGGGGAAGAAGGATTTCACCTGCTGGGAAAAGACGGCTGCGTTCAGCTTCCATTCGGCGTTTCGGGTTCGACGTTGGTCTCACTGTCGCTCTCCATGACTGCCATCGTTCTCGGCGGCTTGACAACATACCGCAAAGGCTGGACGTCCATATCGAAATTTGAACTGAATATCAACGCTCTCATGTTTGTGGCCGTTACGGGGGCTGCTCTGATCGGACAATTTTCCGAGGCCGCGATGGTGATGACTCTTTTCAATATAGCCGAGGCTCTTGAGGCGCGTTCGCTCGAGCGCGCACGTCATGCCGTTCGGGCGCTCACCGCTCTCGCCCCGAAAACGGCCGCTGTGTTGCAGGCCGATGGTGCGTGGAAGGATATGGATGTGCGGGAAGTGCCTGTTGGAGCACGTGTTCGTGTGCGTCCCGGCGAAAAAATCGCGCTCGATGGCATCGTTGTTTCGGGGAGTTCGACGGTGAACCAATCGTCTATCACGGGCGAAAGTATGCCTGTAGAAAAAAGCGGAGGCGACACGGTGTTTGCGGGAACGCTGAATGGAACAGGAGCTCTTGAGTTTGAGACAACATCTTCTGCTCATGATTGTACGTTGGCGCGCATCATCCAAGCCGTGGAGGAAGCCCGGGCGGTACGGTCTCCCATGCAGCGTTTTGCCGATCAATTCGCCCGCCGCTATACTCCGGCAATATTCTTGCTGGGTCTGGCGGCGGGGCTCGTACCTCCTTTGTTCTGGGGGAGCCATTGGATGGAATCCCTTTACAATGGATTGACGATTTTGGTGGTCGGTTGTCCCTGTGCACTGGTGATTTCCACCCCCGTCACTATAGCGAGCGGACTGGTGGCGGCGATGCGTTCCGGCATTTTGGTTAAGGGAGGGCTTTTTCTCGAACGGGGGCGTCTGCTTACGCAGATTGCTCTGGATAAGACGGGGACTCTTACTCTGGGCGAGCCCCGTCAGATGGATTTCGTATCTCTTTCCGATGAAGATGAGAACATGGTGCGATCCTGCGCGGCGAGTCTGGCTGCCCGCTCCGATCATCCCGTGTCGAGAGCCTTGGCTGATCATGCCGCAGAGATGAAAGTTCCCCTCCGTGAAGTAAGAGATTTTACCGCTTTGCCCGGCGAAGGCTCTTCAGGAGTGATTGAAGGCCGAAAATGGCTCCTCGGTGGACGCCGCCTTGTCGAAAGACTGCAGTTCTGTTCCGGCGCCTTGGAGCGGAAAATCACCGAACTTGAACGTCATGGTGGAAGTGTGGTTGCTCTTGCGGGGGAGAAAGGCGTGCGCGCCCTTTTTGCCGTGGCGGATACTGTGCGGGAAAGCTCCCGGGAAGCTCTTCGGGAACTTCGCAACCTCGGCGTGCACACTCTCATGCTGACGGGGGACAATGTGCATGCCGCAGAAAAGGTCGCCCGTCAAGTGGGGGTGGACGGTTTTCGCGCCAATCTGCTTCCCGCCGAAAAACGCCGAGTGGTGGATGCTCTCATGCAAGGCTGCCGTCGCTGCGTCGGCATGGTCGGTGACGGAATCAACGATGCTCCCTCTCTGGCCTGTGCCGATATAGGCTTTGCCATGTCTTGCGGCGGCACCGATGCTGCCATTGAAACGGCTGACGTGGTTTTCATGGACGGCGATCTGAAGAAGCTGCCACGTTTCATCCGGCTTTCTCGCTCCGTTTACAATATTCTCGTGCAGAATGTCGTCTTGATTCTTGGGGTGAAGGTTTCTGTGTGCGCTCTTGCGCTCGCGGGAAACTCCGCCATGTGGATGGCTGTTCTGGCGGACGTTGGCTTGTCATTGATCGTTGTTGCCAACGGTCTCAGAGCTATGAGAAAATAGAAGAGAGCATGCGGACATTTCCTTCTTCTGTCCGGAAAGTATTCGTCGACAGTTTCCGGACGGAAGAAGGAGGAGGTTGTTTTTCTCTTAAATATTCCGTGATGCGTGTGTGGGTTCGAGAGCTTGATTGCGCTTGAGAAAACGCGCCAGCGTGTTTCTGTCAACATGGCAAAGGCGGGCGATCTGCCGCTGGGGGACACCCTCGGCCAGCAATTCGCGGATGAGGCTTTTCTTGCGGTAAAGAGGATGTTTCTCCGGAGCTGTGCGGGAGCCTTTCGGCCTGCCCAGGACGACGCCTTCCGCTCTTTTGCGGGCAAGGGCTTCCTTGGTTCTTTGGCTGATCAAGTTGCGTTCAATCTCGGCCGCGAGCCCGAAGGCAAAGGCTAATACTTTGCTTTGAACGTCTTCTCCGAGTCGGTAATTGTCCTTGATTGTCCATACCTTGCAGCGGCGATTCATGCAGATATTCAGAATTTCCATGATCATAAACAGGTTGCGTCCCAAACGCGAAAGTTCGGAGCATATGATGAGATCACCTTCGCCCGCTTTGCGGAGAAGGCCGCCGAGCGCGCGCTTGCTGTAGTCCTTTGTTCCGCTGATTGTTTCTTCGATCCATCCATCTATGCGCAATTGCTCGCGACGACAGAATTTATTGATTTCAAAACGCTGGTTTTCAACTGTCTGCTTGTCGCTGCTGACTCTGATGTAGCCGTATGTCATGATGATCGATAGTCGCATAAAATGTAACTGGAATGGAACCACTGATAACACTTTACGTGACGTCTTCCGAGCTTGTCTGAGTCTGTGTCCTTTTGGCAATACCTGATGAAAGGAAACTCTAACCGGAAAGTTGGCATCGGCAGACGGAGAGCGTTTTCCCCGAGGAGCACGAGATCGTTCAAGTTCATAGCGGGTGCGAAGATGCGTGCCGAACAATCGAAAAAAGTAAAAGAAGAGCTTTCGGCGCGGGGAAGTGATGACGTGCGTCCGGCAGGGGAAGACGCGCCGCCGCTGTGCGTGCGGCTTTCTGCCAGAAAAGACGTTTCTGGCTTCGGGAGTAAGGAAATGTGGAATAGGGAGAATGCTTTTTGCACTTTACAATCCGGAGGGGGCGGCATATGCTTCCCGGCATGTATCATTTGCCTGTTCGGCCGCGGCGCAATCGCAAATCTGAGGGCATACGCGGTCTTATCCGCGAAACGAGTCTGAGCGCTTCGCATTTGGTGTATCCAGTTTTTGTGCAGGAGGGCGACGAGGATACTCCCATTGATTCACTGCCCGGCTGCATGCGCTGGTGTCTGCATGGCATGATCGACGAGGCGAGGCGCTTGGAGGATTTGGGCATTCGTGCCATCGATCTTTTCGCCGTGGTGCCTGAAGGGAAGAAGAGCTCTGCTGCTGAAGAAGCTTGGAATCCGGAGGGTATCGTGCCGCGCACGATTCGCGCTCTGAAAGAGGCCGTCCCAGAGATGGTGATCATGACGGATGTCGCGCTCGATCCTTTCAATTCGGATGGGCATGACGGCATTGTACGCCATAGCTCTCACGGGAAGTGCGAGATCCTGAACGATGAGAGCGTCGAAGTGCTTTGTCGGCAGGCGCTGTGCCATGCCGAGGCGGGTGCGGATATTATTTCCCCCAGCGACATGATGGACGGCCGCATCGGCATTATTCGCGGACAACTCGATGCGGCGGGATTTGACAGGGTTTCCCTCCTTTCCTATACGGCCAAGTATGCGAGCGCTCTCTACGGCCCCTTCCGCGGCGCCCTTGAAAGTGCTCCCAAATTCGGCGACAAGAAGACTTACCAGATGGATCCCGGCAATGCCCGCGAGGCGTTGCGCGAGGCTGAGCTCGACGTGGCCGAGGGCGCGGACATGCTCATGGTGAAGCCGGCCACTTTCTATCTCGATGTGCTGGCAGCCATGAGGGTGCGCACACACTTGCCGATCGCGGCCTATCATGTGAGCGGAGAATATCTGATGCTCAAAGCGGCGGCGGCTTCTGGGTGGCTTGATGAAAAGAGCGCGGCGCTGGAGGCTCTCCTTTCCATTCGCCGTGCCGGAGCCGATATGATCCTGACCTACTATGCGCCTGAAGCGGCGCGCTGGCTGCGCGAAGAAGAGATATGAAGGGTAGATTGAGAATCTGGGGGTTGGTGCTGGCTTTCGTGATCGGGGGGTGCTTTCCGCAGATATCCTCACTCGCGCCGCTGATGCCGTTCAATATCGTGGTGATGTTGACGATCACCTTCCTCGGGCTCAAGGTGCCTCGTCTGAAGCCCCGTCCGCTGCATTTTGTGATCGTGGCGCTCAATATCCTGATCGGCGTGGGAGCTTGGGCGCTGCTGATGCTTTGGGGCAAACGCATCTGGGCTGAGGCCGCCTTTTTTTGCGGCATTACGCCCCTGGCCATGGCCGCGCCTGTGATCGTGAACTTGCTGCACGGCAAAGTGGAGTTCACAGTCACCTGCATGGTGCTGAGCAACTTTCTGATCGCGGCCGTGCTTCCCTTTCTGATGCCTCTCGTGGTGGGGGCTGTAGATTCTTCCATGTTTCTTGACATCACCGGCCGCGTGGCTGTGACGATGGTGTTCCCTGCCGTGCTGGCTTTCGGCATCCGCCGCATTCATCCCCGCGCCCGCCTCTGGGCTCCCAAGTTGCGCGATTGGTCGCTCGCCGTGTGGATGTTCACCCTCGTTCTCATCGCCGCCTCGGCCTCGCAGCGCATCCGATCGGACGGAATTCCTCCCATGGAGATGTTGCCCGTCGCCTTGGTGGCTCTGTGCGTGTGCACGACAGGATTTCTCATCGGCTATCGGCTTGGATATCCGGAATTGAAGCGGGAGTGCTCTCAGTGTCTTGGACAGAAAAATACGACCATCACCGTGTATTTGGCCATGACTTATGTGACGGATAGTCCGCTCATCTTCCTCGGCCCTGTGTTCTATTCCGTGTTCCACAATATCTGCAATGCCGTGCAGATGGCTCTCTACAACCGAGAACAGGAGAGACTGCGCGTGGCGCACGAGACGTTGAGAGGAGGGGATGGCGGATGATGAACTATATGGTTCCTTCTGAATTGGTTCATTGGACTATGCTTTTAGAAACAGGGGTTGAGCAGTGTTCCCGCGAGGGGTATCATGTGTGCGCCCAAATGAGAATACTCTTCTTTCTGTTGACGCCATTGATTGCACTGCTGTCCGTCTCCTGCAGTTCTGAGCCTCCTATTGTGATCGTGAACCCCGAGCAGGCTCGCCTCGTGCGCAGCGCCCTTGCTTTTCGGCATGACTCATCCCGAATGGACGATCTCTCCATCCCGACACCTCGGGAACATGCCGAATTTGTGGCTCAGCCTTATTATCCGCTGACATACAGGGAATGGAAAAATGCGGAGCTCATGGGGCAGGCGACTGCGGACAACACCAGCCTGCTTATTGAGCGCGGAAAGCAGCGGGGAAAGCTTTTTGTGAATGGGAAGGTGGCGATGGATTTCCCCGTTTCAACCGGTCGCGCATCGCACAGAACGCCCTTGGGAGATTTCCGTATCACTGAAAAGCGGCGTCGGCACATTTCCAACATTTACCACGTCAGCATGCCCTGCTTCATGCGTTTGACGGACGGCGGCATTGGTCTTCACGTGGGAGAAGTTTACCGCAGCCCCGTTTCACATGGGTGCATCCGTCTTACCCGCACGGCCTGTGAACCGATTTTCCGCCTTGCCCGCGTAGGCACGAAGGTTTGTATTGTCGAGTAGGGTTTTCACTCTCCGACGAAGCCAGATCTGAGCGGCCAGCCGGTTGGGAAGGCGATCTTCCATCTGTTCGGTGAGGGCTTCGTCGAGGATTTGACGAAAAAGGGGCCCTGGAGATAATCCTAGGTCAAGGAGATCACGCCCGTTGAGGAAGGGGGAGCGGTTGAACGTCGCTTCGGCGGAGAGGCGGGCATGTTGTTCGGCGGCGAAGCGGCAGGTGCTCAGATCGCCGTTCGATGCCAGGCGATCGGCGCGGTGCAGCTCTAGAGCGTTCCCGAACAGAGGATCGCGCAGCTTGACTTTGAGGTGGGCGGGACGCATGCGGTGCAGGCTGCGCCATTGCATGTGGCTTTTTACCAGATGTTGTACATGGCTGATAAAATTCTTGGGATAGCGCAGGCGGCGCAGAATGGCGCCGGCCATCTCCATGCCCGTGATGTCATGACCGTTGAAGCGGATTCTCCCGCTTGCGTCTATTGTCCGGACGCATGGTTTGGCGATGTCATGCAGCAGGGTGGCCCAGACGAGCTCAAGGTCGGCCTTCTCGGGTAGATGCTCCAGAGCGAGCAGCGTGTGCGTCCAGACGTCTCCTTCCGGGTGAAACTCCGGGGGCTGGGTGCAGCCCTTCAGGCGGAGCAGTTCGGGAACGAAACACCCCAAGAGGCCGCTGCGGTCGAGCAGTTCAAGGGCTATCCTGCGCCGGGGCGAAAGCCACATACGGTCGAGTTCGGCATGGAGCCGTTCAGTGGCGACGAGATGCACGCGTTCGGCGTATGTGCAGAGGGCATCCCAGGTGCGGCGCTCGATTTCCAGATCGTGAACGACGGAGAAGCGGATGGCCCGCAGCAGACGCAGCGCGTCTTCGCGAAAGCGGGCTGCAGGCTCGCCGATCGCTCTCAGCAGGCCGAGTCGCTGATCCGCCAGCCCGCCCACGTAGTCGAGAATTTCTCCTGTGGCAGGTTCCATCATCAGACCGTTGATGGTGAAATCTCTGCGCCGAGCGTCCTCCCATTCGTTCGAGTACTGCACGGAGTCGGGGTGGCGGCTGTCGGAGTATTCTCCGTCCATCCGGAAGGTGGCGACTTCAAAGCTCGTTTCTTTCCACTGAACCAAGACTACGCCGAAAGAGATTCCCACGGCGCGGGAATTCGGGAAAAGCGCGAGGATTTCTTCCGGTTGCGCCTGGGTCACGATATCAATGTCCTTGGGCTCTTGGCCGGCGAGCCAGTCGCGCACGCATCCGCCCACGAATAAGGTGCGGTGTCCGGCTTTTATGAGTCGATCGGCTACTTCACGTGCGGCTGTCGGCACCGGGGGACTGATGTTCATTGTCGCTGGGGCTTCGCCAGAAAATGGACGCCCGTATAGATGCGCGGATCGACGGCTTTGCCCGTCTGCATTTGCCGTTCGAGCCAGGCGTCGAGCCCGTCGAGCGGAATCTCGCGAACAGCAATGTGTTCGTTGTCTATCCCGCCGCCCTTGCCGATGCGGTGCAGGTCTCCGGCAAGAAAGAAATTCACGGTCTCCGAAGTGAGGCCGGGCGAAGAGGGACCTCGGAACAAGAAGCGCATGGTTTCGGCAGCATAGCCGGTCTCCTCCAGCAGTTCGCGTCGGGCGGCCGTTTCCGGTTCTTCGTTGTCTTGATCGCCGCAGAGACCGGCGGGGGCACTGATGGTGATCTGGCCGAGCGGCGGGCGGAATTCTTCAACGATGAGCATCTTGCGCCCGGGAGCGAGCGCGAAGATCATCACGACGTCCACATTGCGCGTACGGGCGGCGTATTCCCACCGACCAGCCGCTTCTCGGATTTCCAAGAAGCGGCCGCGCCAGAGCGTTGCGGAGGTTTGGGTGTCCATGGACAGGAAAAACATGCCAATTCTTGCAGGGCATGTTTTTAATCTCTTGATCGGTTTGTTTCTTCCTGATAGAGGGAGAGGATGCGCTTGGTGACGGGGCCGGAGACGCCGGTGTTGATTTTTTGACCATCGAGGGATGAAACGGCGATCACTTCGGCCGCCGTGCCCGTGAGGAAACATTCATCTGCGCTGATAATGTCGAATCGGTTGAGTGTGCGCTCCTGAAAGGGGATGCCTGCCTCATGGCAGATGTCGATCACCGCATGGCGGGTGATGCCGTCGAGAGCGCCGTCGGTGACAGGAGGTGTGCAGACCACTCCTCTCTTGACGATGAATATGTTGTCTCCCGTGCATTCTGCTACGTTTCCTTGAGCGTTGAGAATGAGAGATTCCCATGCACCTTGCCGGATGGCGTCGAGCTTGGCGAGAATGTTATTGAGGTAATTCAGCGATTTCACCTGGGGACTGAGGGCGGCCGGTGCGTTGCGGCGTACGGCGCTGGTGACGAGGGCGAGCCCGTTTTCATAAATTTCCTTGGGATAGAGCGCCACCTGTTGCGCAATCACAAACATGCAGGGCCGGGGGCAGGTGAGCGGGCTCAGGCCGAGGCCGCCTTCTCCGCGTGTGACTACAAGGCGAATGTAGCCGTCCTTGAGACCGGAGGCGTCCGCCGTTTCGCGGCAGGCCGCCGCTGCTTCGTCAAAAGAGTAGGGAATTTCGAGGGCAATGTATTTGGCCGAATTGAAGAAACGCTCCAAATGCTCCTTCAGGCGGAATATTTTTCCGTTGTAGAATCGGATCCCCTCGAAACACCCGTCTCCATAGAGAACCCCGTGATCGAACACGGAAACTCTCGCTTCTTCTTTCTCGACCAATTTTCCATCAAACCAAATTTTCATATTGTGCTCTTTTGCTGAGTTGATGCGTTCAGTATACATTTTGCGTATAAAATAAAAAGAAAAAAAGAGGAGGAGTCCCGCTGGCGCTGAAACTTCCTTCCTTGACAGGAACAGATTTTCCCATAGAATTCATGGCATGGGTTCCCGTGCTCTTAAAATTTGCGCAGTTCTTTTGTGCAGCGGTGTAATCGGATATGTGCTCTACGAGCCGATCTTTGGAAGGAAAGATGGGAGAAAAAAGGAGTATGAGATTGATCCTGTCCCGGCTATAGTTCAAAAGGATAACCCCGGTCCGCAATCTGAGCCGGATTCGGCGCCCGAACCGCAGCCTGAACCTCAGCCCGCACCTGTGGTTGTGACGCCGGAGCCCGATCAACCGGAGGAGGTAGAAGCAGCAGATGAGGATATTGCTGAGATCGAGGCGGAAGACGAATTCGAAATCCAGTCAATTACGCGCACTCCTGCTCAACTCAGAGAATTGCAGGAGTGGATCACGAAAATGTCGAAGATTCCTGATTCGGAATACATCGGCAGGGAAACTCCAACCATGTGGAAACGGCCGGACAATGCCAAGAAGCGTCTGGCTGCGCGGATTGTCGGAGCTTTGAAAAAGAAAACGGATAAGGATATTCTGCTGTTCATCGGGGGGAAGAACGGGCTTAAGAATCGCTTGGCTCTTGCTCAGTGGGTAATTATGGACAAGGCGGATTCCGAGCAGCTGGCTCTTCTCTGCAAGGATGCTAAGTTCCGCTCCTTCATGGGCAGATTTATGAATGACCTGCACTGGGTGGAAAGCTTCGTGTATGCGGGCGCGTGCCGGAGCCCGGAAAAAGCCATTGAAATTTTGGCGGCGCTGGCTGCCCATGACCCGGATATTTTGGACGGAAGGAGCAAGAGGGCAGGGCATGCTGATTCTTCTCGGATAAAAGGAGAGAACGCCTCCAGTCGGCGCTCTGGGGAGATTGCCATGAAACGCCGCATCGCTACGGCTATTGCGGCGGAATACGGCAGGAACGGCTGGACGTTCAGCGATGAAGAGGAAGCGGCAAAATTTCGAAATCTGCTTCCGCCCAAAACTGATCTGAAAGATCGATTCTCTCTTGCGAAGGCTCGCTATGATTATTTTGTTTCCAGTTGGCGGAAAGGATTGCTGAACCCTGTGTTTGATGAACTGGAGGATTGGGATCTGCGTATTGTTTGCGGTTGGAAAGATAAGAATGGGCATGGTTCGGCAAAGACTCTCAGGTGGATGAGAGACAACGCCTCGCTGCCTGAGGAGGAGGCGTACAATGCGGCCTGCCAAGTGCCTTATCGCTTGGTGAATCTGTTTGGGGACAGCATTCACAGCGAGGAGTATTATCGTCCGTTTAACAATTATTATTACGGCAACTTCAACAAGGAGGTCCGCGATATCGGAGCTGTTTGTGGCGGCAATGCTCATTTTGGCGCGTCATCCTGCATAGCGCAGGGTATTCCCGCAATGACCATGGGCGAACCGGGGCATTGCGCTTATGCGGTTCGTGTGCACGGTAAATGGAAACGTAATTTCTCCGTTTCGCCCAAACACGGCATGCATTGGGAACTTTGGGGAGAACGGGCCTTCTCCTTTCTTGATTTGGCTCAGGGATTCTATTCGGAGGGATATCGCACGAAGGTCTCTCAGCAGGTGGCGGCGATTGCCTCGGTGCTGGCTCAGAACAGAAACCCGAAAAATTCCGTGGTGGTCTACGAACTGGCGACGGATATACAGCCACTCAATTACCCGGCGTGGAGCAGTTTTTTCGAAAGTTTGAAGAATATTCTTCCTCACGACAAGAAAAAATGGATGCAGGTGAACGAAGCGTTTTGCAGGGGTATGGGCAGTAAGCACCCGGAAGTCTGCATGACTGTGCTGAACAAGCAGGTGTATCCTGCGCTGATGGGATTGCTCAGGACGCGTGAGGAAAAGCTCAAAGTGTGCGAAGATTTCTTGAACAATATGGACAGGACGGAGGATGAACCCAAATGGGGTCTTGAAAAATTGCTGCAGTCCCAAGCCGCTTTGTTCGGCGCTGTGATCGCTTCTTCCGCCAGCCCGCTGGGAAGCGAGTCTGATGAGGAATCGGAGAATGTTAATGTGAAATTGTCGTCGCCCTCCTCGAGGGGTGATCTGCTTGCCTATTTCAAGATGATGACCAGATGTCTGATGGAAAAACCGGCTTTTGCCGCAGACGCAATGAGTTGGGGGTCGGAATTCGCCGGCTCCATCAGCTCCGACATGCAGAATGAATTCACTCAGATGGCCCTGCAAGCCAGTGGAAACGCTCGGGGAGAGGACAAGGAGAGTCTGTTGAAGACCGCTCTTGTAGGTGCGGAAAACAATCAAAATATCGCAACCTTCCAGTCGATTGCCAAAAAGTTCGGCAAGAAAGAACCGAACCTTCCAAAAATCGATCCTTATCCCGGAGAACTTCTCTCTTCGGGGGGGCTCATTCGGTTCAGCTCTCTCAGTCCGCAGTACGATGACCCCTCTGAACATCCCGGCGTGATCGAAACTTCTGGAGGGAGATTCCATACGAACAACTCCGGAGAAAATGAATGGGCGGAAGTTGTGATGCGCCGTCCCGGTACGGTGACCGGTATTGTGATCGTGACCATGGACAGCAACGAATTCCGTTTGCACGACTGGCGGGTCGAAACCTCGATGGATGGCAATGCTTGGACGCCTCTTTCTCTCTTGCCTGACCGGCCGAAACAGAACGTCATCTACATTGACGGGAAGAATACTCAGTGCCAGCGTGTGCGCGTCTTTCGCGACGGGAAAGATTTCTTCCATCTGCGCGCCATCCATGTCTACGGTCGTAAGAATGCCTGATTTTGTTTGCGTCTGATATATGATCATGAAAAAGCACCTGTTGTCTGCGGTTTGTTTCTTTGTGCTTACAGGTTCCGCTTGGGGGGCGGATCGGGCGTCCGGTTATGAGGAGGCTCTTAAGAAAGCTACGGAGGATGGAGTGATTGTCTATTGTTACGGTCCGGATTGGAATCGCCGCAGTGTACGGATGCTCGACGATTTCTGGAAGAACAGAGAGACGGAAAAGGCGTGCGGCGGTGCCGTGATGGTGGCTGTTCCGTTCTATCAGCGCCCTTCGGCTTCTCAGAGAAAGGAGGAGAATAAGATTCAGGGAGGATTCCAGCGCCAGAAAATCAATCACCAGTTCCGCAGTTTCCCCGCTGTTTGCATGGCCGATGCCCGGGGACGCATTTACGCGCAGCTTTGCGGAACGGATGAGTTGGGCTCCGAGGAGGAGAATTATGAAACGGGGCGGGAAAACATACGCTGTAAGCTGGAGCTTTTCAGAGAACAGAGCACACTGCTCGCTCAGGCGGAGAATGCTCAGGGTATGGAAAAAGCGAGACTGCTGGGTGAAGCCTGTTCCTTGAATATTTATCCGCCCGATCATGCGGTGGAACAGCTTCGGGCTCTCGACCCGCAGGACAGTTTAGGCTACATCGGGCGGTTGACTTATGATCCATTCGCTTTCAACATGGAAGTCAATGCCTTCAGCGGCAGTGAGCAAAATGCCGATCGGGCTCTTTCCGCTCGGGAAACGGAAAAGAAACTGAAAGCTTTGCTCGAGAATCCCAGACTCTCCGACCTGCAAAAGCAGGAAAGCTATGCCGTCTTCATTGGACGCCTGCGAAAAGAGAAGGCAGGCAAGATGGCGCTTGTCAAGCATGTAAAAGCCATGGGACAGATTGCCCCGGACACTATGTATGGGAAAATTGTGCCGCATCTTCTCGAAATTTGGTGCGGCGTTGCCGATAGGAGCAAGTCCGCTGATGACGGGGCCTCCCGTGGTGAGCGCAGCAAAGCCCGACGTGAACGTCGGGAACAGCGCCGCCGTAGGTAGGTAGGGGCGGGGCGTGCCTGCGCCCGAAAAGCGCAGGCTGACAGAAAAATGGCCGCCGGACGGAAGGCGCTTTCGTGTATCCTCATCGGGTAATGGAAAGAAAGCGCTGTTTTTTCTCCTGTACGGTTTTTGGATGGATTTTCCCGCCGAAAGGGAGTCTGATCCGGCGAACGTGTTCGGTGCCGCACTCTGCTTCTCTGGCCGCTGCTTTTCCCCGAGCCCGAGCTCGTGCAGGAGGCCGCCTGGGATTTGTCTCATGAATTCTCCTCCGTCATGAGGGCTCTCCGCCAATTTCAGGGCTTGGTGCATGAAAAATTGTGCAGCCCCTCTTTTGCGCGGTTTTGTCCATTGAGTTTTCTTGTAACGGCATATGCTTCTCTTCATTTTGCACTTGATTTTTCACATTGTGTGCATGAGAATGGCTTCATGCAATTCCCCGTGCGCATGTTTGGCGCGCTGGTCGTTTTCATCTTCACAGCGTGCCAGTCGTTCAACACCTCATCCTATTCTTCCGCGTACAATTCTGCGTCGCTCCGTTCCGAGAGCGTCGGCGTGATTCCTACGGCGGCACCTGTGCCGGATGAGCCGATACAGACAGCAGCTTTGCCAGCCAATTCCGCTGTGCGTCCGCTGGTGCGCCCCCGCACTCCGGCTCCTAAACCCGGTTGTGCGGCCGTCTGTGTCATGGATGCCATGACGGGGCAGGTACTTTATGAATACAACGGGAATGTGCGCAGGCAGGTGGCCAGCACGCAAAAGGTTCTTTCCGCGCTGGTCATTCTCGATGCCGGCCGTTTGAGCAAGACGGTCACTATTGCGGAGGAAGACACCAAAGCGGCTCCGACTAAGCTGGGTTTCAAGGCGGGGGAAAAGTATCGCAGGGAAGATCTGCTTCATGCCTTGATGGTGCGCAGCTTTAATGATGTGGCTCTTGCTCTTGCCCGCGACACGGCGGGCTCTGTGTCGAATTTTGTCTCAAGAATGAATTCGAAAGCGCGCCGTCTGGGAATGTACAATTCGCATTTCGTCAACCCGAATGGTCTGCCTGCCTCCCAGTATTCCACGGCGGTCGACATGGCGCGCTGCGCTTGGTTCGCCTATAGAAACCCTGTATTGCGCCGCATGGTGTGCGATGCGCGTTACGATTTCAGATTGGCGAATGGACGCATTCGTACGCTTGCCAACACCAATAAACTGCTTTCGCGGTACTCATGGGTGACAGGCTTCAAGACGGGTTATACCAATGCTGCGGGAAAGTGCCTGATCTCCACGGGTGGATACAATGGCAGGCATGTGATTGTCGTGGTTCTTGGCAGTACGAATGCGCGCATATGGGATGAATCCGCTAAATATCTCAAGTGGGCTTTGGAATTGGCCTGAGTTTTTATGACCAACTGGATTTCTCAAAAAACTTACACGGATATCCGTTACGAAACTACGGCCGACGGAAAAATCGCCAAGATTACGATCAACCGCCCCGAGGTGCGTAATGCTTTCCGTCCGCTGACGGTGTGCGAGTTGCTTGACGCGTTTCATCTGGCTCATGAAGATTCCGCTGTGGGTGTCGTCATTCTGACAGGAGAGGGGACACTGGCTTTTTGCTCGGGGGGCGATCAAAAAATTCGGAGCAGGGCGGGATATGTGGGGGATGACGGGATTCCCCGGCTGAACATTCTCGATGTGCAGAGACAGATACGCCAGCTGCCCAAGCCTGTGATTGCCATGGTGGCGGGTTATGCCGTGGGTGGGGGGCATGTGCTTCATTTGGTCTGCGACTTGACCATTGCGGCGGAGAACGCACGGTTCGGGCAGACGGGGCCGAAGGTGGGTTCGTTTGACGGTGGCCTTGGCTGCTCGTACATGGCGCGCATCGTGGGGCAGAAAAAGGCGCGGGAAATCTGGTATCTTTGCCGCATGTACGATGCGCATCAGGCTTTGGATATGGGCTTGGTCAATACGGTGGTTCCTGTGGACCGCCTCGAAGAAGAAACCCTGCAGTGGTGCGGGGAGATTCTCCAACGAAGTCCGATGGCTTTGCGCTGTATCAAGGCGGCGCTCAATGCTGATTGCGATGGCCAGATGGGCCTGCTCGATCTGGCCGGCAATGCGACGCTGCTTTATTATATGAGCGAAGAGGCGCAGGAGGGGCGCAATGCCTTTATCGAGAAGAGACCCCCTGATTTTTCAAAATTCCCGCGCCTTCCTTGAATTATTGCTGGTACCCGTGGCTACAAACAATCATAGAAGGCACAGCCGCCGGAAGAAAGAGACTCTGGAACTTTGGGGCTCTTTATACGGTGCTTCTCTCCCGGAAAATGCTGTCTTGCCGATTCGCGAAGAAGATCATCCCGCACGGGGAAATGAGTCGCAGCCGTTCAAACGCCGTTTCAACGGCTGGAAATTTACGGCCGCTCTGTTGCTGTGCTTTTTGTTGTCGGCGGTCGGGATTCTTCTTGCGCTCTCGTGGATGCCTCAGGATCTTTCCGATGTTCAGGGATATGGCACCCAAGGCGCCGTGACCGATCTGCCTTCTGTCTTCCAGAATGCCGTGCAGAATGGGGAAGAGGCCGTATTCACAGAAGCCGAAATCAATCGCTACCTGCAGGATACGCTCAAATTCGGTCAGCGGGGGGTGTTCAACGTTATTGCGCGTCCTTGCGGCGTGGCCGTGCGCATTCATGACGGATATGCGGAGTTGATTCTGGATCGCCTCTTGGGTGCCCGTCTGCATCAGACGATTTCCGTCTATCTTACCTTTCGTTCCATTCGTGAAGATGATGGAACCAAAATCAATTTGGAATACCGGGGAGGGAGTGACATACTGGGTTCCATGCCCCGTGGCGGTACCATAGGCTTGATTTCTGTTCCAGAAAGGTATATACTCATTCTTCACCCGTCTGTTGAGGGAATCAGAAAAACATATGAAGGCTTTTTCTCTCAAATAGCGGACAGTGGTTATCTCCCCCGTTTTATCAAGGACGAAAATGGAGGGGACAATCGTCTCATCCTTCAACCTCCATCCTCATAATGAAATTCATGACTCGAATACCCGCCGCCGTTTCCCTCATTTCGGCGCTCTGTCTGCAATCCTGCGTGTGGCAATATTTCATGCGCGACGAATATTCTGGCACGGCACCGCATGTCATTGCCGACAATAATGGAAAGCCCGCATCTCAGGCATGGCTCTCCATCCCAGAAGACGCGCTGCCTGCTTCTTTGGCCGAACAGCGTGATTCTCTCAGCTACGGGGCGGATGGCATCCCCTACGGTTTCCGTTCCGGTTATAAGGATATCGTGATTTCACCCTATGCTCCTCATCGCTATCTGAATTACTCGGGGGTTCCGACCGGAAGCAGGGTGTGGGATCCTTACAATCGCAAACCTTTCTATATACCCTCTTCCTATACGCTCAACTGAGACTCATGTCTCCCGTTGAGTTTTACTCCATGTCCGATCAAGTGGAGCAGCCGGCGAAGGTGCGCTTGTTTCAACGCATTGCCCTTTGGGGATATTTGTGTTTTCATGCGCTGTTGCGGTGTCTTCCGATGCGTTTCTGGTGTCGTGCAGGGCGGTGTGTCGGCTGGGCGGTGTGGCTCTGTTCGGCTTCGCGCCGGCGCATTGTGGCCCGCAATCTGCGCATTATTCTGGGGGGAGAGCTTCGGAGCGGGGAACTTGCCCCGATGGTGCGGGAAAACATGAAGCGCACGTGTATGAATTTTCTTGCGGCTGCTAAGATCGGCGTGGTGACGGAAGATGAGCTGGATGCGGCTGTGCGGATTGTGGGAGGCGATGTATACGAAAATGCGGGGCTCAATGGCCGCACAGGGATTGCCTGCATTCCTCACGCAGGCAATTGGGAGATTCTTTCGCGCATTCGCTCGCATTTTCCGAAAGTTGGCCGCTATGGAGCTATGTACAGGAGGATGAGCAATCCGCTGCTTGAGAAGCTGGTCTACAGCATGCGCACGGCATATGGCTGCGAAATGTTCAGCAAGGAAGATGGATTGCGGGCTGTGTTTAAACTGGCTAAAGGAGGGGGGCTTGTGGGGGTGCTCAGCGATCAGTTTACGCAGGAAGGCGCCTTCCTTCCTTATTTTGGCAAGGTGACGGGGACGACCTATTTGCCGGCTTTGATTTATAAAAGATGCCGGGGCACGTTGTTTACCATCTACACGCGCAATACCTCTCTGGGGCATTGGGATGCGGTGATGAACCGTACGATCGATCTGCCCGATCCTCAGGCAAATATTTATGAGCTGACTTTCCAAATCAACAAGGCATTGGCAGAGAGACAGCGGGAGTCCGTCTTGGATGGATTTTGGCTTCATCACCGATGGAAGGCCACGCGGCATTTTGCGCCGCCGCAGCCCCCTGAAGTGATGGATATATTGAAACGGGAGAAGGTGCAGCCGTTCCGTATCGTTGTTGTGCTGCCCGAGAGTTTTGAAGAGTCTCTGCTGGTTGTTCCCTTTCTGCGTGCTCTGCACGCCGTGCGCTGCGATATCCAGATTACGGTGGCTTGTCCGGATGAACAGAGGGATTTCTGGCGGATGCAGAAAGAAGTTGCGCATGTGGTAACGACGGATGCTTCGGAAAGCTCTCTCTCTCGTCAGCTTGACGCTGACGCCATTTACAATGAAGGCCCCTTTGATTATGTCTTCCTGCTCGATTGCAGCAGGAAGACTTGGCGTTGTCTGCGTCCTTTGATGCCTGTGTATATCAGCGGTTTTGATGATCATCCCTGTGCGGGGCATCGGGCGTTCCGCATGCGGACACCGCGCTTTAAAGGGGGCCCGCCAAGGCATCGTGTGGAGAGCTTTCTCGATATTCTGCGTGCTCATTTTATCCCTTGTGATCAGCCGGAATTTTTTGAGCCGGAATGTTCTAAGTCAGCGGAGAGAGAGGGCCGTCTGATGTTTGCGCCATTTTCCACGTTGGGACCTTCTACGGAATGGCCGCGAGAGCAATGGGAGGAGCTCTTTTCTCTGCTTCCCGAAGATTCCTCTCCGCTTCTGGTTGCTTTGTCCCGTGATGCCGGGAGAGCCGAAGAATGGGCTCATGCGCTGGGAGTGGAATCGATTTGCCGTCCGCCGGCCGAGTTTGATATGCTCATAAATGCAAAGGATATTTTAGTGGCCGTGGATGGTTTGATCCCCATGCTGGCGTCGCATTGGGGCGCCCGCTGCATTGTGCTCATGGCTGGTCGCCTGCCCGAATGTTGGCGGCCTTTGGGGAAGAGGCATACAGTACTTCATTCTCACCGCCCGTGTCATCCCTGTTACTGTGCCGCATGCGATCGGGAGATCCCCTGCATCCGGGAGATTTCACCTGCCGTGGTGGCTGAATATGTGTGAAGTAATGCATGAGTCGCCGCCGCTGTTTCTCCGTTATATGGCGAATGTGACGCAAAGCTCCATCTCCGGCCGCGCCATTATCCGGTTCCCCCGCTCCGCCTGAGCCCTCTCGCGGATGCTCCGCATCTCGTCCTCGAAAGCGTTCCATCTTCCCTCAGCCCTCATGGAGAAGCTGCCATAGTTTCCATGGCCGGCATTTTCCTTATTCACGTGGTTGACAAACTCCTTCGTCTGCTGTACCCTTCCCCTGTAGGGCGTCCCGTTGCCTTGTCCGTCCGCATTTGGAATGCGGGCTCCGGGCAGGGTATCGGAGACGTCCTCATTCTTGTTCACGTCCTCCACGTCCGTTGTACTGAGGTCATAGAAAAGGTTTCCCCTCCCGTCCTCGGACAGCACAATATTCACGTACGCTTCATCCCGCACCCTCCCATCCGCCTTCCACGCGCCTATCAGCTTCGCTTGGCTTGCGTCAATCTCCGAGCGCATCTTCCCGTCGTCGCGGCCTGCGAAGGCTTTATCCGTATACCTGCCCCACGTCCTCGCCTGCGGGCCGATTACCGAAAAAGAGGCGGGCATTTCTCTGCCGTCGTCAAAATGAAGATTGACGTCTTTAATATTGACACTCCCCGCCCCCTCCGATAGAATAGCTCGTTCCCCGCCAGCGGATGGAGACGGCAGAGAGACCTCGTTTGTCGCTTCTCCCTCAAGGCGCGCGGTGTCTCTTTTCGCGTTCACGGGAAGGGGTGATGTGTTCACCCCTTGGAGTTGGGATTCTTCCTGACCTTTCGCTCCGTGAAGGGGAACTCTCTTTCCCCGCGGCTTTTTGTCCGGCCTGCTGACCGGATACGCCGTGACGATGGAGTAATACTTATTCTTCTCTTCCAATTGGAGAATCATCCATGAAGACGGCCTCTTGCCCTTGACTAGTATTTCCCGGCCGTTTTGTATAATGTAAAGTTCGCTGGCGTGCGTCAGCACGTCGGCGATGTATTTCTCCGGCGATATATTTTTCCACAGTCCGTCTCCGTCTCTGGCGGATGCAATATGCGTGAGCCCGTAGCCCTTATGCAATCCGTTGTCTTCTCCCACCAGCAGCCTCACCGGCATGGCCTTCCGTCCGCCGTGCCGGGGGATAATGAACCAATCCGGGTTTCCGTCGGGACGGGTGACGAACGCTTCAGCGGCTAGCTTCTTGCCGTTCTTGTCCCAAGCCGTCACCGAGAACGAGGCGCCGCCCCATTTGGCCTGCATGGAAGCGATGGCTTTTTTATCGAAAGCGGACCGGCCTACTGAGGTCATTATAGGCTTGAACGGCTTCTTGCAGGGCTTTCCGCTCTCTCGCGAGAGCCTCTTTTTGTGCTGACAATGTTGGCCGCTCCTCTCATGATGATATTCATCCGGCCAAGGTCGATATAACCCAAGCTTTTCTGATTAGCGATCAGCGGCTCTCCGTCGCTTCCTCTCACTTGCAGCTCGTCTCCGGTGAAAACCCAAGCGCGATGGGGTGCCCCGGCTATGAGAAATATATAACCATACTCCGCGATTGCATAAGCAATCTCCGAAGGTGAGTCTTCCGCGTTGATTGTCAGAACAGACAGCCCTGCTTCCGCCTGCCCTGTGGCGTGGTTGTAGGAGACTCCTCCCCGTCTCGTATCCCGCCGCGGGTCTTCCGTCCAGCGCACATATATTTTTCCGCCGTGCTTTTTCGCCTCCGCTCTAAGGAGCTCCGCTGTTTTAACGACAGCGGCAGAGGCTTCCCTTATTGTGAGCTTGGCGTGCTCGTCCGTCACTGAAAAAGCAGTCAAAGAAAAATTATTTCTCTTTTTGTAGTTGACAAGATCGTCCTCCGAAAAACTCTTCCACGCGCCCTTCAGCCTCGCTTGGCTCGCGTCAATCTCCGCACGCATCTTCCCGTCGTCGCGGCCGAGGAACGCTTTGTCCACGTACTTCGAAAACGTCTTCGCCCGCGGGCCGATTACCGAGAACGAAATATCCGCGTGCCGAGAGCTGTAGGTGCCGCGGTTCTCCGTGGCGGATTTAATCTGCTCAGGCTTGAAGACGGCGATGCTCTTCCCGTTGCTTATCTCGTCCGGGTATGAGCCGGGGTCTCTCACGTCTTCCGCAATCAAGCCGTCGTGCCCTGTGTTCTTCGCCCTGAAAGCCTTCCTCCCCATCTCGCGGAACTTCTTGCCGTGCTCGTCTATGATCAGGGGATTGCGCACATTGAGAAACACCTCGTACAGGCGCGACTCCTGCGGGAGAGGCATCTCATCTTTCGCTATGCCTCTATTCCACCAATCGAGAGCCTCCTCCAGCGTCCGGGGCACCTTCCCGTGGAAGCCCGCCGTGTTGAACTGCATGATACGGCCGGTAAGCCCCTCATACCCCTGAGGCGTTTTGCGCCCGGGCTTCAGCTGCATGTTCGCGTAGTATGAGGTACGCCCGCGGCCTTCTTTCAGCGTGCCGTCTTTTTTCAGAGCCTCTTCCGCGCTCACCGGCGTATCCACCGGCCAGTCTCTCCTGTCGAACGTCCGCTTGTAAAAGGTATATTCCACATCCTCCGCGGCCAGAGGCGTTTTATTGCGGGGCCTCTTCGCTGTCTGCACATAATTCTTTTTAGGATCTAAAAACGGCGGGCTCTGGTAAGTCTGCGCCGTGAACGCGTGATCGGCAAACCAATAAGTATCCTCCGCATAATTCATGTCATACTGCCCGCGCCAGTCCTTGTCCTCTTCGGGGTCCCGGAACACGTTTCCGAAGTCGCGCTGCGTGCCATGGTACACCACCATCGGCTCGCCGTTCTCGTCCACCACCTTGGAAGCGTTCTCGGGGTCGCGCTCCCAATCGCCGAACCAATCCTTGAAAGCCTCCGTGCGCACGGCCGCCCACTGCCGCTCGCTGAGCTTTGTCTTCTCTCCGTTCGGGGCTTTCATATACGTGCCGTCCTGCCTCGCGTTCTGCTTGATCTTGAGCATCTCCACCTCGTAAGACACGACATTCTCCCAATCATGCGGATTCTTGTTGACAATATCCTCAAAGCGTGCTACAGCTTTCTTCAGGGCGGCTCCCACTTGTTGAATGCGGCGCAATTCATCAAGTGCGTAGAACTGGCGTGCGTTGAGGGCAGCGTCGGCATCAACCGCCTTGTTCTTCCCGTTGGTGCCCAGAATAAACCCTGTAATTATCGGATTGCCGGATTCAGCGTCTTCTGCGACAACTGCTCTCACTCCGAAGCGATCAAACAAAATCTTGTTATTCTGCGTCCGTTCAGGATTTTTGACACTGGATGCCGCATTCAATGCGCACACGGTCGCAAACGCCGCTTCATCTTCCGTGAGACCGTGAAGCAGCCTTTTATGAAAAATATGGTCTACACCATACCCCTTCTTGCCGGTGAACTCCTTTCCCTTGTCACCTTTGGGCACGGCAATATCGCGCCCCCACGCCGTATTGCGCAGCATGCCGCGCTCTCTGCCTGCGGCCAGCTCCTCCACGCAGTCCCGCACCGGCTTCACCGCCGTTACAGAGAAGCTGCCATAATTCCCATGGCCGGTTTCGCTTCCTCCGGATTTTTTTCTTTTTCCCGCTTGACAATATCTTCCTCTGTGATAGTCTTCTCCCAGAAGCTTTCGGAGTTCAGTAAGCGCAGAAGATCGGGAGAAAGTTCCGGCGCGCCGTTACTGGATGTACCGAGAGCTTCTTTTGTGTACCGGCTGTACAGCAGATTTCCCCTTTTCAGCATAGCTTTCACTTTGTCCAGAGAATCCAGCGGATAAAGAGAAGCCATGTAATGCTTGCCATCCCTCATTTTTTCCAGCTGGATGGGAGCCATAACGTCCCCTTGCTTTCCATCATTGTTTTTCGCCAGCATTCCGGGGAATATAATGATGTCGTCAGATCTAAAGTCGCGGAAAACAAACAGCGGATCATCGAGCCCTTTAATGCCATCTATGATTTCCTTCTCGCTCAGCTTATGTTTCTTGCGAAGCTTTGTGATTACGTGAGACTGTGTAACAATATCCGCCCTCGGCAATCCCAGAGCATCGAACACACGCGGGCTTGTGCACAGACTTATTTCTTCATGCTTCCCCACCGGCGTAGTCAGCACTTTGTGCACGTCCTTAGACAGTGTAGTGCTTACCGAGAAGCTCCCGCCGCCTGAACTGCCGAGCATTCCTCGGCCGTTGCGGCCGTGATACAAATCCAGCAGCTTCGGGTATCGTTTGCCAGAGTTTTTGCGAGGCTGAGTTGATTGACGGGAGCAGCCGGACAAGAATTTCCAGCGTCTGGGGAAAGGCCAGCGGGAGAAGGCGAGGAGCGCGCATCCTTGAAAAGGCACTTTTTACGGTACGATCGGTTGCTCATCTATGATCGATTCTGCGTGCGGATCATTCTGTATGATGCTCCTATACTTCCCCATCAATGCCGGAATTTACGAGACGTTTTTCTTGACAATTGTTTCGCGTTCGTATATGAATGCCCCCGATTCAACCATTACGACATCGCTATGGCTACAATGAAAGTAATTCTCGCGACAAAACTTGAAGGTCTGGGCTGTGAAGCCGATCTTGTAACCGTCAAGGCTGGATACGGCCGCAATTATCTGATTCCCCAGGGTTTGGCGTTTGAGGCCACGCCGTCGAACAGACGTTTCATCAATATGCTGAAAAAGAAACGCGCGGAGCGCGAGGCCGCTGAATTGGCCAATTTCCGCGAAGTGGCTGAAAAACTTTTGGGGGAAGTGGTCAGAATTACTTTGGAAGCCGGCAAGGGCGGCAAGGTCTTTGGCGCCGTCACCAATCAAATGATTTCAGATGCTCTTGCCGCCAAAGGAATCGATGTGAACCGCCACGCGCTCGAACTGGAGAAACCCATCAAGCAGGCCGGTACGTATGAAATCACCGCAAAGCTTCATCCTGAAGTCTCCGCTGCCGTCAAAGTAATCGTTACGGTCAGCGGAGCCGTGCAGGAGGAGCCGGCAACGGAATCGGCTCCTGTGTCCGAAACTTCCAGTGCCGAATAAATTCCACTGACATTGGCGAACTTTCCGCCTCCGTTTCTTTTTGAAGCGGGGGCTTTTGCATGCGCTTCGCTTTCTCCGAAACCCTCCCCGTATCAGTCGACTTCTCCGGAGAGGAGACGCTGCCTTCTGAACCTTCTCGACCAATCAATACATCCCGTCGATCGTGTCAGGGATATCATCAAGATACGAAGGAGCTTTGCGAGGAGAAGAAGGGGAGGGGTGCGTGGATGAGGGGACGCTTCGTGCAGGTGCTGCGGCGGGAGCGACCGGCTGCGGGGAAATAGTTGGTTCCCTTTCCGGAGAAAGTTGAATATCGTCCTCTTCCGACAAGGGGGTGTCATCATCTGACTGGTCTGCCACACGTCGATCTTCAGGCACGTCCTGCTTTCGTGCGTCAGGCTGCTGCAAGGGGGTGTAGGCATACACGACATCGCCCCGCATCACGGTGCCGCCGCGAATATCAGCCACGAGACGAAGCCCGTCCAATCGTTCGCCTGAAACAGACAAATTGCCTACACGGCTCCCGGAACCATCAAGCGGATGTGTAATGAGAGTGGTCCCCGGGGCTTGCTGGGGGCCGATCAAGCGAATCAGCGCGAAATTGCGCTCCGGATACACCTGGTCGACTGTGCCGATATATTGCGGAGATGGTGCTTTTCCCGTTTCTTTTCCTTCGGAAGGCTCTTTTTGCTGCCCGAACCAAGAACATGAATCCAACAGAGCGAGAGACAAAGCGAGGGAGAGCCCCAGCACGGGATACGGAATAACCATTCTTTTCATGCTCTCATCAAGGGTTGCTGCGGGCAGAGAGACAGCACGGCCTGCGCTGCAAGCGTCGCTGCGCCGCCGTGCCCCAGTTTGGCGACGGCCTCCCGCATCTCCGCCAGCACTTGATTCCGGCGAGGCTCCTGCATGAGACGTTCCAGCTCGTCAGAGGCTGTCTTTTCGTTGAATTGCCGCTGAATCAACTCTTTGATCACCTCCCGCCCCGACAAAATGTTTACCATACCGATAAAGGGAATTTTCACAAGAAGTCTTCCCAACAGGTAAGTGCCCCAAGATACCTTGTAGACGAGGGCATAAGGGAGCTCATGAAGAGCGGCTTCGAGCGTAGCCGTACCCGATGCCACAAGCGCGGCGGATGCGCGATCCATGAGGTCGTGATAATTGCCCATGTTGACGGCAAGAAGCTGAGGCGGCAGCGCGGCCGCCCTGGCCATGGCTTGCATGTGCCGATGCAAGGCGGCATGCGACGCCGCCGCTTCAAATTTCCACTCTGGATGTCGGTGATGCAGCTGTGCCGCTGTGCGCAGGAAGACGGGGAAGTGCCGCTCGATTTCCCGAGGACGGCTTCCCGGGAAAAGACCGATGAGGTTGCTTTCGCGGATGTTGCTCCGGCGCATGGCGAGAATGTCATCCACCAGCGGGTGCCCCACGAATTCCGTTTTTAACCCTGCATTTTCAAAAAGAGGCTTTTCAAAAGGGAAAATACACATCATCAGATCCAGAATGCGGGCCATCTTCGGAATGCGCCCCCGATGCCAGGCCCACACTTGCGGAGAGATGAAGTATGCGATTTTCACACCGGGCAGTTTCTTGCGCACATATGCCGCCATACGGAGATTAAAGCCGGGATAGTCTACCAAGATCAGCACCTCGGGGCTCTCGCGTACAATGCGATCAAGCGTCTCGAGAAAACGTCTGCGGAACCAGCCATACTTCTTGAGCACTTCGACCACGCCGATTACAGCGGCATCTTCAGCCCAATTTTCCACACAAGGAGCGGCTGCATGCATCAGCTCCCCGCCCAAACCAGAAACCTCCGCTCCCGGCGAGAGACGCTGCAATTCGCGGATCAGCAAAGCGCCATGCTTGTCTCCGCTCATTTCTCCGGCAATGATGAACACCTTCATAGCCCTGCACGAAGATATCCCAAAATGCTTTAAGACGCAAGAAAAGACTTCAAGTATCGATGAGAAACATGTATCATCTGGCTCATGCACGAGCTTTTGGTGTTATGGATGGGCTGGGTTCAAAATTGGGGTTATGCGGGTATCATTCTGCTGATGGCCATGGAAAGCTCGATATTCCCCGTACCCAGTGAAATAGTGGTGCCGCCGGCGGCCATCATGGCTTCGCAGGCAGGGTCGTCCATGACGTATTGGGGGGTCATCCTGACCGGCACTCTGGGATCTTGGCTCGGCTCGGCCGTCACCTACGGCGTGTCGCGTTGTGTAGGCCGCTTCATTGTGATGAAATATGGCAAGTTTTTTTTCATGCCGCCGCATAAGGTCGAAAAGGCCGAGACATTTATGGAAAAATACTCCGTGGGAGGCGTCTTTTTCGCACGCCTGCTGCCCGTCATCCGCCACTTGATCTCCATCCCCGCGGGCATCATCCGCATGCCTTTCTGGCTCTTTTCAGGGGTGACGCTTTTCGGTTCCTTTGTGTGGTGCTGGGTGTTGACTTGGTTCGGCGATCGCATTGGCAGGAACAACCCTGGTATTCTTGACTCTCCGGAGGCTCTCAAGGCTGCGGTCAAATCCGAAAGCTTCAGCATCATCTGCGGGGTTCTCGTGCTCGCCATCCTGTATTTCACAATGTTGCGGCTCACCCAGCGAGGTGAGGACGGCAAGACGATCAGAAAAACATGTCCATGTTCGAAACTGTTCTTTTCTTTATCTCGGGTGATAAGTCACCTGAAACGAAAAAAAAATTCATAGAAACGCTCGATTGTGCCGAGACGCTTTAATTTGCCCACAGGTGACAAGTCACTTTATGAAAACAGCTACTAAAACAAAAAACTTCCCGGACATGAAGCCGGAAACGGTTATCGAGCATGAGGTTGAGGGGATTGAGCTAGCGTGAGCCTCCCCGCTAAATTACCTGCCAGACGAACACCCCTACAGGTGGGTGGTGAATTTTCCCGTAAGCCCAAACCGTTTTGAGCCGGTTGACTGATCAAAAACACAAAAAAGAAAGGAACCCAAATGACGCAGCACATGGCTAAACTAGAAAAAGCCAGCGCGGAGCCCCGCGCCATCCTCCAAGCCATTTCCGAGCGGCATGGCTGGACAATCTCGCACACCGTCAACGTGACGGCGGAGCGCATGGGCGTTTCCCGTAACGCCATGTGGGAGTGGAAGTGTGGGAATAGACCCCCCTTCCTCAAAACAAACTTGCGCTCTACTATGCTCAATTTGCCCCGGGCACAGAGGTGCAGGTGCTTGAGGGAGAGCCGGAGTACCGCATGCATGCGCGGGCGGTCTTTCAGGCCGGTCTCAAGCCGAAGTTGGTAGCTGGCTGCAACGCCGAAGACTAAGCAGGCAGCTAAGATTGGCAATCGTCTCCGCTCTCATCAGAGGGCGGAGATTTTTAATAGTAATAGTTTTT
>JAJQGU010000068.1 GCA_021200315.1 Akkermansiaceae bacterium
CACCTCCACCCTCTAATTCGCCCGCAGCGTCCGCGGTGTATACGCGACAGGCTGGCATCCGCATGGCATGGGGGAAAGGGGGGGCTTCCGAGTGAAAGAAGAGGCCGGGAGTCCGGGGAGAAGCCGGACGCCGGAAGCCTTTGGGAAAAGTCGATCGGAAATTAGTATCGCTTGGCTGAGACCATTGCTGGGCTTGCACCGGCGACCTATCGACGTGGTCGTCTTCCACGATCCTCAAGGGAGAACTCATCTTGGGAGGGACTTGGCGCTTAGATGCTTTCAGCGCTTATTCCTTCCGCACTCAGCTACCCGGCCATGCTCCTGGCGGAACAACCGGTTCACCGTTGGTGCGTCAGACCCGGTCCTCTCGTACTAAGGTCTGAACCCCTCAATTCTCCAACGCCCACAGAGGATAGAGGACCGAACTGTCTCACGACGTTCTGAACCCAGCTCGCGTGCCGCTTTAACCGGCGAACAGCCGGACCCTTGGGACCTTCTCCAGCCCCGGGATGCGACGAGCCGACATCGAGGTGCCAAACCACGCCGTCGATATGAACTCTTGGGCGTGATCAGCCTGTTATCCCTAAGGTACCTTTTATCCGTTGAGCGACGGCAATTCCACTCTCTACCGCCGGATCACTTGGGCCTGCTTTCGCATCTGCTCGACTTGTCGGTCTCACAGTTAGGCGCGTTTATGCCCATGCACTCGACACTCGGTTGCAGACCGAGCTGAACGCACCTTCGCACTCCTCCGTTACTCTTTGGGAGGATACCGCCCCAGTAAAACTGACCGGCTGACACGGTCCCACCGCCGGCTTCACGGCTCGTGGTTAGATTCTCCAATTTCAAAGGGTGGTGTCTCATTGTCGGCTCTTCCCGCCCCTAAAGGCGGGCCTCTCTGCCTCCCACTTACTCTGAGCATTCAAACCGAAGAAACAATGACAGCTTACAGTTAAGGTCTATAGGGTCTTTCCGTCCTTCTGCGGGCAGACGGCATCTTCACCGTCACTACAATTTCACTGAGCGCCTGGTTGAGACAGTGCCCAACTCGTTTCACGATTCGTGCAGGTCGGAACTTACCCGACAAGGAATTTCGCTACCTTAGGACCGTTATAGTTACGGCCGACATTCACCGGGACTTGGGTTCAAGGCCTCGCCTTTCGGCTCACCTCCCCCCTTAATCTTTCGGCATTGGTCACGTGTCACACCCTATACTTCGACTTGCGTCTTTGCAGAGTGCTGTGTTTTTGATAAACAGTCGGTTGGGCCATTTCTCTGCGGCCGGATCACTCCGGCGCCCCTTCTTCCGAAGTTACGGGGCTGATTTGCCGAGTTCCTTAACCAGGGTTCACTCTTTCGCCTTGGTATATTCTACCCACCCACCTGTGTCGGTTTCCGGTACGGGTTCCTTAGCATTCGACAGGGCTTTTCTTGGCGTTCGGTTCGGTGATGCGCTTCGGCCGAAGCCTCCGCTCGGAATCCATTCACCTGTTCACCTCCCCTTGCGCGTCCTCCTGCCTTAAGGGTCGGAAGCTCAGGAATATTAACCTGATCTCCATCGCCTACGCCTCTCGGCCTCGGCTTAGGTCCCGGCTAACCCAGGGCCGTACATCGTTGCCCTGGAATCCTCGGGTTTACGGCGGACATGTATTTGACATGTCTTTGCGTTACTCATGTCTGCATTCTCACTTCCATGATCTCCAGGTTCAGTCGCCTTCCCCCTTCTCCGTTCATGGAACGCTCTCCTACCACTCAGGCTTCCGCCTGAATCCGAAGCTTCGGTATGCCGCTTATCGCCAATTATTTTCGGCGCAGGATCACTCGATGAGTAAGCTATTACGCTTTTTTTAAATGGTGGCTGCTTCTAAGCCAACATCCTCACTGTCTGTGTAATCCCACATCCTTTCCACTCAGCGGCATTTGGGCACCTTAGCTGTCGGTCCGGGTTGTTTCCCTCTCGACGACGAAGCTTATCCCCCGCCGTCTCACTGCTGCACTCCCTTGAGCGGTATTCTGGGTTTGATAAGGGTTGGTAGGCGGGTGTGCCCCCTTGCCTTGTCAGTGCCTTACCCCCGCTCATCAGCATGCAACGCTGCACCTAAATGCATTTCGGAGAGAACCAGCTATCACGGGGTTTGATTAGCCTTTCACTCCTACCCTCAGCTCATCAGAGAACTTTTCAACGTTCACCTGTTCGGTCCTCCACATGGTTTTACCCATGCTTCAACCTGGCCAAGGGTAGGTCACCTCCGCTTCGGGTCCGGTACCCGCGACTTATCGCCCTTTTCGGACTCGCTTTCGCTTCGGCTCCGCCCCGGAAGGGCTTAGCCTTGCCGCGAACACCGACTCGCAGACTCATTAAACAAAAGGCACGCCATCGCGGCTCTCGCCGCTCTGACTCTTTGTAGACTTGCGGTTTCAGGTTCTCTTTCACTCCGCTCACAGCGGTTCTTTTCACCTTTCCCTCGCGGTACTTGTTCTCTATCGGTCGCCAACTAGTATTCAGCCTTGCGCGGTGGTCCGCGCTGATTCGCACACCGTTCCACGTGTGGTGTGCTACTCAGGATCCCTCTGCTCCCCGCTCTTCATTTCGCCTACGAGGCTTTCACTCTCTCCGGCACTCCTTCCCAGAAGTCTCGGCTATGAAGTACGGCCGGTGCTCTTGAGGTCCTTCAACCCCGGAAGCTCGCTTCCGGTTTGGGCTCTCTCCGCTTTCGCTCGCCACTACTTACGGAATCGATTTCTCTTTCTTTTCCTCCGCTTACTGAGATGTTTCACTTCAGCGGGTTTCGCGTTCCTTATCCTATCTTTTCAGATAAGGCCGGCTCGGCTTCTCCGAGCCAGGTTACCCCATTCGGATACCCCCGGGTCTTCGCTCACTTGCAGCTCTCCGAGGCTTTTCGCAGCTTGTTGCGTCCTTCTTCGCCTGTTGGCTCCAAGGCATTCTCCGCAAGCCCTTCGTTTCTTTTCCCGTTACTCCGCGCGGTCTCCCGCGCTCGCTATGGCTCCGGCGTCCCGCTCGCAATCTTTCTGCGCGGTCCCGTCCGGTTCCTTGCTTTCTTTCTTTTTTCGGAAATTGTTTTCTCCCACTTTCTTGGTTGGTTCTTCACGGCTCTCGCCGCGAAGCCCTTTTTGCCACGCGGATGTCAATCTTCCCTTCCCTTCTCTTACAGCTTCCGCTTCGCCTTCCGCCTTCTCTGGTGGGCCTGACAGGACTTGAACCTGTGACCCCACGCTTATCAAGCGTGTGCTCTAACCAACTGAGCTACAGGCCCATCGCTTCTTTCCCGCGACGAACCCTCGCCTGGTGGAGGCACGGGGGCTCGAACCCCGGACTTCCAGCTTGCAAAGCTGGCGCTCTGGCCAACTGAGCTATGCCCCCTCCTTTTCCTCGGCGGGTCTCCGGCGTCTTCCCCTCCGGAAAGAGTTCCCGGCAGAGCGTCTCCGCTCCCCCTTCCGAAAAAAGACCGTGATGCGCGCCGCCGTCTCCGCCGGGTCTCCCCCGGCCGACGCTCGGCTCTCTTTTTTGTCCTTCGCCGTCTCCTCCCCGCTCCCGCGGAAAGGCCGACCTCGGAGCGGCTTGCCCGCCTCTCCGTTTTCTCCTTAGAAAGGAGGTGGTCCAGCCGCAGGTTCCCCTACGGCTACCTTGTTACGACTTCATCCCAGTTACCAGTCTCACCTTAGGACACTGCCCCCTTGCGGTTGGCTTCGCATACTTCGGGTGCGACCGGCTTCCATGATGTGACGGGCGGTGTGTACAAGACCCGGGAACGTATTCACGGCGCCGTTGCTGATGCGCCATTACTAGCGATTCCGGCTTCGTGGAGGCGAGTTGCAGCCTCCAGTCCGAACTGTGCCCACTTTTCCGGGGTTCCCTCCGCCTCGCGGCCTCGGTTCCCTCTGTACTGGGCATTGTAGTACGTGTGCAGCCCTGGGCGTAAGGGCCATACTGACCTGACGTCGTCCCCGCCTTCCTCCCAGTTGATCTGGGCAGTCTTGCCTGAGTCCCCACCTTCACGTGCTGGTAACAGACCACAGGGGTTGCGCTCGTTGCTGGACTTAACCAAACATCTCACGACACGAGCTGACGACGGCCATGCAGCACCTGTGTGACGCCTCCGTAGAGTCGCGCACTTTCATGCGCTTTTCATCTCATGTCAAGCCCAGGTAAGGTTCTTCGCGTTGCATCGAATTAAGCCACATACTCCACCGCTTGTGCGGGTCCCCGTCAATTTCTTTGAGTTTTAATCTTGCGACCGTACTCCCCAGGCGGCACGCTTATCGCGTTTGCTCCGGCACGAAGGGGGTCGATTCCCCTCACACCAAGCGTGCACCGTTTACTGCCGGGACTACAGGGGTATCTAATCCCTTTCGCTACCCCGGCCTTCGTACCTCAGCGTCAGATCATGTCCAGGAACCCGCCTTCGCCACGAGTGTTCTTCTTGATATCTACGCATTTCACTGCTACACCAAGAGTTCCGGTTCCCCCTCCATGTCTCCAGCCGTACAGTCTCATGCGCTCTCCAGAGGTTGAGCCCCTGCCTTTCACGCACGACTTGTACCGCCGCCTGCGTACCCTTTACGCCCAGTGATTCCGAACAACGCTTGAGACCTCTGTATTACCGCGGCTGCTGGCACAGAGTTTGCCGTCTCTTCCTCTTGTGGTACTATCCGGCTTCCGCCTTGCTCCCACATGACAGGGGTTTACAATCCGAAGACCTTCTTCCCCCACGCGGCGTCGCACCATCAGGGTTCCCCCCATTGTGAATGATTCTCGACTGCTGCCACCCGTAGGTGTCTGGACCGTTTCTCAGTTCCAGTGTGGCCGGACATCCTCTCAGACCGGCTACCCGTCATCGCCTTGGTGGGCCGTTGCCCCGCCAACTAACTAATAGGCCGCGAGCCCCTCCCCGAGCGCGTCTCCGCTTTACTCTTCCGAGTCTATCCGGTATTATTCCCGGTTTCCCGGGGCTATCCCTGTCTCGGGGGCAGGTCGCTCACGTGTTACTCACCCGTGCGCCACTGGATGCCTTTAGCAAGCTATCAGCATCCCGTTCGACTTGCATGTCTTATCCACGCCGCCAGCGTTCGTTCTGAGCCAGAATCAAACTCTCCTTCTCGCTCTTTCTTCTTTCTTCTTTCTTTATTTTTATTGACTTTGCTGGACCGGTCCCGGCCTTCGCCGCGGTTCCCCGCCGCTCCTTCCGGAACCCCGCCTCGCGTCAGGCTCCCCTTCGAGACTCCCGCCTCTCCGGCTCTCCGCCTTCCTCCGCTCGGCGCGCATCACGATCTTTTTCCTCTCTCTTCCCTTCTCCTCCCGGATTCCCCCTGCAAGGTTTTGTCTCCTTGCGCTTCCTGCGCGTCTCCGCGCTCTCCGCTCTCGGAATCCCCAAAAGGCTCCGCTTGTCTGTCTCCTCGCGTTTCCGCTCCTTCCCGCGGCTCACCCGCCTTCCCTTCCGGTCGCTCTTCCGCTCCCTTCCGTCCGGCGCTGTTTCGCGGGCCCCCGCTTCCGGGGGTGCCGCCCAGTATACTCCCCCTTCCCCGTTCGTCAACCTTTTTTCTCCCTTTTTTTCACTTTTTTTCTCCCCTCTCCCACTCCCTCCTCTCTTAACTCCCTCTTACCCCTCACTTTACATCCCCACTGCCCTCCCGCAAAAAAAGCCGCGCTCCTTCCGGAGCGCGGCCCGCAATCTCTCCTCCCCCTCTCTT
>JAJQGU010000041.1 GCA_021200315.1 Akkermansiaceae bacterium
CCCCGTCAGCGAACAGGAACTGCGCCGCCTGCTGAAAGAAGGCGTCATCCGGCCATCCACCAACGTACTCCGAAAAGGAGAAAACCAATGGCGGCGGCTGAGTGATTTCCTTCCTCCCCAGGCGGAGCCGGCCGCTCCGTCCGGCGCGGGCCGTACGGGCTCTCCGGAGCAGCTCTACTATTACGCCTCCCCGGAGGGCAGGGCCGCAGGCCCCGTCAGCGAACAGGAACTGCGCCGCCTGCTGAAAGAAGGCGTCATCCGGCCAACCACCAGCGTACTCCGAAAAGGAGAAAACCAATGGCTCCCCCTCGGGTATATGCTGAACGATCCTGAACCGCCCGCCGGCGGCGAAGACTCTTTCCGGCCGCCTCTGCCGCCGGAACAGCAGAAAGGAGCCCACGCGTCTATCGCCGGGGCTGTACTGAGCATGGAGGCGCTCGAAGAAAAGCTCAATATCCTTAATTCGTTTATCGATAAACGACTTTACAGCCTGTTCGGATTTAGGAAACTGGTGCCTTACTTTGAAAAATGGGTTCATTTTTCCATGCATCTGACAAGCCTGATGACCATTTTGTCCACCATGCTGCTTGCCTTTGCCATTGCTTCCGTTCTTTCAGCGCCCCCTCCCAAGGTTCTCCTGTACGCGAACCCCTATGCCCCTCTTCTTTACCCCGGAGCCATGGAAACGGCGCAGAAAGCGGCGGAAGCCGAAGGCGGAATGTCCGGCGAATACTTTTTGAAAGCCCTGGCGGGCGGTCTCCTTTTAGGTATTCTCCTGCAATATATTTCCGCCCTGTTTTCAAAAGCCAATATCAACTATTTCTTCGGCAGGAAGCCGGTGTTGCCCTCCATGCTGCTGCCCAGGCTCAATATCATTCTATTGTGCATAGCGCTGCTGGGTACGATCTATTGGATCTTATCTTTGAACGGGGTGTATATTTTTCTGGCGGTTCTGGGTCTGGCTGCCCTGTTATACATGATCTGGCTGAATTTGAATTGCGACAGGCTTTTCATGGAAGTGGCGCCCGAGGAAGCCTCCGGCTCTTCGGATCTCATTGGGTACATGATGTATCAGCTCCGCTTTTTCCTGATAGCGGTGCAGACGCTGATTCCTTTGTGGCTGCTGGGATTATGTGTTTTCTACTGCGTCACCATATTTTCCGCTGACAAGGAAGGAAGGTGGATTCTCATGCTGATAGAAGAGGTAAAAGAGGATGTATCCGTATTCAGCATTATCTCATGCCTCTTTCTGCTGGCCGCGCCTGTCGCTCTTCACCTGATCTATATTGTCGCGGCGCTCGTGCCGGAATTGCTTCTGTCCATTCTGAAGGGCTGGAAAAAACCGGCCTCCATTGACCCCTCTTCACAAACCATAAACTCCATAGAAAATAATCAATGAAAACAATATTAACTGCATGCCTGGGCGTCTGCACGACGCTTCTTGTTTCCTGCGCGGGACTTTTCGAACCTACGTTCGAGGTTCCGGCTCGTGTCACCTATGCCAGCCCGCTGCAATACCAGAAGTCTTCCCAAATGGGAAAAGGCTCTGGGAAGAAATGGGCTGACGCGTTAGGCGTAAATCATGACGGCTATTATTATCAGAAAATACGGGTTTCCGGAGGAGGATACCAATACAGGGAAGACGCCAAGTGTAATTCCGGATCAACGGAATATCATACAGGTCAGAAGGGGCTTCTCATCGTTGGCCAGAAAACGAACACCGTGAAAGGATTCATGCCCGAGGTGTAAAATGATGGAGGCCGCGCGGCAGGAGTCATGTCCGCCCGGCGGGCGGGCGGCGGATCTCTTAAAAAACAAGTCATCCGAACTATGAGAAGCAAACCGGCAGGAGCCGGCGGAACTCCGGTTCTGTTGGAAAGCTTATCAGCGCCCGCCGCCGCATTGCGGCTCCCGCCCGCCGCCGGGGCGGAGCCGCTGAATGCTTCCCGCCCGGCGCGGCTTATCTCCTGAATTTTCTGCCTGAACCGGTGAAATGCAGCCGACAGGGAAGGAGGCCGCTTCAGCGTCCATATGAACATCATGATCATTGAAATGACGGAAACGCGCCGCCTCATTCTGAAAGAACCGCTCAACGCCGTTCAAAACCGCGATCTTTAACTTACAATCCACTCCACATGCCATGAATATGTTTCTTATCTCTGTTCCGGTCATAAGCGCCGTCCTCTGCGGAGCCGGGGCATACGCAGCGGATATCAAAGCCCCCGCGTCTATCGCCGGGGCGACGATCAAGCTGAATGGAGCCGTATACAGTCCGGGCGATGTGACTATCGAGCAATATGAGCCCGATAAAAACACCGCCCGGGTGATTATGCGATACTCCAAGCAGCTGATGCCCAGAATTTCAGGGGCGGCCGCACTCACCGGCGCCGCCTCGGTGGAAGAAGTCTATGAAGGAAAAGTCAAACCGGCCGTCGTCACTTTTACCGGACAAGAAAGCCGCGTTTATTCGGGAACCGTCTCCGGATCCTTGTATCGCTCTTCTTTCTACAGAGGAAAGGAGGACGAAGAAATCATCATTCTGAAGAATGAAAAAATTGAGTTTATTCTTAATGACGACGATCGTTCCGCGGAGGGCACCGTCAACGGCCCGTCAGAGCTGGTAAAAGGCACCATCATCCAAATCAGGACGGATAAGAGAAGTTTCATCTTTAAAATAATGGACGACTTCGGGACAAAATACTTCCTGAAATATCCGGACGAAAAAACGGCTGTCTTCGAACCGGCGGAGCTGCCCAAAGACACGGAGAACCCGAACGTCTCCTTCTGGCTGTCCGGAGATGAGAACCTCGAAGAAGTGATGACGGCGGACAATCCCCCGCCATACATCGCATTCACCAAAAAATTATCCGATAAAATTTATGAAGGCTCCCTCTTCGGCTGGTTATACGGATACACGGAAGCCCCGTCATCAAATGGCAGCACATTTCCGGCTTACGTCATCCAATTCAAAGAGCGGCTGCTCGGCATAACCATCGTTCTGCCGTAATCCTCCAATTGCATCCAATGAGCTGGGAAATGCAGGATTATCACGCCGATACGGCTTCATGAAATCCATCCTCCCCCCTCCCGGCTTCCGGCCTGCCGGGCACGTTCTCGTCCGTCGGGCTGTTTCTCAGCTCGGTGAGATGCCGCGGCCTTTTACGGCGGGAAGGCGCCCCGTGCCGCGTCGGGATGCCTGCGGGCCGTTCCCGGGAAGAAGGACGCACGGAAAATGAAGAAAGAGAAAGAATGGAAGAAAATATCGTTGACGGAAACGAGAATTTCTGCTTGAATACAGGCCGAACTTTTCCATGATGAAGACTCTCGCTCTCATACTCGCCGCTGTGGCGGGCGCCTCGATGGCGGCCTCCTGCTGCTGTCAGGAACAGCCCATGCCGCCCCTGAAGAAGATGCCCAAGTTCAAGGAGCTGGCCGACCCGGATCAGCCCATCATTCTCGATCAGGGCAAGGGCGTCAAGAAATAGGTTCGGTATCCTGCCTTTCCCCGGGGGAGCCGCTTCGCGGACGAGGCCGGCTTCTCCCCGTTTTCCGCCTCCGTTTGAATGATTCCCGAGGAATTCGCCGAGATTGCCCGCATTTTTCGCTCGCACGGCAGTTTTGCCGTGCTGGCTCATTTCCGTCCGGACGGCGATGCGATCGGCGCCACCCTGGCCTTGGGGAAGATGCTGCAGGGCATGGGGAAGAAAGTCGCGATGCTGAATGAAGATCCCGTGCCCGAACGCTACCGCTTTCTCGAAGGCAGCGGGGAAATTTCGCTCACGCCTGCCGGGCGCGTCGAGGCCGAAGTGGCCGTCTCTCTCGACAACGGCGCGTGGAAACGCCACGGCGAACGGAGCATGCGGGCGCTGGCCGGGGTGCCGCTGATCGTCAACATCGATCACCATGCCACCAACGAACGCTTCGGGCAGGTGAACTGCGTGCGGCCTCAGGAGGCCGCCACCTGCTGCATTCTCCACAAATTGGTGAAATACATGAACCGACCCCTCACTCCGGCGATCAGCAGCGCGCTTTATGCGGGAATCAGCACGGATACGGGCTCCTTTCAGTATGAAAAGACCACGCCCGAGGTGATGCGCATGGCGGCCGAGCTGCTGGAAAACGGCGTCGACGTGGCGGAAATCAATCGCCGGCTCTATCAGGAAGTCTCCCCCGCCTCTCTGCGGATCACCCGCGAGGTGCTCAACGGCATGCGTCTCGAAGAAAACGGGGCTCTCTGCTCCTATGCGCTCGATTGGCCCACCAAGCGGCGTCTGCGGGCAGGCGCCGACGACACGGCCGATCTCGTGGACATCATCCGCGTCATCCGCGGCGTGAAGGCGGCCGCCATCTTTGAAGACTTGGGAGACGGGCTCATCCGAGTCTCACTGCGTTCAAAAGTCCCCGGCGTCGACGTCTCCGCCGTCGCGGCGCAGTTCGGCGGGGGAGGCCACGCCATGGCCGCCGGCATCCGCATGCGCAGTACGCTGGAGGAAGCGCGGGAACAGGTGCTCGGGCGCCTCCGCGGCGTCCTCCGCCGTGCCTGAGCCATTCCCTGAATTGGCGAAATACATGAACCGCCCTCTCACCCAGGCGATTCCGAGAAGCCGCCGCGCATGCGGGCGGAAGTTTCCTCACCCCGGAGCCTTCAGAGAAAATGGAGCCACGGCGCTTTTTCCCGCGGCCGCGCAATGATGGCTTGAATTTTGAAGCGTCTTATGCCACACTGACGGCGCAGGCAGACCACCTGTGCCGGGGCGGGAATGGCGTTCCCCGGGCAGAGGTGCGGAGCCATCCCCGTTTTTCATGGACACAGCTCTCAATTTGAATCGCGCCGTTTTCCCTTCCGCCGGCTTCCTTCGCGGGGCGGCGGGAAGTCTGAAACCGTGCGGAACCTCCCGGCCCGCAGCCGGGCATGCTTCCGCCCTGCGCCGCCCTTGATCGGCCTTTCCCATCGGTCATGAAATTTTCCCAGGCACAGTGGCAGGGCTCCCGTTCCCGGCAGGAAGACGCCTGCACCGTCTGTTCCGGCGACGGAGAAACGCTGCTGCTGGTCTGCGACGGCATGGGGGGGCATGCGGCGGGCGATGTGGCTGCGTACACCGCAATGGAAGTGTTCCGGAAGGCATATGTCCGCGGGAAGCGGTCTCCCGTGTCCGATCGGCTGAAGCATGCCCTGGAGGAAGCCAACGAGGCCGTGGGGCGCATGCTGCGGAAACGGAAGGAATTTGGCGGGACCACGCTCGCGGCCGCATGCATGGGCGGGGGGCTGCTGTGGTGGTTGAGCGTGGGCGATTCGCCGCTTTTTCTGTGGAGGAGAAGGCGCCTTATCCGGCTGAACGCCGATCATTCCATGCGCGCTCAAGCGGACGAGGAATATCGCCGCGGCGACTTGTCTTATCTCGAATACCTGCAGGAGCGCAGCTATCTCACTTCGGCGCTGACGGGAGAGACCATCGAAAAGGTGGATCTGTCGCCCATCCCTTATTTTCTGCTGCCCGGCGACCGCGTGATCCTGGGCACGGACGGCCTTGAGCCCTGCCTGAACGCCGCCAGCCAGCCCCTGGACGACGTGGCGCGCATTCTGGATTCGGGAGCGGGCGACGCCGCTTCCTCGCTCATCGCCTACCTGCGCATGATGGGGCATCCCGTTTATGACAACATCTCCGTCATCATCGCGGATCCTTTCTGATTGAATCATGCCCGCAGCCTCTTCCACGGAATTGCTCGCCCCGGCCGGGAACTGGGAATGCGTGTTCGCCGCCGCGGCCGGCGGTGCCGACGCCGTCTATTTCGGCCTCGATCGTTTCAACGCCCGCATGCGGGCGGACAACTTCACGCGGGAGGATCTCCCCGCGTTGATCCCCTTTCTGCACGATCGCGGCATGAAGGCGTACGTCACGATGAATGTGCTCATCTTTCCCTCGGAGACGCAGGAGGCGCTGGACTGCCTCTGCGAACTTGCGTCGGCCGGTGTGGACGGCGTCATCGTACAGGACGCGGGGCTGGCGTCGCTCATCCGCCGTGTCCCGGAATTGTCGGGACTGGAGCTTCACATCTCCACGCAGATGACCGTGACGAGCCCCGAGGCCGTGCGCTTCGCGGAGCGGGCTCTCGCCCCCGTGCGGATCGTGCTGGCCCGCGAGCTGTCTCTGAAGGAGATCGCCGCCTGCGCGGCGGCGGCCGCCGCCGCGCAGATTGAAGTCTTTGTGCACGGCGCGCTGTGCGTTTCGTATTCCGGGCAGTGCCTCACCTCCGAAAGCTTGGGATTGCGCAGCGCAAACAGGGGCGAATGCGCGCAGGCCTGCCGGATGCCCTATCGGCTGGAAGTGGACGGCGCCGTGCGCTCTTTGGGCGGCCGCCGCTATCTGATGAGCCCGCAGGATCTCTGTGCGCTCGGCCGTATCCCGGAGCTGCTGGAAGCGGGCGCGCTCAGTTTCAAAATCGAAGGCCGCCTCAAGAGCCCGCAGTATGTACTGGCCGCCTCGTCCGCCTACCGGAAGGCGCTCGATGCGGCCCGGGACGGACGCGCGCTGCCGCGCCGTCTGCATGACGCCCTGCTTTACGACATGCAGATGACTTTCTCGCGCGGCTTTTGGACGGGCTGGCTCGACGGCCCCAATCATCCGGGGCTCACTCACGGCCGCTTCGGGAAAAAACGGGGAATTCTCGCCGGGCGCATCCGCGCGGCGGGGAATGGGTGGATTGAGCTCGACGAGCCGCCGCCCTTCCCCGCCGTTCCCGGCGACGGCTTTGTCGTCGACTGCGGGGACGGCCTCCATGAAGAGCAGGGCGGGCGCATCTGGAAGGTGGAGGGCGCGCGTCTCCATTTCCACGGGCGCGCATCCCATATCGATTGGACGGCCGTGAAGCCCGGGCTCTTGCTTTGGAAGACGGACGATCCGGCGCTCGACGCCCGTCTCGCCCGCGCATGGCGGAATTTCAGCCGTCCCGGGCGCAGGATCTCCTTGTGCGCCAAAGGGGTGCAGGACGGCCCCCTGACCGTCTCCTGCGAGGGGCTTTCGGTGCGGTCGTCCACCCCCTTGCGGAATGCCCTCCGCCATCCGCTCACCGTGGAAGTGTTCCTGCGGCAGTTCGGGCGCCTTGGAAACACCGGCTTCGAGCTGGGAGAGAGCCGGTTTGATGTGCCGGATGGGCTGATGCTCCCCCTGAGCGAACTGAACCGCATGCGCCGTGAACTCGTCGCCCTTCTGGAGAGGAAGCGCGGCCGGGGCGCTCCGCACGCGGTGCTGCCCGAGCCGGTGTTCCCGGCGGCGGGGAGCCGCCGGGAGGGCGTTCCCCGGCTCTGCGTGCTTTGCCGCGCCCCCGCGCAGGCGGAGGCATTGGCTGCCGTACCCGGCGTTTCGCGCATCTATCTCGACTTCCCCCGTCTCGGCGAGCTGCTCCCCTGTATGAAGACTCTGCGCAAGACCGCCTCCGGCAAAGAAATCTTCATCGCCACCCTGCGCGTCTTGAAACCGGGCGAGACCGGCTATTTCCGTTTCATCGAGCGTGCGGAACCGGACGGCGTGCTCGTGCGCAACATGGGCGCGGCGGAATACTTCCGGCGCTCCCCATTCCGCCTGGCGGGCGATTTTTCGCTCAACGTCTCCAATCCTTACGCCGTTCAATTCTGGCTCGAACAGGGACTTGAAACCCTCACGGCATCATACGATCTCAACGCCGGGCAGTTAGTCGGCCTCCTTCGCTGCGGCGCGGCTCCCCATCTCGAACTCACCCTGCATCAGCACATGCCCCTCTTTCATATGGAGCATTGCCTGTTCTGCTGCTTCCTTTCGAAGGGGAGCAGCTTCGTCAATTGCGGCAGACCCTGCGAACGGCACCGCGTACGCGTGATCGACCGCACGGGGGCGTATCATTTTCTGCAGTCGGACGAGGGCTGTCGGAACACGCTCTTCAACGGCCGGGCGCAATCCGGCGCCCGCTTCGTTCCGCAGATGCTGCGTGAGGGGATGCGCTGCTTCCGCGTGGAATTGCTCGAGGAATCTCCCCGTGAGGCCGTGAAGCTCGTCTCGCTTTATGTCGGGCTGCTGGCCGGCGAAATCTCCGCCGACGAGCTGATCGCCCGGCTCGAACCGCTCGATCGGCTGGGAGTCACCGAAGGCACTCTGAGAGCTCCGCACCCCGGCGCGGCGAACGGCAGCCGGGCGCGGAAACGGCGGCGATAGCCGCGGAACAGGCGTTCCATCCTCGACAGGGGGCGCGTCTCGTGCTATCCTGTGCCGGATGTCAACGATCGTCCATTCCTGCCGGCGCTGCGGCGCGTGCTGCCGCTGGGCGGGGGACGTGTGCCTGAATGACGATGAAATCGGGCGGATGGCGGAATATCTGGAAATGACCGAAGAGGCGTTCATCAATCGATACTGCCGCCTGCGCAGAAATCGCCGGGGGCTTTCGCTCGCCGAGAGAGAGAACGGAGCCTGCATCATGCTCCGGGAAGACGGGCGCTGCCGCATTCAGGAGGTCAAGCCCGCCCAGTGTGCGGACTTCCCCCGGAAATGGAATTTCCCGGGCTGGGAACAACTTTGCCCGGGAGCCGGCAGGGAGGACGAGGCATGAACGGGCAGGGAATCATGGCGCTGCTGAGGCGCCGCGCGCTGGCGTTCCAGTCCCTGGCCGTGCGTCTTTTCGGCGGCCTGGCCTCCAGGCGGAGGCGGCGGGATCAATCCCGCTATGCGCAGGCGAACACCTTGGTGAACCTGTTTGCCGCAATCATCACACGCCGGGGAACGAGTGACGAGGCCGAAGTGGATACGGCCTTTGATCTGCTGCGGTACAGTTTTCCGAATGTAGAGCACAGCTGGCTGGCCTCGCGTTTTGACCGGGCTCTGCGGGCTCATTACGACTTGAACGACACGCTTGCCGTAGCCGCTTCGGGGCGAAGCGAGGGCGAACTCTTCTCCATTGCGCTGCAGGTGCTCTCGCTGCTGCACCAGACGGGCGCGTGGCATTCGGAGCCGGATCTGTTCGGCGAGATCACGCTGGGGCTGCTGCTGCCGGGCGCGTCGGAGAAGCTTGCGAGGCTTGTCGGAACCCCCGGCCTTCCGGCGGAGGCTCCCGTGGAAAGCGTGAGCTTTTCCTCCGCAAGAGGCGAGGCGGATGTGGATCTGGAGTCCGGCAAGCGGGAAACCCGCTTCCGCGTGCTGCGCTGTGAAAAGCAGATCCTCGTCTTGAACGACGCCCCCTTTCCCATCGATGTGCGCGGACGGAGCCTGAAGGGCGGCGAAATGCTGCCTCTGGCCTCGGGGCAGGTGGTTTCGACGCCGGCGGGAGTCGTCAGCTTTGAATTGATGGAGTTCTATCTCCGCGTCAAGCGTTCGGGGGTGAAGGTGCTCCTGTATCTGCACCTCGAGAACGGCTCTTTGCAGATCTCGCGGAGGCGCGTGCCGGGAAGCGAGCTGAGACTCAAGATCGGCCTCGGCTGCGAGATGGAAGTCTTGCGGCATGATGCCGAGTGTGTTGTGGATGGAGACGCCGTATCCCAGGGCGCGGCGCGGCATCTTTCCCTCTTTGACTCGTTTTCGCTGCAGGGAGAAGGCCCCTTTGTCATTGCGGACATCAGGCAAGCCTCGCACAACGGAGGCAACAGCTTCATGCTCGACCCCGGCATACGGAAAATCCGCGTGACCAATCTGCCCGACCGGGCGGGGCCCCATGATCTCGTGCTCGCGGCAGGCAAGGCGCCGGGCTGTGTGTTTGAAGTGCAGTTCACCAGAGGAGGGCGCTCGGGTGTGCTGCATGTGCTCGAAGGGAGCGGGACGCTTACCGTGCGCGATGAGACCGTGAAGGAAGACGTGGTTCTGCACGAGGGCGAGCTGATCCGCCTGAGCGCGCATCAGGCTCTGCGCTGCCGCTTCTCCGCGGGAGTGCTCGACGAGGAATCGGGCTCCATCGTCACGCTGAGCGTGGAGGGACTTGCAAAAAGCTACCTGCGCACCGGAAGCGTGCTGGACAACATAGACTTCACCGCCCATCGCGGCGAAATGACATGCATTCTGGGGCCGAGCGGCTCGGGGAAGAGTACGCTGCTGGCTCTGCTGGCCGGACATTTGCAGCCCACGCGGGGGCGCATCCGCTACAACGGGCTTCTGCTTGCGCGGCACAACGAGGAGCTGAGACGGCACATCGCCTACATACCGCGCGAAGACATACTGGACGAGGCCATGACCGTGATCGAGCACATTCATCAGGCGTCGATTGTGCGGCGGCCCAGATTGAGCCGGGCGGACCGCCGCCGCCGCGTGCTGGCGATCCTGAATTACATCGGCCTCGGCCACCTGGCTTCGCGCCATGTGGGGCGCATGGGCGAACGCATCATCTCCGACGGAGAACGCACGAGGCTCAACCTGGGGCTGGACCTCACCGGCACGGCGGATGTCTTTCTGGTCGACGAGCCGATCAGCGGCCTTTCTTCCGGCGATGCGGATCGGGTGATCGACACGCTCGAAAACATGATGCAGGACAAAGTGGTAGTCGTGACCATGCACCGCCCCAGCGCCGCCCTGCTCAAGCGTTTTCACAAAGTGCTCGTGCTCGATCATTCCGGGCGGGTGGCCTACTGGGGCGATCCCGAACGCATGATGCCCTATTTCAAGCAGGCGGCGAAGGAACTGGGAGTTTCCATCTCTGCCAATTCACGCCGCGTGGGCGGGGCGGATTACGTGTTTGAAGTGCTTGAGGCTCCCCTGCAATGGCATGATCTGCGCCGCCGCCAGAATCCCCGTTTCTGGCAGGAGCGCTACGAGGCGTTCCTATACAGGCGTACGGCCGGGATGCCGGAAAACCGCGCCCCTGCGGCATCTCTTGTCACGAGAGAGACCATGCCCGTGGCCGATCTTCCCCCCTACACTCCGAGAGAGCTCTGGCGCCTGTTTTCGCTGTGGGCGGTGCGCACCTTTCTCGGGCGCGTGCGCAGCCGGATGGGACTCTACACCATGCTGCTCGAGGGCCCCGTGCTCGCTTTGCTCATTTCTTTCACCTTGAGAGCGGCGTCAGACACTCCGTATACATTATACAAAGCTCTTCACATCAATGAATACATGTTTCTTTCGGTCGTTCTGGCCATGTTCTTCGGCCTGACCGGCTCGGCCAGCGAAATACTGAAAGACCGCCCGGTACTGAGGCGGGAAAGCAATTACAGGCCCTTCGTCACCGGGTATGTTCTGGCCAAGGCCGTTGTGCTCACCGGCATCGCCTCTCTGCAATGCGCGCTGTATCTGCTCGCGGGCAATGCCGTGCTCGGGATCCACTACATGTTCTGGGATCATCTGCTCGTCATGACCCTCACGGCCTTTGTCGGCATCTCCCTCTCGCTGATGGTATCCGCCCTGGTGCGTTCGGAGCGGGTGGCGCTGAATGTCGTTCCTCTGCTGCTCGTGCCGCAGATCCTGCTGGCCGGGGCGCTCATCCGCTTCGAGGAAATGAACGATCCCATTCCGCAGCCGATCGCCCGCGTCGTGCCCGACTGGGCGGAAAGCGGCTTGGCGCGCCTTCGTCACCGCGTTCCTTATCAGGATGAACGGACGCATGACATCAAGAGCAAACCGGTGCCGGCCATCGCCGAACTGTGTCCCCTGCGCTATGCCTTTGAAATGATGTTTGTGGGGCAGACTTCCGAAAACTTGTGGGAATTGGAGGCGCGGCGCATCGACGAGCGCCGCGAAGAGCTCAAGGAACACGGCACTGCGGAGCAGCTGCGTTTCATCCAAGATTGTGTATTGGCACTCAACGGCAGCGCGCCGAACGCCGACGAAGCCAGACGGCGCCTGCGTTCCATTCGCCGAGCCGCCCTCGAGGAGGATCCCGCCCGACTGGCGGACGTCATGAAGCAGATTGACCGGGACGAGAAGCGCGAAGAGCCCTCGATGGAGTTCATCTTCACCAACAAGAAGCTCACCGCCGTGAGGGAAGGCATCAAGAGCGCGCGCAAGGACGACCGCCTGAACGAGAGCAGGGGCTTCTTTCTGGCTCCGCGGCAGCCCAGACCGTTCTCCGAGCAGGATCACCGCACGGACGGCGGCTCCATCTCCACTCTTTTGAGGGACGGGGTCTATCTTTGCCTCATGGGCATCGCGCCTCTGCTCATCGTGCACCGCCGCGTACGCTTCATTGTCCGCGGCGACAAGCGCCGGGAGTAGGAGGCGTGCGGGAGGGGGGCGGCGTCCCATTCTGCTTCTGCGCCGCCTCCCGGCGCGCGCTCACCTTGTCTCAAGCCGATTAGAAGAGAACCCTCCGAGGAGAGCCTCCCGAGGCGGATCCGCGTTGAAGGGCGAGAAGGGGAGCGCGGATCCTTCCCTTGCGGAACGGGCCACCCCGGGCGGGCTCAGAAGCTCCAACGCATGGCGGTGGAGAATTCCCAGCCATTGTAGCAGTCCGCCCCGCCTTTGCGCGCAGTGAGATATTCCGCGCCGAGCATGAATTTGAGGGCGTTCTTATTCTTCGCCGAGGCGTAGAGGTCGACGCCCGCATAAAAGGCATGAACGCTGTCCACCCAGCTGTCCGCGGTGGTTTGCGTGCAGATGTAGCGGTCGGCGGAAAGCTTGCAGGCGCCGTCCCCCGTCATACCCGTGTACCGGAGCACGAAGTCCGCGTGCGGAGAGAGGGAAAAGACAGGCTGAAGCTGAATGCCGATATTGTTGCTGCCGTGGCCGCCGGACATTTCAAAATTGGCGATGAGATTGGCGGTGAAAGTGAGGCGCCTGTACTTCGCATCATAGCCGAGAGAAAGCGCGTCCCTCACGCCGATGCCGTAGCAATTGGCTCCGGGAGCGCGGCGGTTGCTGTAGGCGTTGTTGAAGTCATGCGCGTATTGGGCGGAGACTTCCTGCCATCCCTCTTCGTGCACGGCATAGCGGTGCGATGCTCCGAGAATGGCATAGCATTTGTCCTCCCAGCCGAATTCACCCTTGACGCCGCGGCCGTCGCGGTAGACATCACTGTGAGCCGTACTCTTGCTCGTCGCGGCGCGGTCGTTGGCCAGCAGCTGGAAATAAAGCTTGTTCTTCTTGTCGGGCTGCCAGGTGACATCGACTCCCCAGTTGGAGTCGAGGCCGTACTGGGCGCTGACGAGCGAGCGCTCCACGCAGACAATGGCCGAGCTGGGCGTGATGTAATCCGTCGAGAAAAGCGGCTTGAGCTTGCCGACGCGGACATTGAGACCCTTGACGGCGGCGATGTCCTGCTGAAGCCAGATGTCGAAGATATCCGTATAGGTGTAGTTTTTCTTCGTGCGGCCGTTCGAATAAGTCTCGCGCATGGGAAGCCCCCCGACGCGAACCCACGTGTGGAAGCGGGTGCCGCCGGCCATATCCACATTGAGACCCACCCACGAACGGCGGAATTCCTGATTGACGGGAGACGCGCCGTTCTTGAGATGTAAACCGTTGCTGCCATTGGGCTGCACGGCTGCCACCTGAAACTGCTCCATCCAGGCGAAACGCACCTTCCGGACGAAGGCGCCTTCGTCCTCATAGACGACGAGAGCGTTCTTGATCGAATCCGTCCAATCCGATTCCCGCGGCGCTTCACCCGATACAGACGCACCTGCGCTCAGCGCCCCCGCCGAGAGGGCGGCGGCATAGAAGCGGAGAGCGTTAATGGAGCCTCGAAAGCAGCGTCGGCTGATCGAGGACGGGCATGAAAGGCGCGTAGTCGAGGCCGGCGTCGAGAATGTAGAGAGTGAGCAGACGCTTGACTGCGGCGAGCAGTTTTTCCGGCTGCCAGGGTTTTTCGATATAGTTGTCGATATGGCTGTCATTGATGGCTTTGATAGTGTCGCTGTGAGTGGCCTGTCCGGTGAGGAGAGCTTTGCGCGTGATGGCAAAGCGGCGGTCCGAACTGACCTTCCGGAGCAAGTCGACTCCGCTTTCACCGGGCATGACCTGATCGGAAATGATGAGGGCGACGCGGTCACCTTCGCCGTCGATTTCTTCGAGCAGCTTGAGGCAGTCGGCCGCGCCGGACGCTTCCTCCAAGCGCACGTGAGAGGTGAGGGGGCGGAGATCCCTCATCACGGAATCCAATACTTCCTGCTGGTCGTCTACGCAGATAATGTTAATCTTCTCCATGGATTTGTGTGGTGGGTATGTTAATGGTGAAAGTGGTGCTGCCGGGCTCGCTCACGAGGTCGATCGTGCCGTTGTAGCTGTCCACCACGTGGCGCACAATGGAGAGGCCGAGGCCGAGGCCGAAATCGAGTCCGCGCTTTTTCGTGGTGAAATTGGGCTGGAAAATCTTCCCCTGAACATTCGTCGGGATGGACGGGCCGTTGTTTGAGATGGAAACCCGAATATATTCCGTGGGCAGCAGATCGCCGAGGCTTTCCGTGTGGTAGGAACTCGCGGCAACTTTGATCGTGGGATTGGCCGTGCCGGCCTGCGCCATGGCGTCCAAGGCGTTTTTGGCAATGTTCGTCCAGAGCTGGATGAGCTCAGTGACGTCGGCGGTGATCGGCGGCGTGGGGCGAATATCCATCTGAACGGCGACAAGCTTAAGGCGGCTCTCGAGAAGCGAAAGAGCATCGCGAACGGACTGCCCGACATCCACTCCCGGTTCGCGGGAGGGCTTGCCGCCGCCGAGAAGCTTTACGGCGCGCACGATGCCGGCGGCGTGGCGGGAGGCGAGCTGCATATCGCGCAAATCATGTCCGAGCTCCCAGAAGTGATAATTGCGTTCAATGTGTCTGATGAAATCCGCGCCGAGCTTTTCGAGGGCAGAATCGTCGGGAGCGATGCGGGCGAGCACGCGCGCCGCGGGCTGGCTGAGTGAGTATTCCTTTTCGTAGCGGCGGGCGGCAGGGCGCAGCATGGCGGAGCCGGCGAAAGATTTGTCCTCGTAGCCGAGAAGAAACAATCGGGAGTTCTCCACGTTGGAATCGGCCAGGTGATTCGCCAAGCCGCGGGCCACGAATTCCGTGCGGCTCGTGATGACGCTGACAGCGTTGTTGAGCTCGTGAGCGATGCCTGCGGAAAGCTGGCCGAGCGTGGCGGCCATTTCCGCCCGCTGAAGAAGGCGCACGGCCTCTTCCTTCTCGACGGCGTGGCTCAGGATGCGCATATTGCGCACGGCCAGCTCATACACAATCACCGGGATGAATTGATGTTCAAACGTGCCGTATTCCTCTTCGCCCACGGCGGAAGCGGTGTCGTCGATCCAGGCGAGTTCGGTGTCTTCAGTGGCGAAGATCGAACTCGAGGCCCGGAACGTGCGGGAGAAGAAACTCTGCACACCCACATAGGATCCGAAAGTCGCGCGGAAAACCTCATGCCCCCGACTGTCCGTCTCTTCAGGCAGGTTGCCGTCCAGCGGGCCGGCATGGCGATAGGCCACCAGCGCGCCTTTCAATACGAGATAGATGCGGCGCGTCTCTTCCCCCTCGCTCATGAGGCAGCCCCCCTTGGCGAGTTCAATGATGTGATCCGGATCGCTGAAATAAATCCTGTTCAGCCGCTTGAGCGGCTGAAAAATTTCTTCGGGGAGCTGTGCGGACGGGGACGCCATGAGAGGGAAGGGAGCTCCGCTAGGAGGCGAAGAAGCCGATGCTGCTCAGAACAGTCATGATGACAATGGTCAGAACGAGGCCGACGACGCCCAGGATGAGACCGGACACGGCCATATCCCGGTTCGAAATGAAGCCGCTCGCGTAGGCCAGGGCATTCGGAGGTGTGGAAATCGGCAGAGCCATAGCCAGCGATGCCGAAATGGCTACACAGCACAGCAGGCTGATGCAGCCGCCGTTGTCCATGGCGCCGGCCCCGACCATGCTGCCTCCCACAGCCGCCAGAATCGGCATGAGCAGAGAGGCGGTTGCCGTGTTGCTCATGAAAGTGGACATGAAAATGCAGATGAGGCTCGCCCCGACGAACAGCATGGCTGTGTTCCAGGAAGCGAAGGGAATCGCATTGACCATGTCTTTGGCCAGCCCCGTCTCCTGCAGGGCGAGACCGAGGGCGAAGCCGCCGGCGACCAGCCAGAGCACGTCCCAGCTCATGGCCTTGAGATCCTCCTTCGAAATCACCTGCGTGACGGAGAAGACAGCAATGGGCACAATGGCCACCGTGTTGCTGTCCAGGCCGATCTTCTCGCCGAACACCCAGAGCAGCACCGTCGCGATGAAAGTCACGTAGACAATGATGGCCTTGGGCGTCTTGAGGAACCTGCCCCCCATTTCCAGCCTGAGCTCCTTCTGTTCAATCGGGAACAGCTTGATGAGCAGAAGCCAGGCAAAAAGCAGCAGAACGACGACGAAAGGAACGCCGAAGAACATCCACTGGCCGAAAGTCACGTTGAGCCCCATATCCTGCATGGCTTTGAGGGCAATTGCGTTGGGGGGAGTGCCGATCGGAGTGCCGATGCCGCCGATGTTGGCGGCTACAGGAACGCAGAGGGCAAAGGCGATGCGCCCCCGATCCGTCGACGGGAAGAGAGCGAGCACCGGGGTGAGGATGGCGAGCATCATGGCCGTCGTGGCCGTGTTGCTCATGAACATGGCAAAGAGAGCCGTCACGGACATCAGACCGAGCATCACATATTTCGGATTGGTGCCGAACGGTTTGAGAAGCACCTTGGCCAGATTGATGTCCAGGCGGTACTTCGTGGCCGCCGCCGCCAGAAAGAATCCTCCCAGAAAGAGAATGATAATCGGATCGGCGAAGGTGGCCATCGTCGACTTTTGCTGCATGACGTTGACGAACTTGAGTTCCCTGATGCTTTCGGCGATCCCGGCGGTGTAAAGATTGGCGGCGGCGGCGGCGAAATCCCTTTGGTTTCTGCGCAGCTGCATGGCGGAGACCTTGTCGCCGTCATCCAGCTTGGCGCCGGCCTTTTCGAGCAGCGTCTGGATGCGGTGCTCCGTCTCCGCACGGGCGGCCATGATCTGATAACCGATGGTCATGGCCACCTCGCCGCTGTTGAGAACCGCCTTCTCGTCGAGCCGCCCGGCTATTTTTCGTTTGAGCCGATCCACGCAGGACTCGTCCGCGCCAGCCTGGAAAAGGCCGTCGACAATCGAATCCACAGCGGCCTTGTCATAGGGCGCGCCGTCTGCGCCAAAGGAAAGCGCGGCCATGCGGGAGTTCGCCTCCGGTTCGCAGAGGCGCATGACGGCGGCGGCATATTCGCGGCCGTCACGGCTCAGCGCGGCGAGCTCCGAGCGGCCGGCCTCATCGAGGTTCTTGTCGGCGATATTGCGTGCGGCGGCTCCGGCCTTTTCGCTCACGTCCATAATCTGGTAGCCGAGCGTCATGCGCACTTCGTCCGCATTGAGACTGGGCTTCTTGTCCAATCGAGCCCTGACGGCCTTTTTAAGGCTGTCCACCGCTTCGGCGTCGGCCTCCGGGCCGCAGGCCGCGTCGATTACAGCGTAGACCGCATTGACATCATAGCGATCGGGACGGAGGAAGGTAAGCGACTTGTTGGAGAGGCAGAAGAGGGAGAGCGCGATTACCAGCACGGACGTCGTCCAGATCGGGATGGGTTCCAGGATCCACATCAAGGCGGCCATGACGAACAGGGCGACCACGCCCACTTGGATGAACGTGAGTGATATGCCCAGAGCGTCAAAAGGGACGAAGAACATGCTGCCGCTGATCAGCAGTACGATCAGGATCTTGACGAGGTTTTTGGATGTGCTGTTCATGGTCTGTCTGAAAAAAGGCTTCCGCGGATACTATACCCCCTGTCTCTTCCGAGAGAGAAGCCGGAGAGATGTTTATTCAACCCTACCTGTTTGTCAAGTACAAAACCTCTTTCCGCGCACGATTCGCCCTGAGGCTCCTGTTCGGTCTGTCGGCCTGCCAGAGCGCGGAACGAGGCTGGAACGAGGGCGCGCCGAGAGGCACGGAGGCCGTCATTTCGACGCGGAGCGTTCTCCGCGGCAGCTGGGAGAAGGCTCCTGCGGTGCGCCCGCCGGCGACGGCGAAGCCCCGCTGTCCGCCCTTTCTTGAAGAAGAGGCATATATCGCTCGTAGCCGCTCGCCTTCATCTGCTCGAGGGGAATGAAGCGCAGGGACGCGCTGTTGATGCAGTAGCGCAGTCCGCCCGACTGCCGGGGGCCGTCCGTGAAGACGTGTCCCAGATGGGCCTTGCCGGCGGCGCTGCGCACTTCGACGCGGAGCATGTCGTGGCTGCGGTCCTCGCTTTCGATGAGAAGGCCGGGGCTGATGGGGCGGGAGAATGCCGGCCAGCCGCAGCCGGAGTCAAACTTGTCGCTTGAAAGGAAGAGCGGCTCTCCGGTGGTGACGTCTACATAGATCCCCGGACGGAATTCGCGGTCGTATTCATTGTGGAAAGGCGGCTCGGTGGCGGCGTTCTGCGTCACTTCATACTGCAGCTCGGTGAGCTGCCGCCGGAGTTCGGCATCGGTTTTGCGGCGATAGGCGGCCGGGCGGGACGGATCGGCGGCCCGCCTCGCCTCGTCAAAGCGTTCCGGGGGAATGTGGCAATACCCTCCGGGGTTCTTGTCGAGATAGCGTTGATGGTATTCCTCCGCTTCGGAATATTGCTTCAGAGGGCCGCTTTCGATGGCGGCGGGACGGCCGAGGCGCGTGCCGAGCCGGGCGAGAGAGGCGTCGATTTCGGATTTGTCCGCCGGATTGGTGTAATAAATCCCCGTGCGGTACTGGGTTCCGCAATCATTCCCCTGCCGGTCGAGGGACAGGGGATCGATGATGCTGTAGTACTTTTCGAGCAGAAAGGACAGGGAGAGCCGAGCCGGATCGTAGACGATCCTGACGGTTTCGGCGTGCCCCGTCCGGTTCCGGCAGACGTCCTCATATGTGGGGGAAGGCGTTTTGCCGTTGGCGTAACCCGTTTGCGTGGAGACGACGCCCGGAATCAACGAAAAATATTTCTCGACGCCCCAGAAGCATCCGCCGGCCAGATAAATAGTTTTCATGTCTTGATGTTGTGTGGAATATGAAGCCTGCGCAGCCGTTTCTCCGGCCGCGGATGGGGGAACCGCCGGGGAGGCGTTCATCAAGACGGCGGACAGGAAAAAAAACGGACAAAGAGGCATGGCGTTTACAGTATAACCCATGAAGCCGCACGATGCACTATTTTTTTATAACTGTTTACAAATTATGCGTTTTTCATGAACAATGGAGTGAACGCGCTCACGGTTTCCGTCCTCTAAGACAGAAAGCCCCGCAAAATGTCCGAAAAAGAACCCTCGAATACAATGCTGAACGCTCCGCTGTCCGATGGCCGCGGAGAGGAACACAATCATGCCGATCCCGCGCCGTGCAGGCAGTCCGAAGCAGCGGACAGCATCCGCGATTCGGCCAAATTGGCCGATACCGCCGCTTTCCGCTCCTACGCCGACGGGCATGCCCTCACCACGGATCTGGGCGTCAGGATATCCGACAATCAAAACACGCTCAGAGCGGGGCAGCGCGGCCCCTCCCTCATGCAAGATTTCCTCTTCCTTGAAAAAATGGCGCATTTCGATCAGGAGCGCATTCCCGAGCGCGTGGTTCACGCCCGAGGCTCCGGAGCACACGGCGTCTTCCGCGTATATCGCTCCCTGAGCGAGTGGACCAAGGCGGGATTCCTGCAGGATCCCGAAGAGGAGACCCCCGTATTCGTGCGTTTCTCCACCGTGCAGGGCTTTCGCGGCTCGCCCGACACCGTGCGCGACATCCGCGGCTGGGCCACAAAATTCTACACGAAAGAAGGCAATTTCGACCTTGTGGGCAACAACACCCCCGTCTTCTTCATTCAGGACGCCATAAAATTTCCGGATTTCGTGCATGCCGTGAAACCCGAGCCCCGCAATGAGATCCCGCAGGGACAGTCCGCCCACGATTCGTTCTGGGACTACGTCTCCCTCCAGCCTGAAACCCTGCACAACGTGATGTGGGCCATGTCCGACCGCGGAATTCCGCGCAGCTATCGCATGATGGAGGGGTTCGGAATCCACACGTACCGCCTCGTCAACGCCCGCGGTGAAAGCCGCTTTGTGCGATTCCACTGGAAACCCGCGGCCGGTCTTCGTTCGCTCGTGTGGGACGAGGCTCAGCTGCTCACCGGGCGCGACCCCGATTTTCACCGGCGCGACCTCTGGGAGGCCATCGAAGCCGGGGACTACCCCGAATACGAACTCGGGCTGCAGATCATTCCCGAAGATGAGGCCGCTCTTTTCGACTTCGACATCCTCGACCCCACGAAGCTCATTCCCGAAGCGCTCGTGCCCGTGCAGCTGGTGGGCAGGATGACGCTCAACCGGAATCCGGACAACTTCTTCGCCGAAACCGAGCAGGCCGCATTCTGTCCGGCCAACATCGTGCCCGGCATCGACTTTTCGGAGGATCCGCTTTTGCAGGGGCGCATTTTTTCCTACAGCGACACGCAGCGGCATCGCCTCGGGGGCCCCAACTTCACCGAACTGCCGATCAATCGCCCGATTTGCCCCGTCCATAACCACCGCCGCGACGGACAGCACCGCCTGCGCATCGATGCCGACGAGGCCAACTACGAACCCAACACCCTTTCAGGCAACTGGCCTCGGGAAACTCCGCCCGCCGCGGGGGGATTCTCCTCCTGTGCCGTCCGCCTGGAGGGCGTCTCCCAACGCCTGCGGAGTCCCTCCTTCGCGGAGCACTACGCCCACCCGCGCCTTTTCTGGCTCAGCCAGACGGAGCCGGAGAAGAGACACATCATCGGCGCCTTCAGTTTCGAGCTCGGCAAAGTCCGACGCACAGCCATTCGCGAGCGTGTGCTCGACCTTCTCGCGAACGTCGATTCCGATCTTGCCCGCGGGGTGGCGTCCAATCTCGGCATTGAACTGACGGAGGAACAACTCTCCCGCCCCGTGCCCGGAGCAGTGAGCGGCGTGGTCGAAGACGCGTCTCTCAGTCTCTATGCGCGATCGGAGAGAGAAGTGCGTTCCCTGAGAGTCTCGCTGCTTGCCGCGGACGGGGTGAGCGCCCGTACGCTGAAGATCCTCTGCTCCCGTCTGCGCCGGGCGGGCGTGCATCCGGCTATTCTCGCTCCGCATTCGGGTCCGGTGACGATGGACGACGGGCGCACCGTGCAGGCGGACGGCGATTTCTCCGGCAATCCGTCAGTGCTCTTCGACGCCGTTCTCGTGCCCGACGGGGAGAAAAGTACCGCAGTCCTCGCGGCCGACGCGGATGCCAGGGAACACGTGGCTCTCGCATGCAGACATCTGAAAGCCCTGGGATTTGTCGGAGAGGCGGAATGCATGGCGCCCGCCGTCGACGACGACGGAATCATCCGCGGAACGGCCGAGGAGGTGGCCGAGGGACTTTTGAAGGCTCTGGCAAAACACCGGATCTGGACCAGAGAGCGCCCCCGGACAAGCGCCGCCCGGGCGTGAGGGGGCTTTCGCTGCCCCGGAGGGCAAAATCACACGGGGCGCATGACGCCGTCCGTCTGCACGCATGCTCGGGAGAAGGCTTGCATGCCCGACGAAACTCAATTATGTTCGACGGCGGCGGCAGACTCCTTTCCGGGAATGAACTCGGGAGCGCCGGAAAAACCGACGCGCCGTCGGGGCAGGGAAAGACAAGGCATATGAGAAAAAATCGCTATCAGATTCAACTGGAAAAAATCGAGGAGGACGGGAGCAGAGGCGCCTCCGCGTCGTTTGAATTCGAGAATCACGATGATCTCTTCCGGATCATGGACTTCATGAAGAGCTGCGGCCATTTTCGGGACGAGCGGGACGCCGTTCAGTTCGCCCTCGGTCTGAAATTGCTCGGAGATGCGATGATGAGGAACCGGGGGGAGCTGTTCAGGGACTTTGAACCAGCTTTTGTCAGCCTGATGAAGAAGCTGAAGGGGCGCAGGAACCCGGAGAGATGAACCGACGGTTCGATAGATGACTCCCGCTTTGCAAGCCTGAGCGCCCGAATCGGGGAAAAGCGTTCTTCGCCCGGCGCATCCCATGGGGCGAGGCGCGGGGGCAGGCAGGCGCAAATCCGCGCAGGGCGGAGCCCGGCCGGGAGAGGACGTCCTCCCGCCGCATGCGGCGGAGACGCAACAAAAGGCGCGTTCGGAGAGAACGCGCCTGAAAGACATATGCCGGGAGAGAACGCGTCAATCCGCCCCCTCGCGCACGGCAAGCGTATCGCAGACGGGGCGGAAGAGGCGGTCTCCGCCCGTATTGTCAATGCGGGCGCAGTAGGGCCAGAACTTATGGACTCGCAGGCCGGGCACGGGATAGGCGGCTTCGGCGCGGGTATAGGGATGTGTCCAGACATCCGCCGACACCATTTCGGCGGTGTGCGGAGCGTTCCTGAGCACATTGTCCTCCCTGTCGGCCCGCCCTTCGATGATGTCGGTCAATTCGCGGTGAATGCACGTCATCGCCTCGACGAAGCGGTCGAGCTCGGCCTTCGGTTCCGATTCCGTGGGTTCGACCATCAGAGTGCCCGGCACCGGGAAAGACATGGTGGGCGCGTGGAATCCGTAGTCCATCAGCCTCTTGGCGATATCGTCCACGCTCACTCCGGCGGCGTGGGTGATCCCGCGCACATCGAGAATGCACTCGTGCGCTACAAGCCCTCGTGCGCCCGTGTAGAGCACGGGATAGAGCCCTCCGAGCTTCTTGGCGATATAGTTGGCGTTGAGGATGGCCATGGCCGTGGCTGTCCTGAGGCCGGAAGCCCCCATCAGGGCGAGGTACATCCAGCAAATGGCGCAGATCGACGCCGAACCGTACTGCGCTGACGCCACCGCCCCCTCCCGGCCGGGCGCGGTCACCACGTTGCCAGGAAGCCATGGAGCCAAGTGAGCGGCCACACAGACGGGCCCCACTCCGGGCCCTCCTCCGCCGTGCGGCAGGGCGAACGTCTTGTGCAAATTGAGGTGGCAGACATCCGCGCCGATCGTGCCGGGGTTGGTGACGCCGCACTGGGCGTTCATATTGGCGCCGTCCATGTAGACCTGGCCGCCGCAGTCATGCACAATCCCGCAAATGCTGCGCACCGTGGCCTCGTACACTCCGTGCGTGGAGGGATAAGTGAGCATCACGGCCGCGAGAGTGCCGCGGTGCGTCTCGGCCTGCTTCCGGAAATCCTCCAAATCGATGTTGCCTTCCTCATCGCAGCGCACAGGCACCACGCGGAGCCCGGCCATGGCGGAAGAGGCGGGATTCGTGCCGTGGGCGGACACGGGGACGAGACACACGTCGCGGTGCCCTTCGCCCATGGCCTTCTGATAGCGCCGTATGGTCAGCAGGCCGGCGTATTCTCCCGCCGCCCCGGAATTCGGCTGCAGGGAGACGGCGGAAAGCCCGGTCACCACCGCCAGCCGTGCGGCGATCGCGTCGAGCATCCCGCGAATGCCGGCGGATTGGGCGGCGGGCACGAAAGGATGAAGAGAGGACGTCTCGGGCCAGGTAATCGGCATCATCTCGGCGGCGGCGTTCAGCTTCATCGTGCAGGAGCCGAGGGGAATCATGGCTTCGTTCAAGGCCAGGTCGCGCGATTCGAGGCGGTGAATGTAACGCATGAAATCCGTCTCCCCATGGAAGGAATTGAAGACTTTCTCCGTGCAGAAGGCGGTGCGGCGGACGAAAGCGGGGGAGAACGGCGCCTCCGGAGCGCGGCAGGGGGAGTCGGCGGGCTGTGCGCCGAAAGTCGACAACGCCAGCCGCACATCATCGCCGGTGGTCGTTTCATCAAAGGAAAGAGAAACGGCATCCCCGTTCAGCCGCCGGATATTGCAGCCGGCATCGAGCGCCGCCGCCGTCAGAGAGTCTGCCCGGCCGGGCGCCTTCACCGCCACCGTGTCGAAGAAATCCTTCGTCAGAAGCTCCCATCCCGCCGCCTCGAGAGCACGCGCGAAGCACGCGGCCCGCCTGTGAGCGCGTTCTGCAATGCGCTTCATGCCTTCCGGACCGTGGTACACGGCATAGAATGTCGCCAGAACCGCCATGAGCACCTGCGCCGTGCATATGTTCGAAGTGGCCTTTTCGCGCCGGATGTGCTGCTCGCGCGTCTGGAGAGCCAGACGATAGGCCGGGCGTCCCGAGGCGTCCCGGCTCAATCCCACGAAGCGTCCCGGCAGGCGGCGCATCAGCGGCTCGGTGCAGGCCATGAAAGCGGCATGAGGCCCCCCGAACCCCATCGGGATGCCGAAACGCTGTGTGGAGCCCACGCAGAGATCCGCCCCGAAAGAACCCGGTTCGCGCAGCAAGGTCAGCGCCAGCAGATCGGCGGCCGTCACGGTGAGAGCCCCGGCGGCGTGCACCGCGTCGAAAAACTTTCCGTAATCCTCGAGTGCGCCCAGATTGTCCGGATATTGCACGAGCACGCCGGCGAGACCGGATATAGAGGCGGGATCCAGCCGCTTCCAGTCGCCCACAATCAATTCCACTCCGCGTGTGCCGCAGCGGGTTCGGATCACATCGATCGTCTGCGGGTAACAGGTGTCGGCCACGAAAAAGGCATTGGCCTTCGGCTTGGCCGAGAGGCACACGTGCACGGCTTCCGCGGCAGCCGTCCCTTCGTCGAGCATCGAAGCGTTGGCTACGGGCAGGCCGGTCAGCGAGGCGATCATCGTCTGAAAATTCATCAACATTTCGAGACGCCCCTGGGATATCTCCGCCTGATATGGGGTGTAAGCCGTGTACCACGAGGGATTTTCGAGCACGTTGCGCTGAATGGCCGGGGGCATGATCGTGCCGTAGTAGCCCTGTCCGATGAATGATTTGAGAGGCTTGTTCTCCGAAAGAACGCCGCGAAGAGCGGCAAGAGCCTCCGATTCGGATAAGGGCTCGGGCAGGTCGAGAGGCGCGTCGAGACGAATTTCTGAGGGAACGACGGCGTCGAGCAGCTCGTCGAGCGAACGAAAACCGACTTCGGCAAGCAGAGCGGCCCGTTCACGGCCGATGGAACCGACATGCCGGTCGATGAAACCAGAGGGAGAAGAATGATGCATAAAACTTCCAATATTGAAAGGACAGGACACGCCCGCCCCGCACTGATATTTATAACAGACAAACGCGCTTTGGCAAGCGCCATTTTTTCGATTCGGAGGGGGAATTCAGTGCAGTGTGGAGTTTGAAGGGTGAAGGGTGGAGTTGGGGCGGCGCGGGACGGGGAGAGTGAAGTTTAAGGGGAAGCGAAATTCGGGAGATG
>JAJQGU010000007.1 GCA_021200315.1 Akkermansiaceae bacterium
GGGAAGACCTGCCTTGTGCGGGGGATTCTCGAGGGGCTGGGGGCTTCGGTTCCTGCCTCCAGCCCCACTTTTTCCCTGGTGCACGAACACCGGGACGGCCGCATCCCTGCCGTCCATTTCGATTTCTACCGGCTGCGCTCTCCGGAGGAGGCGCTCTCCTTCGGGTGGGAGGATTATTGGGATTGCGGCGCCGTCCTTCTGGTGGAATGGGCGGACAAGTTCGGCGGGGCGCTGATGCCCGGGGGCGCGGATTGGCTTTTCCTGCGCCATGCGGGCGCGGGGGAGAGGACGGTGGAGTGGCGGTGAGCATCCGCCCCCGCCGGGGGAGGGGGCGGAGTTTGGGCTTCCCTTCCGCATGGCGGCGGGGTATAAAACGGGCATGCCCCCGCTCGTCGTCTGGTGTCCGGCCTTGGTGTTTCTGCTCGTGAGCTGCGTGTTCGCCGCCCTGTATGTGCGCGTGCGCCGGCGGCTGGGTCGGGCGCGCGCCGATCTGGAGGCCCGGGAACGGGAGATCGGCCTGCTCCGGCAGGAGCAGGAGCGCACCCGCGCCGGGATGGAAGCCTGGCACCAGCGTCTGCTGGCCGATCTCTCCCGCCATTTGCAGGAGAGCAGCCTCAGAAATCTGGAGCTGGTCCAAGAGCAGTTCCGCCGCTACGCCGAAGAGAATTTGCAGAAGAATCTCCAGACTTCGCAGGCCCGGGCGCAGGGCGATCTGGAAAAGCGGCAGCAGGCCATAGACGCCCTTCTGCGTCCCGTGCGGGAGTCCCTCCGGCAGGTCGGCGAGCTCATGGCGCGGATGGAGGCCGAGCGCAAGGAGAGCCGGGGCGCTCTCGACGAACAGCTGCGGCAGCTGGCCGCGGCCAACGTCCGTCTTCTCGAGCAGACGGGGAGCCTTTCCATGGCGCTGAAGGACAACAAATCGCGCGGCCGCTGGGGGGAGCTCCAGCTCCGCCGCATCGTCGAGATGGCCGGCATGCTCGAACATTGCGATTTCGAAGTGCAGGTGAGCGGCGCCGCGGACGAATCCCGCGGACGCCCCGATATGGTGATTCAGCTGCCCGGCGAACAGCAGATTGTCATTGACGCGAAAGCGCCTATGGCGGCTTTTCTGAAATTGGCGGACGGACTGCCGGACGCCGAGCGCACAGCCCGCGTGCGCGAGCACGCGCAGGCCGTGCGGGCTCGGATCCGCGAGCTGGGGGGCAGGGAATACCACCAGCTCTTCAAGCGCTCCCCGGAGTTCGTCGTTCTTTTCCTGCCGAACGAGGACGTGCTCCGCGCCGCCCTGGAGGGGGATCCCCGCCTCTTCGATCTGGGGATGGAGAATCATGTCGTGCTCGCCACTCCCTCCACGCTCATTCCCATGCTGAAGACGATCGCGTGCAGCTGGCGGCAGTACCGCCTCACCCAGGAGGCCCGCAACATTTCCGAACAGGGGCGCAGGCTCTGCGAAAGCGCGGGGGTGCTCCTCGGCCACGCGGGCAAACTGGGCGGGCATCTCGGAAAAGCCGTGGCCTCCTACAACAGCCTGCTCGGCTCTCTGGAATCGCGCCTGCTCCCGCGCACGCGGGAGCTCGCCCGCATGGGCGCCGCTCTCGGCCCGGCGGACGGGGACGCGCTCTCCCCGCTGGAAGCCGTCCCCCGCCTGCCGCAGGATCCCGGCGCCGAGGACTGACCGCCGCCGCTCCGTTCCGCCATGTCCCGCCGGGGGGCGGGCGGGTTCATTGCCCGATGGCCGGCCCGTCCTCCTCCTGCCCGTCGTCGGCGTGGGCGAGGATGAACTGCAAGTCGTTCAGATCGAGTCCGGAGGCGAAGCCCTCGTCCCCGAGTACGTTGGTGACGAGCTGGTTCTTCTGGTGCTGGAGCACGCGTATTTTCTCCTCCACCGAATCGCGGGTGAGCAGACGGTAGGCGATCACTTTGTTCTTCTGCCCGATGCGGTGCGTGCGGTCGATGGCCTGGCTTTCGACGGCGGGATTCCACCACGGGTCGTAGAGCACCACGTAGGAGGCCGAGGTGAGGTTCAGGCCGGCGCCGCCCGCCTTCAGGGAAAGCAGAAAGACGGAGGGCTCCCGGGTGATCTGGAATTTCTCGATCTCGCTCTTGCGGTCCTTCGTCTGCCCCGTCAGGTAGTTGAAGGGGCGCGACTCGGCCTCCAGACGCGACTTGATGATTTCGAGCATGGAGACGAACTGGGAGAACACGAGCACTTTGTGCCCCTCGTCGCGCAGCTGGTCGAGCAGGTAGAACAGGGCGTTGAGCTTGGCGCTCTCCTCCTTGGCGTACTTGGGGTCGACCAGCGCCGGGTGGCAGCAGATCTGGCGCAGGCGCATGAGCCCCTGCAGGATGGCGAAGCTGTTCTTCTTTACGGACTCGTCGGAGTCCACCCCGAGCAGGGATTTCTGGATGCGCCGCAGCTCGGCCCGGTAGAGCTGGTGCTGCAGCCCTTCCATCTTGGCGTAGACCTCTTCTTCGGTGCGGGGGGGCAGGTCCTTGGCCACCTGCGCCTTGGTGCGGCGCAGCAGAAAGGGCTTGAGCCGCGCCGCGAGCCGCGCCTGGCTCTGGGAGTCCTTGCGCTTGTCGAAGCGCTTCTTGAAATACGCGCGGGAGCCCAGGACGCCCGGCATGGCGAAGGCCATGAGCGACCACATGTCCAGGAGCCTGTTCTCGATGGGCGTGCCGGAGAGGACGAGGCGGTTGGTGGCCACGATTTCGCGGGCCGTCTTGGCGGCTTTCGAGTCGGGGTTCTTGATCTGCTGCCCCTCGTCGAGAATGACGCTGAGCCATTTGATCTGGCTGAGCCGCTCGCTGCAGACGCGGAGCTGCGCGTAGTTGATGACGGCCATGTCGTAGTCCGAAAGAACCGTTTCGGGGACGGCCTGCTCCTTGTTGCGGATCACGAGTACGCGCACGCCCGGGGCGAATTTTTCCGTCTCCCCCGCCCAGACGTCGAGCACCGATTTCGGGCAGACGATCAGCACGGGCGGGATCTGCACCTTGTGCCGCCCGCCCGAAGAGTGGCTGCGCGCGTAGTCTTCCCTCAGCCACAGGATGTAGGTGATGGACTGGATCGTCTTGCCCAGGCCCATGTCGTCGGCCAGGATTCCCCCGAATCCGTTGACTGCCAGATAAGCGAGAAAGTGGAAGCCCTCCACTTGGTAGGGGCGCAGCGTGGCCTTGAGCGCGGCGGGCACCTCGGGGTGCACGTCGACTTTGATTTCGGCGGTGCGGGCCTTGATGCGCTCCCACGCCTTGGGATCGAATACGTCGGCCGCGCGGGGGTCGGCCAGCTGCAGGGCGTGCATGCGGTGCGTCTCGCCCGAGAGGTCGAAGGGGTCGAGCCCGAGGCGGGTGACGGCGTCCCGCTGGTCGTCGTCGAGCTTGATCTCGAGGCGCATCCAGCGCCCGTCGTCCATGCGGACGTAGCCGCCGCGGGCGGAGACGAGGGAGCGGATCTGCTCCTTGCTGAGTTTCACTCCCTCCACGTCGATGACGACGCGGAGGTCGAACCAGTCGATTTCCTGGTTCACCACTTCGAAGCGGATGGCCGCGGCCACCGGGTCGGCGAGCAGGGAGCGGAGGCCGTCGTCCATCTCCACGCGGATCGTCTCCGGCAGGTTTTTGGCCCATTCGGCGAATTTTTCGGGAAACTGTTTGGTGATGCGCGATTTGAACGCCTCCACCTGCGGGTCGTAGGTGAAGTTCATCTCCTCCATCAGTTCGGGGATGGGGTAGAGGTAGTCGCGGATGAAACGCAGCAGGACGCCGTTCTTCACGGGGGCTTGGCGGGTGACTTCCCAGCCGTCCTTGCCGAGTTTCTCGACGCGGCGGCCGGGAGCGTCCTGGGCGGAGACTTCGAGCAGCACATGCTCCGTGTCCGCCGCGGTGAGGCCGCGCACAATCTTCATGGAGAACGCGGGATTGAGCTCGATGTCCTCTACTCTCGCCTCCATGCTCGGGGGGAGCGCCGCGCCGATCTTGCGCAGGAACTCCACCCCGTCCAGGCTGTCGATCACGCTCTTCGGGATCGAGTAGCGCGGCTCCACTTCCGTGGTCTCGAGCCAGCGGGGCGGCCCGGGAAATACGGTCTCGTCCGATTGGTAGAGCTCGACGAGCCCCGGCAGCTGGCGCACCGAATGGGAGACGTGCACCCCTTCGGCGGTGACGAGCTGCAGGCCGTAGCAGTCGGGCACGATGGGGTCGTCGATGCAGATCCACTTCAGGGGGGCGTCCACCACCTTGAAGTAGCAGTCGTCGAGGTTTACCAGGTAGCCTTTCAGCGCCGGCTGGTGAAAGAGTCTGTTCATCACGGCGCAGGCGGCCTCGTGGTCGAGGTCGAGAATGACGGCGCCCTCCTTCTCCGCGTATTCGTTCAGGGTGACGAGCAGAATCTCGCTCTGGGGGTCCATCTTCAGCGCGCTCTTGCGGTACTCCTCCATCAGGCCGTCGAGTTCGGACTTTTCGCGCAGGGGCGTCCATTCGTCCTTCTCGCTGTGGCGGTAGTTGAAGTGCGCCTCGTTGATCGTGGAGACCAGGCGCATGTGCAGGCCGCGGCGCGGGGGCTGCGGCGGGCGTTCGTTGACGGACTGGATCCGGTCGCACCAGGTGCCGGCCTCCTTTTCGCGCTCCCATTCGCGGATTTTGTTCTGCACTTTCTCCAGATCAGTCACCGCATCCATGAATTCGGGGTACTGGAGGCGCTTCTTCGTGAACGCATAGGCGATGTAGTTCCAGAATTCGAGGATGTTGCGGGGCGGTACGGGCCACAGGTCGAGCGGATCGTAGGAGACGATCTCCCAGCGCGGATTGAGGCGCACGAGATCATGGTCGTGGATCTCCTGCTCGATCACGAAACGGCGGTAGCGCTTTTCGAGCTTCATCACGAAGTCGGCCTCCCGGTCGTCGAGGTCGCGGCGGAGCTTCTCCTCCAGCACGTCGGTGAGGGGGATTTCGTTGAGCTCGTTGGGCGATTCGGGCATGCTGGAGCCGCGGTACATGCGCTCCATCATCGTGGCGTACATGCACGCGCCGGCCGTCCGGTCGTCCTTGGCCGTGCAGGAGCCGAACCACCGGTTCCCCTGCAGGCGCAGACTCGTGCGGAACGTGCCCGCCCGGCATTCCACGCGCCCCTGGATGAACAGATAGTTGCCGAAAATCTGCGTCACTGCGCCGTCCTGCTGCAGTTTCTCGCCCTGCTTTCGGACTTCTTCCGGGAAGGAATTGAGGAAATTGAGCGTGGCGCGGTCCGGATTGAGAGCTGTGTTCATGGAATGGAAATGGTGCTTCGCCGCGGCGGATGCGGGAGGATCCCGCCGCGTATGTCTTGTTCGAGTCCATTATTGCACAAAATGTGAAACCGTTCAAGTAATCTTTGATGCGTCGGACGAAAATATTTCGGGAAGCCGCCGGGCATCGCCGCCCTTCCTCCGCTCCGCCATTCCGCCTTCCGAATCACACCCTCCCCCGGAATTCCCTCTCCCCGGCCCGCGCCACCAGCCTCCAGTCTCTTGTACACATCA
>JAJQGU010000035.1 GCA_021200315.1 Akkermansiaceae bacterium
TTCCTGTGCCGTCCACCACCTCAATGATGGAACTGCGGCCTTTGTTGAGGTCGATTTTGTTGATTTCCGCGTTGAAGCGGTCATCATGGGCGCGGAGAGCCTGAAGAACGTCCCAGACGACACCGTATTTTTTATCGTGATCCAGCACTTCTTCCGGCGGTTTCCCTTCCGGAATGCCGATGGGGAGGATGATGTAACCGTATTGCTTGCCGGCGGCGCGGCGCATCACGCGGCCTACGGACTGGACGATGTCCACCTGGGAACGCCGCGGGGAAAGGAACATGACGGCATCCAGCGCGGGGACGTCTACGCCTTCAGACAGACAGCGGGCATTGGAAAGGATACGGCAGTGGGATTCCCCGCCGTCTCCCGCGTCTTCTTTGAGCCAGTCAAGAAGATCGCCGCGTTTCTGCGCGTTCATCGAGCCGTCCACGTGATCGATCTCGCAGTTCAGAAAGCCTTCCCGCCCGCGTTCCGCCTCGGCAATCTGCTTCACAATCACTTTCATCTGAGCGCAGATGGATTTGGACTCCGCAATGCGCCCGGCAAAGGCCACGGCGCGCTTCATCGGGGCGGGGTCAGATGCCGGAGTATTCACGGCGGCAGCGGCGGGGGCGTCATCCGCGTCATCCTGCGGGGCGGCCGGGGAGGCGATGCGGTACATTTTCTTACGGAGGCCGTTGTAGCAGCCCAGCAGCTTGACGGCGTCATCCAGTTTCAATCCATTGCCGTCGTCCTGAATCTGAAGTTCTTTTTTGAAGACCTCCCTGACGTAAGCCTCATCCACGCACAGGACGAGCACTTTGTAGTCGGAAAGGAGCCCCTCGCGGACAGCGCGGGAGAAGGCCAGGCGGTGGAACTCCGGGCCGTAGGTCTCCAGATCATCCATGGATGCGACGACAGCCCCGCCCGCTTCCGCCTTTTTTCTGCTGCCTTCCGTGTAGATGCGGGGCGTGGCCGTCATGTAGAGTCTCCGTTCCGCTTTCAGGAATTCCTTGTTGTGCACGCGGACAAACGCGGATTCGTCATAGCCGGTCCCCTGCGCGTTTTTCAGGGAAACTCCGGTGGTGCGGTGCGCCTCGTCGCAGATGATGAGATCCAGCTTCGGCAGACCCTTTTGCTGAGCCGTGTGGACGACATCAATGGACTGGTAGGTGGAAAAGATGACGATCATGCCTCCGCCCTGTTCCTGCCGCTTCCGGTCCCAGAATTTGTATTGACCCGCGATGCTTTGCGGGTCCGTGCACGCCGGCGCCGGGAGGTCATTCGCCGTCAGGTCCGCCGAATCATCCGCGGCGGAGGCGCCTCCGTCCGAACAGACCGCGATGGAATACATGGGGCATGCGCACTGGGCCGACCATTCCCGCAGAGACTGGGCCAGAAGCGCGATGCTGGGCACCAGAAAGAGGACGGTTCCTTTGCCGCGGGTATATTCCTCGGCCAGCTTCAGAGCCGTGAAGGTTTTGCCCGTTCCGCAGGCCATGATGAGCTTGCCGCGCTCGTGCTCTTGGAAGCCCTTCAGAACTTTGTCAATGGCTTCCCTCTGGTGGGGGCGGGGCTGGTGTTTGGCCTTCAAAGGCATATCCGCGCCGCGGGATTGGGCGCACGCGGCCCAGTCAATGGGGGAGGCTTCCAGATCGCTCAGGGAGACCCGGGCGCAGGGGATGTCATGCTTGTCTATCGCGTTGGAAATGGTGTCATTCCATTTGTTCGTCGTCGCAACGATGATGCCGCAGGCGAAGGAAACCGGCCCCCGGTCTGTGGGCCATTGCATGTGAAGGCACGCGAAAAACGAATCGACATCGTGCAGATCCAACAGGTGGTTTTCGTCATAGCACTTGCATTGGATGCCGCAGTATTCCCCGGAGACGGCTTCCCGCGCCACCAGATCAACGCCCAGATCGGCTTTTCCGTCGCGGTATGGCCAGTCCATCCACATCCACACCTGCGAAAAACGGGAGCGATAGACGGGGTCCGTTTCGAGCCAGCGTTTCACGAGACGCTCGAAACGGGTTCCTTTGTCTTTTTCAGTGGAGGAGGCTTCCCTGATGGAAGCCAGAACCTGGCGGAAGGGGCGCTGCATAGACATGGGAGGAAAAACGCGATGCGCGGGGCATTATAACAAATGCCCTCCCGCGGGCAAAGGCAAAAACAATCATCTCGGCTCACAAGATCACGTTTGCCGCTCCCGGCCCGGTAACCGCACGCCGCTTTCAGGCGTCCTTCCGGAGGAGCCGGCTCCGGGAAGAAATTCGCCGGCGAAACGGGATGCCCCTCAATTTTCTCTTGACTGCGGAAGGAAACTCCGCTAATCTCCCTTCCGCGCACCTTTTTTGGTGGGGTAGCCAAGCGGCCTAAGGCGACGGTTTGCAAAACCGTTATTCGTGGGTTCGAATCCCACCCTCACCTCCATTCCTTAAAACAAAGAAGCCCGCATGGACGGGCGCGAAATGTGCGGGTTCCCGCTTTTGTACCGCCGCAGCCCGTCCCGCGCGATTTGCGGAAAAGCCGGCCGGCCCCCTGCACGCGAACCGCTCTTCCGCGGTCACGCCCTGCCCGCAAGCAGGTAATAGAGAAAAAGGGCATTGTGTTTGAAATAACGTCCGAAGAGACGCCGGGGCTCGCGGCAGAGGCGATAAAACCATTCGAGGCCGTGCCGCTGCATCCAGAGAGGAGCGCGGCGGATGGTGCCGGCATGAAAATCGAACGCGGCTCCCACGGCAAAGTAGAGGGCGGGAGGGAGAACATCTATGTGTTCCGCCAGCCAGCGCTCCTGCTTGGGACAGCCGAGCCCCACCCACACGCATGTTGCGCCGGAGTCGGCAATGAGCCGGCGGATGCGCCGCTGCTCAGCGTCGTCCCAACTGCCGTAGGGGGGGGAGTAGGCGCCGGCGAGAGCGGCGGCGGGATGGGCGGCCATGAGCCTGCCCTGGAGAGCCTTTAACGTTTCGGGACTGCCGCCGAGGAGAAAATGGCGCACGCGGGGGCGGCCTTCGCCGGCACGCCAGAACGCCTCCATGATGTCCGGCCCGCTGAGGCGGGCGGGATTGCCGGGCGCCCGGCGCCTCTTGAGCAGCCAGACGAGAGGCATGCCGTCCGGACATATCCAGGAAAAGCGGGCAAGGCAGGCGCCGAAGTCCGGTTCGCATACGGCGCGGGTAGCCACGTGCACGTCGGCCGCGGCGAGGAGAAGCGGCGCCTCGGGATGCTCTGCCTCTCGAAGCAATTCATCGACAAGAGGCTTCATCTCCGAGGAGACGAAGGGCAAACCGAAGAGAACACTCCGGGGCAAGGCGGAAGCGGAGAACATGCTGCCGCATTCTACTCTTGGGGCAGGTGCGGTTCAAGCATTTGTATCATTTGGCGCTCCTTGTTTTTGGCGAGGCGGCGCGCTTCCTTGGTGAGGGCCTCCTGCATACGGAAGGGCTTCGCCTTGCCGACAGGCGCGAGAGGCTTTGAAGACCCGTCTTCGAGGATGAGGCATGCCTGGGTGTTGTCCGCCATGCAGGCATCGAGTATGCCCTTGAGACGGCGGGCCAGCTTCGGATCGTCGATGGGGATCATAAGCTCCACGCGCTTGTCGAGATTGCGGGTCATCCAGTCCGCGCTGGCGATGAAGACGCGGGGGGCGCCGCCGTGCCGGAAGTGAAAAATGCGGGCATGCTCCAGATAGCAATCCACAATACTGACAATACGCACATTTTTAGCGGCCTTTGGGGAAAGAGGCTTGAAGCAGCAGATGCCGCGCACATTCAGCTCTATTTTCACCCCGGCCACGGCGGCGGACTGCAGAGCGTCCATAATCTGCACGTCGTTCAGACTGTTCATTTTGGCCATAATGTGACCGGGCTCTCCCTGGCGGGCCCGCTCGGCTTCGCCCTCGATCAGCTCGATGAGGCGGGCTTTCATCATGGCGGGAGAGGGCGAAAGTTTGCGGAACCGCATCAGACGCGTGCGCCCGGTGACGGAATTGAAAAACTGCGAAGCGTCGGCCCCCAAGTCTTCGTCACAGGTGAGAAGGGAAATGTCGGTGTAGATTCTGGCGGTATTCTCGTTGTAATTACCGGTGCCGAAATGGCAATAGCGGCGCAGAACTCCGTTTTCCCGCCGGATGACGAGACAGACTTTGGCATGAGTCTTGAGTCCCTTGACGCCGTATACTACCTGCACGCCGGCCCGCTGCAATTCCTCGGCTTTCTCAAGATTGCGCGCTTCGTCAAAACGCGCCTTGAGCTCCACGAGCACGGTCACCTGCTTGCCGCTTTCGGCGGCGCGGATGAGGGCGGCGACGAAGCGCGAATGCGAAGCGGTGCGGTAAAGCACCTGTTTGATGGCAATCACATCGGGATCATCCGCCGCTTCCTCGACAAAGCGGACGACGGGCTCGAAGCTTTCGAAAGGATTGTTGATGAGGATGTCGCCGGCGGCTATGTTTTCGAACATGCTCAGCGAAGGATCCACCATCGGGGAGGGCTGGGAGACCCACGCAGCCACTTTCAGGTGATCCGAGCCCGGGGCGAAAGCCATTCCGGTGAAATCCGAAAGCCGCAGGGGGCCTCGCAGCCGATACGTTTCAGAAGGACCCGCTCCCGCAGCCTCCCGAATGCTCTTGGCAAGCGGCACGGGCACATCGGCCGGCAATTCGAGCCGCACGGTCTCGGAGAATTTGCGCGCCACGAGCACTTCCTCCATCTCGTCGGCGAAATCGAGAGAATCGTCTTCCTGCACGGCAATATCGCCGTTGCGGGTGACGCGGAACGGCACTTTGCAGACCACTTTTTCACCGGGGAAAAGCGTGTCGACAAAAGCTCCCGTCAAATCCTCGAGCAGGACGAAAGCCTCCTCCCCCATATCGGGGAAATGCACCCGGCGGGGAAGACAGTCCGGTATGGCGACCGCGCAAAACCGCGTTTCCCCGGAATCCGGATCGTGCAGCTGTACGCCCATAATGAGATTGAGCGAAGGCAGCACGGGGGGCGTCTCGCGGTCCATATCCAGCGGCGTGAGGAGAGGAAATATCTGATCATGGAACAGAGTTCCGAGCGCAAGCAGCTGCGTTTCGGTAAGCGAAGCGACCGGAATCGGACTGATTCCCTCGCTCTGCATGGCCGGAAGCAGCTCTTTGGTGAAGAGATTGTACTGGTCGTCAATCATGCGGCCGACGCGCTTGCGGATAAGCTGCAGCTGCCGAGCCGGCGTAAGACCCGAGACGTCTTTCGCACGCGAGCCGGAACGTTTGAGCATTTGCAGGCCGCCCACACGCACTTGAAAGAATTCATCGAGATTCGAGGCAGTGATACCCAGAAATTTCACGCGCTCCAAAAGAGGGAGATCCCGGCGCAGCGCCTGGTTGAGCACGCGCTGATTGAATTCGAGCCAGGAAAGTTCGCGGTTGATGTAATCGGACATGAAGCGTGGGATAAACGGTTTATTATTCAGTGAGGGGCGCCGGCACAATGGCGATTTCGTAGCCGAAGATGTCCGTGAAGAGTTCTCCCTTCATTTTCATGGCCATCTCTTCAATGGTGATGTCGTGAATGCCGGGAACGAGAAGCTCGAGCCTGCGCCCCTTGATCCGGATGCGGAAATCGCGGACGCGCTGCGTGTGCGAACGTTCCAGGGCGTCCGCCACGCGCAGAATGGCAGCCAGTTTCTGGACGCGCAGCCGGTCGGCCTGCTCCAACTCGGCATACCGGGGGTCGTCGAGACTGGGCGGATCGTGCCGGTGATAGCGGGCCAGCATGGCCACGAGCTCCACATCAGGCCGGGCGAGGCCGAAAATTTCACTATTGAGGATGATGTACTGAGAATGGCGGTGATGCCGCTTGGGGTTGATGTACGCGCCGATCTCGTGCAGAATGGCCGCCATATGGAGCAGCAGACGGTCGTGCGCATCGAGACGGTGCAGGGAAGCGAGCTGATCGAAAAGGGAGAGGCAAAGCTCGGCCACCTGCCGGCTGTGCTCTCGGTCGACTTTGTAGCGATCGGCCAGCAAGGCCGCGAAATGCAGCATTTCCCCCTGCAGATCGTCTTCGGTCATCTCATCGGCTATCAGGCTGGCCAGAAGTCCTGTGGTATGCTCGCGGCGGGGCGCGAGAATGCAGCCCGGCCGCAGCGCCCGCGCCAGCGAAAGATTGATGAGCATGGCAGGCAGCAGACCGGCTACGCTCGAAAAATCCGCCTCGTACTCGACCATGCGCTGTTCGTAGGAAAGCCGGCCTATCCCCCCGGCCAATGCGGCGAGATTCTCGACGGTGATCTCTCCTTCGATGCGGTGGCGGAGTTTCTGAATTTCGTCGCCGAGCAGAATCAGCGTGTCGATGTGGGAGACGTGCCCCAAATCGTGGGCGATTTGGTCAATCTGACTGCGGATGTGCTCCAGCAAAAGAGAAGTCTCCATTTCGCCGCCGCCGTATTCCACTTCGCCCACGGTCTCTCCCGTGCGGCAGGCTCCGAGCCGATAGCTCGAATAATGGGTGATGCGCCCTTTTTCAAAAAGCAGAATGCGCGTGTTGCCCGGCCCCACATGCACGGCCAGCGCCTTCCTCTTCAAAAGCGCGGGATTCCGGCGCAGGAGATCGCGCACATCCATGTAGATGAGGCGGGCCATCTCCCCGTCGTCCGTCACGCGAAGCCGAAGGCCGCAGGCGATGTGCAGGCGATTGATGAAGGCGTCCAGGTTGTCTATGTCCTGCAGGATGTTGGTGGCGTGAAAGCGCACGTGCATCTCCGTCCCCTGCCCGTATTCGCCCAGCAGGGACAAATAATCGTCCAAGATCTTCACGCAGCGCTCCATCGTGTGCCGGCCGGCGTGCCCTTGGCGATACACGTCGCGCGAAAGCGGCACGGGCTGGGTGAGAAAATCGATCTCCCTGAGCCTGCCGTCCCTTTTCTCGGCGATCAGCATGGACAGGGCGCTCGCGCCCAGAAAGACGGCCGCATGCAGGCCGGCGGCCTCCCTCGCCTCCGCCTGGTTCTCCATTGGCTTATTCAGCTTGCTCCGTCGTTCTCTCATGCCCGCGCTCCAGTATAGTTCTCCCATTTCGGCGGAGCAAGCTCCAAAGGGCTTTCTGGCAGAAATTTCACGGAGTCCGGCCTCCGGAACAAAATCCTGGAAAGAGCGGGAGAACGCCTCCGCCCGGCTCTCCGCGCCCCGACGGAGAAGGGCTTCAGCCATGAATGCCGCTCTCACATGAAAGGCCGAGCCCATTATTTCCTTGCGGTTGCGGCGCGTCATGTCAGAATAGGGGCATGTCCGTCCCGCAGAACACGATCGCGCTGATCTTCGACTATGACCAGACCCTCAGTCCTCACTGCATGCAGGAAGACACGATTTTCCCCGAATACGGCATTCAGGCGGATCTCTTTTGGCGCAAGTGCAACGAGCGCGGCGCCCAGGAGGGCTGGGACGGCGAACTGAGCTATTTGAAGGAGATCCTCGATACGCTCAGCCTCGACAACGTGAGCAACGCCCATCTGCGCGAACTCGGTGCGCGTCTGCAGTTCTTCCCCGGCATTCCCGAATTCTTTGAGGAATTTCCCCGGCGGGCACTCGACGACGAGCACCGCCTCAACGGCATCCGCGTAGAGTTCTACATCGTCTCCTCCGGGATCAAGGCTCTGATCGACGGTTCGGCGATCAGTCCCTTCATGCGCGCCGTGTTCGGCTGCGAATTCAGCGAACGGGACGGCCACATCGATTTTCCCAGGCGCGTGATCTCGCACACCACCAAAACCCAATATCTCTTCCGCATCAACAAGGGTCTGCTCAACTACACAGAAGACGTCAACGACCACATGCCCGAAGAACTGCGCCCCATTCCCTTCCCCCACATGATCTACATCGGCGACGGCCCCACCGATGTGCCTTGCTTCACTGTGATGCGCAGTCATGGAGGACACACGGTCGCCGTATACAACGCCCGTGACGAAACCAAGGCCAGCTTCCGAAAATGTTTTAAGCTCAAGGCGGAGTCCCATCGCGTCGACTTTTTCGCGCCGGCGGACTATCGCGCCGGCAGTCATCTTTCCCTCATTCTCGAGGAGACCGTGCGCTCCATCGCGTCCGGAATCCTCGCGTCCGGACGGCGAGTCTCCCCCACATCGCGCTGACGGCGGGAAGACCGGCTTCTCCGGACAGAAATAATGCTTTAAAAAGGGGGGAGCGGGTGCTAGGATGGCGGCCGCATGAATCAGGAGCTTCTGCAAAAAGCGGCCAATCAGGCGCGGGGGTTGGCCATGGATGCCATCGCCGCCTGCGCGTCAGGTCATCTGGGGCTGCCCCTGGGCTGCGCCGAGATCGGCGCGGTGCTGTTCGGCAAAGTGCTGCGTATCAACCCCTCGGAGCCTCGCTGGCTGAACCGCGACCGTTTTGTGCTCTCGGCGGGGCACGGTTCCATGTTTCTGTATGCGTGGCTGCACTTGGCCGGGTTTGACTTGTCTCTGGACGATATCCGGGCATTCCGCGCCCAAGGGTCGAAAACCCCGGGGCACCCGGAGTTCGGCATCACGCCGGGGGTGGAGTGCACTACCGGACCGCTGGGACAGGGCGTGGCCAATGCGGTGGGTTTTGCCATTTCCGCCAAGCGGGCCGCCGCCGTCTACAATACTCCCGGCCATGAGATCTTCGACGCGCGCGTCTTCTGCCTGGCCGGGGACGGCTGCCTTGAGGAAGGCGTCGCCCGCGAGGCCGCTTCTTTGGCCGGCGTTCTGCGCCTCGACAACCTGATTCTCATTTACGACAGCAACGGCATCACGCTCGACGCACCGCTCTCCGTCTCCCAACAGGACGACATGGACGCCCTGTTCACCGCCATGGGGTGGGAGGTCGTGACGGTGGACGGCCACGACATGGCAATTCTCGACGACACGCTCACCCGCCTGCGCCGCGAGACGAACGGCCGCCCCAAGCTCGTGATCGCCAAAACGGTGATTGCCCGCGGCGTCCCCGAAGTGGAGGGTACGCACAAGGGCCACGGCGAGGGCGGAACCCGCTTCTCGGAGGCCGCGCATGCCCGCTGGGGCATCCCCGCCGGAGAGCGTTTTTACGTCTCCGGGGATGTCCGCGCATTCTTCTCCGACCTGAAAGCCGCCCGCGAACAGGACGCAGCCCAATGGAACGCCCGTTACGCCGAATGGCGCAAGGCGCGCCCGGATCTCGCCGCCCTGCTCGACGCCGGCGTGCAGGCATGCCGCGAAGGCGTACCCGCCGAACGGACGGACGAGGCCATTCCGCACTTCCCCGCCGATTACGCGGACGCCACACGCTCCGCCAGCGCGGAGGCCATCAATGCGGTGGCCCGCGCCTGCCCGTCCCTCGTGACGGCCAGCGCTGATCTCTTCAGCTCAAACAAAAACTACATCAAGCACGGCGGCGATTATGGCCCCGACGCTCCCGAAGGCCGCAATCTCTGGTGCGGCATTCGCGAGCACGCCATGGCGGCTCTCTGCAACGGCCTCGCCTGCGACGGCCTTTTCCGCCCGTCCGCCGCCACATTCTGCGTGTTTGCGGACTATATGCGCGGCGCCATCCGCGTGTCCGCGCTCTCCCGCCTGCCCGTCATTTACATTCTCACTCACGATTCCATCGCAGTGGGTGAGGACGGCCCCACACACCAGCCCGTCGAAACGGCGGCCGGCCTGCGCATGATTCCCAATCTCGACGTCATCCGGCCCGCCGACCCGGAAGAGAGCGCCGGCGCCTGGATGGCCGCCATGGAACGCGCCGACGGTCCTACGGCACTCGTTCTTACCAGACAAAAAGTGCCCGCGCTCCATGATATTCCCATCAAGCTGCGCCGCGGGGGTGTCCTGAAAGGCGGCTATGTCGCTCTTCGCGAAACAAGCGCACTGAGGCTCATTCTGCTGGCCTGCGGATCCGAGCTCGCTCTTGCTCTCGACGCCGCCGCGCGCCTGGGCGGCGGCGTGCGCGTGGTCTCCATGCCCAGCCTGTTCCGCTTCGATCTCCAAAGCGAGGAGTACCGCGAAAGCGTGCTCCCCTCCTCGTGCCCGCGCCGCATTTCCATCGAGGCGGGCGTCACCGCCCCGTGGTGGAAATACGTGGGGCTGAAAGGCAAAGCCCTCGGCGTCGACCGCTTTGGATTCTCCGCCCCGGGAGGACAAGTTCTGAGCGAATTCGGCATGACTGTGGAAACGATCGTCGACGCCGCGGCTTCGATGCTGGCCGGGACATGAGCCCGTTTCCGCCGGATGCTTGTCCGGTTCCCAGCCCCAGAAAAGCAATCCGGCGCCCGTTTTCTCCCCCGAAACAAGGTGTGTTTTGCCGATGCGCCCTGCCTTTTCGCGTGAAGCATATCTTTCACCGCGGCGCGGCGTCATGCGCTTTCTGTCACGGCCGACGCCCGGCGGATTTTGAATCCGCTGTCAACCTGAAAATTCAAATTCTCCTGATAAAAAGACGCTTGCGCTTCGTTTTCATTTCGTGGAATTCGACCTGAATTTATATGAGGGCGTTATGTATTTTGAGCGGGAAACATTGTGTTCAGAGTGGATTGCATGCGAATTTCAGGGGGGTGTTTCTGCATGGCGGATTCAAAATCCGCTATGCTTTTTCCGTTCGTTCACGGGGGGAGTGTGCGCCGCCGAGAGGCGCCGCGGAGCTCCTCCGGGGAAGGGACGCCAATAACAATTCACATAGAATCATGAAAACAACTCTCATTGCAGCGGCTCTGTGCCTCGGCCTGTCGGCCGCGGCCTCGGCGGACATCACGCTCGATTTGTTGGAAAATGTCGCAGGGACATCCCCCTCCAACGTCACGCCCTCTACGGCATTCCAGTATGTCAACCCGCTCTCCGGTGACTACATCGCCGCATGGCTTTCCGGGCAATCGGACGGCCTGTACTCCACGGTTCGGAACAACAACACAACCGATGTTTCGGTGATCGGCGCCTCACTGACCTCCGGCGAGAGCGGCTACACACTGTCATTCTGGAACAGAACAGGCTACGCCGGCTCCGTCGTCGCCATCGCGACGACGATTTCGGACACCTCGTCCCTGACTTCTCTGGATTTTTCCTATACGGTATCCGCCAACGAGGGCGGCACCATCTACCTCGTGTATCAGGAGGACGGCGAGTGGACGATGGCATCCACCGCGTTCACGGTGGGGAATGAAGCCACGATCAGCGTCGACCTGAGCGAGAAGGCGCTGAGCTCCTCGACGGTGTATGCCGTGGTGATCACCACCTCGGGTGCAGGCAACGCGGAAACGGGCACGATCTCGCTGACGGCGACGAGCGGCGCCGTGCCGGAACCGGCTGCGGCCACGCTCGGGCTTCTCGCGCTGGGCGCGCTGGCTCTGCGCCGCCGCCGCGCCTGAGATTCCCGCCCGTTAAAAAAAGCGGCACATCATGTATCTTCCGTCCGCGCACGGCGGACAGGGATTTGGTGTTTCTGCCCTGTAACGCGCCTGCGCCCCCGGCCGCCCATGCAAGGCGGCCGGGGCTCTTCTAGCCCAAAGAGCGGGAGCCTCGGACGCGGCTCTCCGTAACGCCATCGCCGGAGGGACGGAAGATCCCCATCACGCCCATGCTTTCAGGACGAGCGCCCGGAAAGCCGGAGCATGTCTGCAAGCAAAATCAGGAATCCTTTTCATCACGGAATATCCCCGGAGCATCTTTTTTGCGCAGAGGCATTGGAAAGCGAACGCGAATCGCGGGCTCTCCTGCTTGTCTACCGCTGCTCCTGTCCCTTGCGATAGTTTGCGTTGATGCGGTCAATCTCCTCCTGCGTGACGGCGGATTCGCGATAAGGCTTGTTTTCGGGCGTACGCTCCAGAGTGTAGCCGAAGCGCTTTTCGAAGCGGTTTTTGTGCCGCTCGAGCTTGGACTTGAACGCCTCGAGATCCGGGCGCCTGTCGTGGCGCCCCCACGCCGTTTCCGAAACGGCGATGGCGCGCGGAAAGGTCATGTACATCAGCAGCTCTTCCGAAGGAATCCACTCGGCCCACATGCAGAGATTAATCCCCTTGATATGTTTCACCTCTCCGCGGCGGCGTCCATCCCGGGGGTCAAAATTATAGCAATCCTCCAGCCGGATGATGCGGCCGCCGGGGGCGTAACGGGGATCGTTCCCGGGAAACTGCTGCTGGCAGCGCGCCAGGTAATATTTGAATTGAGGGGTGACAATCAGGTCGATGCCCTGCTCTTTCGTCCTGTCGATGCATTTGGGGAACTCTCCCGGCAGCCAGGACATGACCGTTTCCCCCTTGTGGTAGTATTTTTTGTTGATGTCATACCACAGGATGGGCCTGCGCTTCCAAACGGAAAGCTGCTTGGCCAGGCCGGCAGTGAAGTCGCTCATCTGAGCCTGCACATCATCCCCCTGCCCCTTGGCGGCGCGGGCCTTTTTGCAGTCCGGGCAATTCTTCCAGTCGCCCATCGGGCACTCGTCACCACCCACGTGCACGTATTCAAAGGGAAATATCTTCGCCACCGCGCCGAAGACGTCCTTGATGAACTTGCGGGTGGCGGGCTTGTTCGGGCAGATCAGTTTGGATGAAACGCCCCCGTGCGTCCACACCTGCGCCTTGCCGCTGTTGCAGCAGAGCTCCGGGTACGAAGCGGCCAGAGCCATATTGTGCCCGGGCATTTCGATTTCAGGCAGCACGCTGATCCCCCGCTCCGCGCAGTACTCCACAATCTCCCGAAGTTCCTTCTCCGTGTACATTCCTTCATTGGGCAGCAGAGAGTTCTTCTGGCCCTCGGGAGCAGACGGCCTCACTGAACCGATCGAGCGCAGTTTGTCATACCCCGGCACGGGAAAGCGCCAGCCCTGATCCTCCGTCATGTGAAGATGCAGGACGTTGAACTTGTAATAATGCATGGCGTCGATGAACTTGCGGAGCGTCTCGACGGGATAGCGGTAGCGGCCCACGTCCACCATCATGCCGCGCCACTCGAAATCGGGCGCGTCTTCAATGCGCCCGCAAGGGATGCCGTCAGGCGTCTCTTCCAGCTGATCCTTCAGTTGTTCCAGCGTAGCCAAGGCCATTCCCCTGCCCGCGGGAGAGGAATAACTGAGCTCGACGCCCTCGGGTTTCAGCCGGAGGACATAGCCCTCCGGAGCCATGCCCTTCTTCTGTTTTTCCTTCACGATCCCCAGTGCGCGGGTAGTGTCGGAAGTCGTCTCGACCTTCACGGGCTCGGGAATGATGTTGTAGGGATTCACCGCCGCCCAAGCGAACGGGCAGCAGGAGAGGGAAAGGAGAATGGTCAGGAAGCGGCTGGTCATGATTTTTCTGTTGTGTGGTTGATGAATACGGCGCCGACAGGGGAAATATTTCACCGAAACGCGGCAGCGCCGGATATGCCCGAGAGCGGAACCGCGCGGGAACTTCGCCGGCCGGATGTCATGGGGAGACGCTCGGAGCCGGCAGATCCGGCGTTGTGATCGCCGGCGCGGCCGGATTCTTCACCGTACCCCAGCGGGGCTTGACCTGCAGACGCCCCGTCGCCCCCGGGAAGCCTTCCGGCACTTGGAAAGCGCGGCGCAAATCGGCATAGAGCCGTTTCAGGCGTTTGGCCACCCCGGCGTATTCAGGCTTGTCGATCACATTGTGCATCTGGGCGGGATCCTTCTCATTGTCGAAGAGCATCCATTCGCCGCTCGTCCAGAGATAGGCGAAGGTGTAGCGTTCCGTGCGGAATCCGTCATGGCGCGGGGCGTTGTGCTCGCCCGGATTCTCATAAAACGCATAATAAAGAGGGCGGTTGGCGAAGCTTTCGTCCTCGCCCGTCCTGAAGAGAGGCAGCAGGCTGCGCCCTTGGAAAGTCGCCATGTTTTCGGGCGTGCCGGCCCCGGCCGCCTGCACGAGAGTGGGGCCGTAATCGATCTCCTGGACGAGGGCATGAGAGCGCACGCCGGGCTTGATGCGCCCCGGCCACTTCATGATGAGCGGCATGCGGAAGCTTTCCTCGAAGATCCAGCGCTTGTCGTAGAGTCCGTGCTCGCCCATGTAGAACCCCTGGTCGCCGCAATAGAGAACGAGCGTATTCTCCTCAAGGCCGTTCTTCTTCAAATAGTCCAAGATCTCGCCGATACTCTCGTCCACCGAGAGGACGGTGCCGAGGTAGTCCTCCATATAGTGGCGCCAGCGGCGGAGCAGAATATCGCCGCGCGTCTTGATCCTGCCCTCGCGAATATCTTTCACGAGTTCCTCCGTGCGGATTTTGTGATACTCGTACCACGCCTTCTTTTGCTCGGGATTCATGCGGCTCCATTCCGGCATCTGCCAGTCATACTTGGTATGCAGCGTTTTCGATTCGGGACTGGCGATCATCTTCCGGACGTCTTCGGGCACGAGCTCTCGGATCAAATGCTCGTCAGACCATACATTGAAGTGGTCGATGAGAGTCTGCTCCGTCATTTTCAGGAACTCGGGGCGATCGGAGAAATCGTCCATGAGGTTGGGCGGAGGAGCAGCCGCTTCCGCGTAGGGACGAGCCTTGCCGAGATTCTGGATGGAGGGGCACCAGCAGCGGTGCGGAGCCTTGTGCCCCACGACGAGCATGAAAGGTCTGTCCTTGTCTCGCCGGTCAAGCCAGGCCAGACTCTTCCGCGTCACCAGCTCGGTGGCGTAGCCGGCTTCACGCCGGGTGACCCGTTTTCCATCCCCGCCGCGCGTGATGAAATCGGGGTTGAAATAATTGCCCTGCCCCGGAAATATTTCCCAATAGTCAAAACCGGTGGGATCCGACTCATACTTCCCGGATTCATCTCCGGCGGGAACATCCTCCAAATGCCACTTGCCTACAATGGCCGTCTGGTAGCCGGCCTTCCGCAGCATCTGCGGGAACGTGGGCTGGGAGCCATCGAACGGCACGGCGCGTTCGTTGAAGAGATAACCGTTCATATGCGAATGCCGCCCGGTATAGATGCTCGCCCGGGATGGCCCGCAGAGGGAATTGGCGCAGTAACTGCGGTCAAACACCATGCCCTCATCGGCCAGACGGCGGAAATTCGGATAGGGCATGGGCGAATCTTTCTCGTTTGTCCCCAGCGTCTGATACGAATGGTCGTCCGTCACGATCACCACGATATTGGGGCGCCGGGCATCCGCCGGCTCCCGCGCCGGCTCGGCGGCCAACGCTCCCCAGGCGGCAATGAACAGAACAAAAATCGCTGTTTTTTTCATACTGTTTGTACGGTCTTCTGTTTTCCCGATGCACGAACCCGCGCACGGCGTCCGCGCATGCGGACGGGGAGAATACGGAATCTCCTTCCAGACTATCAAACGGCGGCTCCGATTCAAGGAAAAAATTCACCGGGCAAATGCGACGGCATCCCCCAGCCTCGGCGGCCAGCCCTCCCTCGGAGCCGCGCCGGCATCTCCGGACGCCGGACGGAACGGAGAGCCGAGAGAAAACTCCGCGCAGGCGATCCGCCAAAGTGCTCTCGCCCCAGTCCGAACGCCGCCAAAAAAACGCGGCCAGCCCCAATCAGCGCGCCGTCTTGACGAACATGGCCTCCTTGCCGATACGCTGGCGGAGATAGTTCAGCTTAGCGCGGCGCACCTTGCCATGTGTCACCACGTCAATTCTGGCCACCTTGGGGGTGTGAAGGGGGAAGGATCGCTCCACACCCTCGCCATAGGAAATCTTGCGGACAGTGAACGCCTCGTTGACGCCCGCGCCGCGCTTGCCGATCACGATACCCTGAAAGATCTGCACGCGCTCCTTGCCGCCTTCGATTACGCGAGTGTGCACCTTGACCGTATCCCCCACTCCAAAAGGAGTCACATCGGCCTTGAGCTGTTCCTGTCCAATCTTGTCGAGAATATTCATCTTCCAGTCCTTTCCTTGAGATTTATCGAAAATTAACGAACCGCTGTTTCAGCGGCAGGGGGAAGCAGTTTACCCGATTCGGGGTGACTTGACAATCCCAATTTAAGAAATTCTTCATTTTTTTTGCGGAGAGGTCTTTGACGGCTCCTCTTTTCGGGGAGCCGCAGGGGCGAACCGCCTGCACCAGTCTTCTACAGCCGCCTTGTACGGCGAATACATATGCGTCTGCACCATTTCCTTCATCAGCTCTTCACCCTCCTTCTTTCTGTTCTGTCTCCACAACATATCCGCGCGGAGCAGGCCCAGGCGCGTGCGCGTCTCGTCGTCCGCCGCCCGGGCGGCGGCCAGGCGCAGCCGCGCGTCCGCCAGTTCCCAGTTCTTTCTCTCCATGGCCCGACAGAAGTCCCATTCATGGAACAGGGAGCTGCCGCTGACGTTTGCGGCGTAATCCACCTTTTGACGGATCCGCCCTTCATTGCCTTGGCACGAATCCAAGAGAGCCTTCCACGTCTGAAAAAAACGGTTTTGCCCGGTGATGGGCACTTTCCCGCTGCCGCGCATGGCGAATGGCCGATAGAGGGGATCCCCCAGCACCACGTTCTGCCACGAAAGCGCCGGCGTGGCCATCCAGGCGGCCTCTGCCACCGAATACCCCTTAAGCAGACGATCCAAGAAGACCTCGGGCCGCGTCAGGAACCCCAGATAAGGCTCATAGACGTTGCCGAAGGTGACCGCAGCGCCCCGTTCCAGCAGGGGCGCGCACCAATAGCGGGCGGGATCTGCCAGAGAAACGCAGCTGAATGAATGCATATGCACGGCGATCGCTCCCTTCCCGAAGCGGAATTTCCCCTCTTTGCCAAAGGGGCCGTTGGCATGGCGCTCGTACCATCCGAAATACAGGGCAACGTCCCGCCCCAAAGGATAGGATGGCGCAAGGGAGCGGCGCTGTACATCGTGCAGCACGGGGAACCCCGCCTGCCAGCCCAGCCTCGCCGCTTCTTTCAGCCATGCGTCCCCCTCCTTGTAGGGGCCGCCCTCATCGACCACCAAGCGCCCCCACAAGCCTCCGTCCGCCTCGACGGTCACCGGGTCAAAGATCATTCGCCCCACAGCCTCGCGGCTCGCCGCGCCGATGCGGCACGTGAGATTGACCTCCAATCCTGAATGGACAATCGTCTCTTCCTTGCCGTAGTATGGATTGGGCACCGCGCCCCCGCCGCCCGCGCCCCGTCCCAGACAGGACAGCTCGGAATCCACGGAAGCGGCCATGGTTCTCCGCCAGCCGCCCTCATGGGGGCGGTCTTTAATTTTGAGCGGCATTTCCGGCATGAGCAGGAGCGCGTAAACCGGACGCAGCCCCCCGACGAGAGTGGGGAGCTTCCACTGCCGGCGGGAAACCTCGGCAAGAAGCGGCCGCTCGATGGTCGTCTGGTATTCTTCCCAAGTAATTTCCTCTCGATCCGATGCGCACGGAAGAGGGACGAGATTCTGATCGGGCACGCCGCGCAAACGCGCATACTCACGAGCGCAGGAATGGCTGTACGCCGAAGAGGCGTTGTACAAAACGAGCACATGCTCGGGGAGCAGCCCCTCCCCCGCCCCTCGGGCGGAAAACACGGCGGAACAGAGCAGGAAAATTGCGATCAAGGCGTGCCTCATTGCGCGCATTTTGACACAAGGCGCCCTGCATGACAAGCGCTGAACTTCCTCCCCGCCCCGGTCAAAAGGCCGGGGCGCAAAAACGATCTCCCGATTTTATCGGTGAATCTCACCGCGGTACACTCATCGACAGGGATTCTCCTGAAAAGATACGCGCCCGTTTTCGTTTTTTCGCCGCATTCCGAATTTCAAGCTTCACAAACGGCTCGAAATGGGTTTAATTAATCCAGCGAAGCGTGCGCCTTCTGCCACCAGAGAATGGGAAAACGCCGCTTTCGCATCCCCGTAGACATTATGATACAACAAATTGATCACCTCGGCATTGCAGTCGTCAGCCTGGACGCGGCCATCCCCTATTATCGCGACGCTCTCGGATTGGGTGAACCGCATCTGGAAGAAGTCCCTTCGCAGAAGGTGCGCGTCGCCATGTTCGACGTCGCCGGAGTTCATATCGAACTCTTGGAGCCCACCTCTCCCGACAGCCCCATCGCCAAAGCGATCGAGAAGAACAACGGGCGCGGTCTCATTCACCATGTCGCCTTCAAAACAACCGATTGCGCCGCCCAGCTGACGCAGGCCAGAGAAGCGGGCGTTTCTCTCATCAACGAAACGCCCGTCCCCGGTGCCAATGACACCCAGGTGGCCTTCCTTCACCCCAAATCCACCTTCGGCGTGCTCACCGAGTTCTGCCAGCACTGATCATCACGAACACCTGAACCGAACCATCATGCCAATCGATCCAAAATTACTTGACGATTTGAGGGTTCGCCGCGAAAAGGTCATGCTCAGCGGCGGCCAGGACAAAATCGACAAACGCCATGAGAAAGGCGAATTGACGGCGCGCGATCGAATGAACAGCCTCTTCGAGGAAGGCTCATTCACGGAAATCGGCATGCATACTACCCACAATTGCCACAATTTCGGCATGGAGCGGAAGTATATTCCCGGCGACGGGGTGATCTCCGGATTCGGCCTCGTCAACGGGCGTCCGGTGGCCTGCGCCGCGTCGGATTTCCTCGCCCAGGGCGGTTCCCTCGGCTACATGCACGCTCGGAAAATTGCCGATGCGCAGAGCTACGCGCTCAAGGCGGGCATCCCCATGGTGACTATGAACGATTCCGGCGGCGCCCGCCTTCAGGAAGGCGTGGCGGCACTCTCCGGATTCGGCACGATTTTCCATCAAAACGTGCTGGCTTCGGGCGTGGTGCCCCAGATCTCCATGATACTCGGCCCATGCGCCGGAGGAGCGGCCTACTCCCCGGCTCTCACGGATTTCATCATCATGCGCAAAACCGGCAATGCCGGCATGTACATCACCGGTCCGAAAGTGATCGAGCAAGTGACCTATGAAAAATGCACGATGGACGAAATCGGCAGCGCCGCCATCCATGCCTCGGTCTCCGGCAACGTGCATTTCGTGGCGGACAGCGACGAGCACGCCATCGCGATTCTCAAGCACCTGCTCACCTACCTCCCCTCCAACAACACGGAAGATCCGCCCCACGAACTCGGCCATCCCCTCGACTTGGGCGCCGACCCGGGCATGAACGACATCATTCCCGAAGACAACCGCACACCGCTCGATGTGCAGAAAGTGATCGCCCACCTCGTCGATGAGGGCTCTTTCTTCGAAGTGCAGCGCGACTTCGCTCCCAATGTGGTGGTGGGCTTTGGCCGCATCTGCGGCGTGGTGGTGGGCATCATCGCCAACCAGCCCAACGTGAAGGCGGGCTGCCTCGACATCGACGCCTCCGACAAGGCCGCCCGCTTCATTCGCTTCTGCAATGCCTTCAACACGCCGCTCGTGAATTTGGTGGACGTGCCCGGCTTTCTGCCCGGCAAGCATCAGGAGCGCGGAGGCATCATCCGTCACGGCGCCAAGATGATATTCGCCTACTCGTCGGCCACGGTGCCCAAGGTGACGGTGATCCTGCGCAAGGCTTACGGCGGCGCCTATATTGCCATGTGCTGCAAGGATCTCGGCGCAGACGCTGTCTACGCCTGGCCCGGCGCGGAGATTGCCGTGATGGGAGCGGAGGGGGCGGTGCCCGTGCTCTATGGGCGTGAACTCAAGGGGATAGAAGACCCTGCGGCTAAAGCCGCCCGCCAGAGCGAGCTGCTGAGCGAATACCGCGAAGCCTTCTACAACCCCTATGCGGCGGCCGCTCTCGATATGGTGACCGATGTGATCAATCCGGCCGAGACCCGCGCGCGCGTCGCTCTCACGCTGCGCACACTGCTCAACAAGAAGGAAACGCGCCCCGCCAAGAAGCACGGCAATATCCCACTTTGACGCATCATGTTCTCCGCAGCTCCCATCCTCCCCTTCCTGGCCGCCGAAGCAGACATCGGCGAAGTCGTCGGCTACCAGCTTCTCGGCGTCATCGTCGTCTTTTTTTGCCTGAGCTTTCTGGCGGCGGTTCTGAGCTGTTCCGGCAAAATCGCCCAGATGCTTTCATCCCCGGCGGCCTCCCCCAAGAAGGCCGCCTCGGCAGCGGAAACGGCCGCACTTCCGGCGCCTGCCGATTCAGCGTCTGAGGACACACCGGCGCCCCAGGTAGCCGCTTTGGCCGCCTCGATCTACGCCAGCGCACAGGAAAGCCTCACTCCAGAGCTCATCGCCGTCATTGCCGCCGCTGTTTACGCCGAATGCGGAAGCAGCCACCGCATTGTCGCCATCGCGCCGGTCTCGGGCAATTATGCCCGCAGCGGCCGTGCGGAGATCTTCGCCTCCCGTCGCCGCTGACAGAGACAAAACAGCCCTTATTCCAAATCTTTACAAAAACACTGAACCAAATATAGAATCATGAAACAACTCCGCATCACCGTTGCCGGACAAACCTTCGACGTCACCGTAGAAACCATCGGCGCTTCCAGCGAACCGGCAGCCGCCGTCTCGGCGCCCCGCGTGGCCGCCCCCGCGGCTCCTGCCTCTGTTCCCGTCCAGCCGCCATCGCCCGCGCCGGCACCCGCCGCGCCCGTCTCCCCCGCTCCCACCGCGGGCGGTGCTCCCGTACCGAGTCCGCTGGCCGGCAAAGTCGTCTCGCTCGACGTCGCCGCAGGCGCCCAAGTCAAGGAAGGCGATCAGCTTCTCACGCTGGAGGCCATGAAGATGAACACCGTCATCTACTCCCCGGCCGCCGGAGCCGTCTCCTTCGCCGTGCAGCCCGGACAAGCTGTGCAGGAAGGCCAGGTTTTGGCCACTCTCGCCTGACGCCCGGCGCGGCCCGCCCCGATCGGCGGGCAAACCCAACTTCGCAAGCAAGACTGTTCTATGGTTGAAGCATTCAGCACCTTCATCGACGGGATGGGCATCTTCTCACTCACTTGGCAGATGATCGTCATGTGGCTGGTAGTGGTTGTCCTTCTCTACATGGGCGTCGCCAAACAATACGAGCCGCTGCTGCTCATACCCATCGCCTTCGGCGCCCTCATCGCCAACATCCCCGACAACGGGATGGTGCTCACGCAGGCCGGCAGCGACATCATTTCCATCAGTCCTGAGGGACGGGTGGAGAAGAGCACGGTGAGAAACGTGGGCTACCTTACTCTTCAGCTCGCTCCCCTCAACGAGTCTGAAACGCCCCTGGACGGCGTCACGGATGCGAATCGCGCCGATTACCAACGGGCGGTCGAAGCTCCGATGACGGCCGCTCAAGCATTCGAACCCGAACGCGCGGCGGAATTCAACAAGGATCTCGGATATGAAAAGCTCGGCTACAAAAAGGGAGAGGTTCTCTATTTCGACAAGAACGGCAGGCTGGTAAAAGCTGCCGAGCCTTGTTCGGCAAAGCGCGCTCAACTCTACGGCGCATCGGGTGAAGCCGTGCCCTTCGGCACGGAAGGCGCCGTGCCGAAGGCTGTCAAAGGGCAGCTTGACATCACCGGACAGAAGACGCAGAACTATGTGGTCAGCTCCATCCACGGCGGCCTCTATGATTTCATCGGTTTGGGCATCCGCTCCGAGCTTTTTCCCCCGTTGATTTTCATGGGTGTAGGAGCCTTGACGGACTTCGGGCCGCTGCTCGCCTCGCCTCGCGCCCTCCTTCTGGGAGCTGCCGCTCAAGTGGGAGTGGCCTTCACCTTCTTCATGGCCTGCGTATTCGGCTTTACCAAGGGTCAGGCGGCTTCAATCGCCATCATTGGCGGCGCGGACGGTCCCACTTCGATATTCCTTTCGTCGAAACTGGCTCCCGAGCTGCTCGGCGCCATCGCCGTGGCGGCCTACACCTACATGGCGCTCGTGCCCCTGATCCAGCCTCCCATCATGAAGCTGCTCACCACGCGCAGGGAGCGCCGCATCCGCATGAAATCTCTCCGCCAAGTCTCCAAGGGCGAGAAGCTTTTCTTCGCCGTACTGGTAACAGTAGTCACGATTCTGCTCATTCCTGACGCGTCAGCGCTGATCGGCATGCTCATGTTCGGGAACTTCCTGCGGGAATGCCACGTCACGGAACGCCTCGTGGGCGCTGCCCAAAACGAGCTCATGAACATCGTCACTATCCTGCTCGGGACTTCGGTAGGGCTCACCATGCAGGGCGAGCGGTTCCTTCAGTCTCAAACAATCATGATCATCATTCTCGGTGTGGTCGCCTTCATGGTGGCCACGGCGGGCGGCGTGATTTTCGCCAAGATCATGAACCTCATCTGGCGCAAAAACCCGATCAACCCTCTCATCGGCTCCGCCGGCGTCTCCGCCGTGCCGATGGCCGCCCGCGTTTCTCACAACGTGGGGCAGAAGGAGGACCCCTCGAACTATCTGCTCATGCACGCTATGGGGCCGAATGTAGCCGGCGTGATTGGAACTGCCGTCATCGCGGGCTATTATATCGCCACTCTTTCCCATTAAAGAAGCTCCTGTCCTCAGCCCTCCCCCTTGGTCGGGTCTGCCTCTCCTCGGGGGAGGAGCTTTCGTTCCCAGCCGGCTGTCTGCTCGGACATGGAAATTCCTCTGAAAATTCTTGAACGATTCACGCAGCGGAACGCGTCTATCCAATAGGATAACTTCCCCATGCACATGAGCCTTCCTTGGACCATCCATCAAGTTGCCGAAGCCAGTTCCACCAACGATCTGGCGTTTCATTTCCCGGCATGGACGATCGTACGCTGCGATGAGCAGAAGCGAGGGCGCGGCCGCTTCAACCGCGCTTGGCTCGGCCACGCGGGAGGGCTATGGGCCACCTACAATGTACCGCTCGACTCGGCCGCCGCCGCGGACTGGAGCACGCTCCCCCTGGTTGCCGGTCTGGCGCTCGTCCGTTCCCTCGAAGCTTTAGGACTCGAGCAGGCTCGCCTCCGATGGCCGAATGATCTTCTCATCGGCTCAAAAAAGCTCGCCGGCATTCTCGTCGAGCGCCCCGCCGGGGATATGGCCTGCATCGGCGTCGGGGTGAACATGCACAATTCTTTAGCCGCGATGCAGGGCAGAACCACCGATCCTCCCGTGCGCTTGGCTGATCTCATCCATCCCTGCCCCTCGGTGGAAGAATACATGCTGCAGCTCGCCCATGAGCTCGTCCTTGTCCACACACAATTCACTCACGGGGGACTCCGCGCACTCCTGCCTCAACTCGCCCGCGTCTGGAAAGTTCGACTTCCCGTCTCCATCGAGACGGACGCCGCCACCTATCAAGGGATTTTTCAAGGCATTACGGAAAACGGCTCACCCATCGTGCAGCTGGCCAACGGCACACGCCGCTCCATCCCGGCGCACCTGGTCAACCGTCTGAGCGAAACGCGGACGCCGGGCGGCGAGTGATCGGGCGCAGGCTCTGTTTGACTTCGTCCGGCACCCGACGGGATTCCCGGATTTTTTGGAACGCCCGAAGAACCGTCTTCTCATCGAAACAGCCGCCGCGCAAGACCGCCTCCGTTTTTTCCGGAGAGAATGCGCAGCACTCCGCCAACCCCCAAGCGATAGCCATACTCACATAATATTCCTCGCTCCGCAGATTCCTCAGCAGCTCTAAACAAGACCTCGTCCATGGCTCCCTTGCGTACAATTTCAAAGCCGCCACGACGGCAAAACGTCGCTCGTACACGCCCGTGCTCCGAACGCTGAAATCTGAGAGAAACCTCCAAAAGCGAGGCAAATCGCTCTTCGCAAAACCAAGACAGCCGCAGAACGTATCACAAACGGCCCAATTGTCGATCATGGGCATGAATTGTTCCACGCGGGCAATGTATTCCTTCCAGGCAACCCCGCGGGCACAACTCATCGCCAAGCCGGCCAACATTTTCTCTTCCATGAAGGAATCAACGCATACCGAGTCATAATATTCTCTCCACTTTCCCCCCGCCAAACGCCGTGCCGCTCTGCGCAAGACGGGCATTTTCACGCCCATTATTTCCACTACGCCGGGTGTGAGCACGCGCAAAAATTCCCGATGTCTGGGCTCTGCCGCCATGGTCAGTTCCTCTCGAATTGCTAAAAACACAGACATGGACGCGAGCATACATCACGCATTCCCATTTGTAAATGCCCGCCTTTACTTCAAAAGTAACCGCCGGAGATGCTGAGAACGGCATTTCCCTTGCTCGAGAAACTCACGGCAAGCCGCCATTCGACAGAACAGCGAGACAAAAACGGCTCCACCTTCTGGTGGAGCCGTTCGGCCTGTGATCAGACCTGTTTCTCTTGTTCCTGTCGCCTCTTTTGCGAGACGTCTTCTCAATTGTCGGAGAAGCCGAAAACGGGGCTCAGGCTTGAGGCGCGGGGGCTCCGCAATTGCCCTGCGGGCCGCGCTGGCCGCGCTGACCAAACTGCGGGCCTTGAGGACCCTGCGGGCCGCGCTGGCCAAACTGAGATCCCTGAGGCGCGGGAGCTCCGCAATTGCCCTGCGGGCCGCGCTGGCCG
>JAJQGU010000034.1 GCA_021200315.1 Akkermansiaceae bacterium
CCGCAGTCCCACCCGGCCCCCGCCCCAGCCGCATGGCGAGATTGGGAGTCAGCGACAAGACGAACAGAGCCGCCAATGCGCCGAAGACGAAATGGTTGCGCCCCATGAGAAAATTCATTGGCCGGCCCAGATCCACGTGATCGGGATGTCGATATCGGGATGCAGGCTCTTCTTGACCGGGCAGTTGAGAGCCGCCTGCTCCAGCATGCCCTTCCAGGGATTGTCGGCTGGCAGCGGGAGGGTGATGACCACTTCCAGCCTGCCGATGCGGCGGGGATCGGCATTCATATGTTTGGTGACTTCCAAGGTCATTCCCTTCAGATCAATATGGTGCCGCTCGGCCGCGATGCCCATGATGGTGCTCATGCAGGCGGCGAGAGCCGCCCCCACCAGATCCGTGGGAGAAAATGCCTCCCCTTTTCCATGATTGTCGGCCGGGGCGTCTGTGGCGATGCGGTTGCCTGAAGGGCCGTGAACGGCTTCGCAATGGAGCCCTCCCATGTATTCGGTCGTCGATTTAACCATGCCCCCATCATACAGCGGAACGACCCGCCTGCAAGAATAAATCGCGTTTATCCCGCCCAGCGCATTTGAAAACATGAGCCGTTTCGGGGTGCGTGTGCCACGGAGCTTCCCATCCATTGAACGGACATTCTGTTCCCGTCCGCCCACGATGATCTAGTCGGGAAATTTGTAGCGAACCTTGGTAACGTCTATTCACTTGGAAAGGCGGTTGCGGAGACTGATTTCATGAAAGAGGCGGCTCTTTTTGTTTTTGAATGCCGAGGATATCCTCCTTGAACGCTGCGAGCTCAAATTGCGGGGTGAGGTATGGGGAGCGCGTGCGGTTTCGGCGTGGGACGTCGCGTAAGATGAGGAAAATGGTGAGAGAAATGGGGAGATTCATGTTTTTTGTTCCAGCGCGGCGGCCTCGCGCACGAGTTCTGCGGGAGGCTCTCCCCAGACGAGGACGAGGTCATGCGTCAATTTTCTTTCCTGCAGCAGGTTGAGGTAAGCGTGCGTCAGTGCGTCCGTACGCTTTCTCTGCGCTTGCAGAGACATGCTTTGTAGTTTTTATTCCTAATGAGTGAATTAATTTCTCTCGTATCGAGAGAGGTTGAAAGGAGGGAGCAGGATGCCGTCCTCGTTGTGTGTGATGATAGAGCTTGCCGCCGCAAAGCTGTCAAACACGACAAGAACGGTGCCGCACTGCATGGCTTCGGTGGCAACCATCGGCATTCATCGTAGTTGGTTGGAAATTATAGAATTTTGCTGTTTTTTGTAATAGAGAAGAGGGTTACAGAAACCCTCAAAACGGATGCGCGGAAGGTGGGAGGCTATGCGTTTCAGATACTCCTCGTAGGCTGGAGCGCCTTTCCCCAGAATGACTAGCTCTCAATCTGGATGATTGATCGACAGTGTGTTCCATGCGTGAATCAGACGATCTACTCGCTTGTTGGGGACGAGCAGTCCCACATAGAGCAGACGGTTCATCTTATCCACGCTGGTAACTTTGAGTTCCTCCTGCTGGTAGGTGTTGGGATGGGGTATGACTCGGTACTTGTTCTCGTATCCCAGATAAAGCTCTGAAAGATCATCGAGATGCTTTTGGACTAGAGTGCAGATCACATCCGTGCGGGGAAGAAGCTTGCGGAAGTATTCGACACGCCTCTGTTTGTATTACCTCTTAGGGTACAAGGCCATTCTGGCCAGTCTTTTCAATTTCTGAATGAAGGAGCAGCCCCGCAACGGGATAATCTCCCGCCAGAGATGTCGGTATGCCGCCAATGGCTCCGAATGGAGGACGGAAATTACCTTCGCAGGTGTCTCGCCTGTGTTTGTCCACAGCTGGGAATCGGCAAAGTTGCCCGATTGATTAACAACGTAATCGATGAAATGCCAGCGAAGGAAACCGTAGTAGAAGAGGATGTTCTCTGGAGCCATCAATTTTTGAGATGGGAGGTATGTAAGCAGAGCCGGGTAGTCATACTCATGTCTGACGGTAACGGTGCTAGATAGCCGGATGGTGAAGCCTCTCTTCAGAAATTCCCGTGTCAGAGTGTCCGTCACGCGTCCAATGCGCCCTTTTCCGGATGGAAAGGGGGTGATGTAGGTGAAGACGATGTTTTTCATGAGCGGGTCAGAGTTTCTGCCAGAGCCTTTGCTTCCAACATGCCGTCCTCAATGGAACAGTATGTCCAGCCGCCGTAGCGGCCTATGGAGTAAACGCCGTGTCGCGCCAGAAGGCGTCTCTGTTTCTCCACCTCAGCGGCGGAATGTGCGCTGATGTGGACGTAGGCCGGATCCATAATGACGCTGCTCCAATCGGTGAGCCGCTGATCGGTCACAATCCCCGCTTGCCTGAGGCCGCTCATGACGCGCTCCAATGCTCCGGCAACGTCAATGGGCGCGGAAGCAGGGAAGCCCAACTCTACATACAGGGACATGCGTTCTGCATTGAATATTCTGTCATAATAACCCACGCGGTAGAAGATGAAATCCTTGCCGGGGAAATAGACCCAGTTGTTTCTGCTTCCGTGGCTCGGCCGATTAAAGCCCAGATTGAACACCAGAACCTTGTTCCAAGAGAATGCCGAGGCGTCATGGGGCAGTCGGCACGCCTCCATGAGGCGGTTGAATGGCATGGTGGAGATCAGATGGCAGTAAGGAAGAACCCGTTTGGTTGTTTTCACCTCCCGCCTTTCCACGTCGATGGCCAGAACCCGCTCGTTGAGCGAGATTGTTTTCCCTCTTCTCCCGGATACCCTGGCCTGAAGAGATTTAATGTACTCGATGGCTCCGCCGCGGGGGTAGATGAAGGCGTCATTATACGAGACATTGTTCGCAATCTTGAAGTTGGCAATGATTTCCTCCCTGTCAGCATAGGGGAAGAAACGCCCCATGGCGCCGGGATCGAGGCTCTCCAGATCGCATGCATACAACTTTTCATTGTAGGGGATGAGAAACTTGTCCGCAATGCCCTCCCCGAATCTGGTGTACAGCATTTCCTTGAAAGTGCTCTGAGAATGGTGCGGGTTGTTGAACAAATCATACAGGCAGTCGATGAACTCTTCCCGGGGTAGCTGATGTATATTCTTCTGGAAAGGGAAATCGACGTAATTCCCTTGGTAGTATATCTGTGTGCGTTTGCGGCATTCCAAAATTTCTTCCCGCTGCATGCGGGCAAGAATGAAATTCTTCATCCACTCGTCGCGGAAGTGGAAGAAGTGGCCGGAATAATCCCATACGAATCCATTCTGTTTGATGGTTCTGCAATATCCTCCGGCTTCCCCGGCAGCCTCTATCACGAGGGAATCGTCGCCGGAAAGGGCGGCATAGGCCAGCCCCGTGGCGCCCGCTCCTATGATTATTTCCATAGCTTTATGATATTGTATAAATTGATGTTGAAGGCCCTCCAGATCCAAATGCAGGGTATGCCTTTCCTGCGCACCTTGCCCAATTTGCGGTACAGCTCCGGCGCGAGACGCCGCAATTCTTCACTCCACCGCCGCAGCTCTTCTGTGTTGGGAGGAACGTCAGCCAAATGATAAATGGGGCTGAGGTAGAGTTGATGGCTGAACCTGCCGATGCGGAGAAGATCATTGTCGAAAAATTGTTTCGTTTCCGGGGGAAGGCTCTCCCCGACAGTGGAACGATATTGGACTAGGTGCAAAGACATGCGGAGAAAATCCCGGCGATGCCGTGCGTACCCCAGCTGCGCCGTGCTCGCGTTATTATCTGTCTTGCGGTACATATACAGCGCTCCGCAGCCAAAATATACATCCTTTGCGGAAGTGACTGCCTTAAGTATGAATTCTATATCGGAGTAGTACCGTTCGGATACTTCCATTTCCCCGCGCTTCAGCAGGCTGGTTCTGACGGTCAGCATCCCCATGGGAAAGCCCGAGCCATCCTTGATATAATCGCTCATAGAGGAGACGCTTCCCTTTATGCCGGAGGGAATGTCGAAAATCTTTTGCCGCCCGCCGGAATAGATTTCAACCATTTCAGTAGCAGCGGCATCGGTGTTTATTTCTCTCAATTCTTTTATGTAAAGCGGAAAATAATCTCTGGAAACCCAGTCGTCCGAATCCAGGATCCTGAAGTATTTGCCTGCGGCGGATTTCATGGCCAGGTTGATGCAGGAACCCCAGCCGCCGTTTTCCTTGTGAATGACCCGCGTCTGTTCGGGAAAAGCTTGAGCGTACGAATCGATGATTTCCGCAGAGCGATCCGTCGAACCGTCGTTGATGAGGAGCACTTCCACGTCAGGAGGCGTCATTTCATTCAGCACGGACGAGAGGCACTGCTCCAAGTACAGAGCCGTATTGTAGATTGGTATGGCGACTGTAAGTGTTTTGTGCAAAGCATTATTCATGAATTCACTTTCTTCTGATGCGGAGTTGAAAAATGTGCGTGATCGGTTTCATCATGCGCAGAAATATGTTTCTCATGTTCTGCGAGACGGCTATGGGAGCCCAGATATCCCAGAACATGCCGTAGCCGAATAAAAACTGAGTGGTGGCACCATGCTCGGGTCCAATGTAGATCTTGCGCGAGAAGAAGGCGAGGGCGAGAGTCAACACGTAGAAGACGGCATCGACCTTGGCGTTGAGCAGGCTCTTCTGGACGCGGGATTCCGCCATGGCGTTGTTCTTCAGTTCTTGGAGCGCGGGGAGGGGACGGCGTGCCTGCGGGCGTCCGGCGGAGGCGTTCCGCTCCATGGACGCAAGAGCTCCTGTTGGTTGAATCGACAGGAATCATAGGCCGGCGCAAAGCCTAGCGGATTTTGAATCCGCCAGGCAGAAATTCCGCTGAAATTTTGCCTTTATCCACTTCCCATCAACAAGGATGAGAAAAAATACATAATGGGGTTATATAAATTGCGCCTCTTTTCTACGAAATGGAAACAGAGTATAAACGCATCATTTTCAAAGAATCGGCAAATTCCGCCTTGACAGCGGATTCAAAATCCGCCGGGCTTTGCGCTCCGTATTTGGAAATCCGGATAACCTCATTGAGGATGAGTCTTTAAAAACGCCAGAAAGGATCCTGTTTCGGACTGTGAATGAAACTTCTGCAGCGGAAGCGCGGCGTGTAGATTGGATGTTGTATGATGGGGAAGAGCTTATTTTCAGAGGACAATGCGCCTCTGCGCGCCATTCTCGGCGCGCGGAGGTGATAGCATCTCTCTTATTGCGGCATTTGTGCTTGCCCTGGCGAGGCATTCCGTCTATACTCGCGTCGCTTGCGGATGCGGCCGTGCAGGCGGCGCTTTCGGGGGCAACATCATCGCAACCAGTTTTTCGTATGGATATCATTTCTCCCAATATTGCCTCGCTGACGCCTTCTTTGACTCTTGCCGTGACAAATCGCGCCAAAGAAATGAAAGCGGCCGGCGAACAAGTGTTCGGTCTTGCCGGCGGCGAACCTGAAATGGACACGCCCGACAACATCAAGCAGGCCGCCATTCAGGCTTTGCTCGGCGGAGCCACGAAATATACCGCGTCCGCCGGTCTCCCCGCCCTTCGCGAAGCCATTTGCAGCAAGCTCAAGAACGACAATGAGCTCGCTTACGCGCCCGAGCAGGTCATCGTCTCCGGCGGAGCCAAGCAGGCATGCTTCGAGGCCATTCTCGCCACGGTGGGCGAGGGGGATGAAGTGATCATTCCCGCCCCCTATTGGGTCAGCTATCCCGAGATGGTGCGCATGGCCGGCGGCACGCCCGTGTTTGTCGAAACATCCCCTGAAAATGAATGGAAGATTACAGCCGACCAGTTTTCGGACGCCATGACGCCCCGTACCAAAATGATCATTCTCACCACGCCGAGCAATCCCACGGGTGCCGTCTACACGCGGGAAGAGCTTCTCGCTATCGGCGAGGTGGCCGTGCAAGAGGATATTCTCATTCTCTCCGATGAAATTTATGAACATCTCGTTTACGGGGACGCCACGCACACCAGCATCGGTTCGCTGAGCGGCGAACTCTACGATCTTGCCATCACCGTCAACGGTTTTTCGAAGGGCTACTCCATGACGGGATGGCGCTTGGGCTACTCCGCCTCACCCGCGCCGATTTCCAAGGCTATCAGAATGATACAGGATCATATGTGTTCCAATGTATGCACATTTGCCCAATATGGCGCCATTGAGGCTCTCACCGGCGATCAGACTTTCATCTCCGACATGCGTGAAGAATACGACGTGCGCCGTCAATATGTCCACGCCCGCCTCTGTGCCATGCCTAAAATTTCCGTCGTGGAGCCTAAGGGTGCCTTTTACTTTTTCCCGGACATATCGAAACTCGGCATGAGCTCCACCAACATGTGCGACAAGCTTCTCGAACGTTACAAGGTGGCCGCCATCCCCGGCGTTGCTTTTGGCAATGATCATTGCATCCGACTCAGCTACTGCACCACGCTCGACGTGCTCAAGGAGGGGCTCGATCGTCTCGAGGAGTTCTGCAAAGCTCATTGACGCGCCCCCTTCCGGCAGGCCGTTTATTGAGAATTCGTCCGGATGCGGAGCGTGTTGCCTGCATCCGGACGGAGTGTTTCTGTCCAGAGGCATAGGTGTCCTCTGGATGGCGGGTTTTTCCCGCGAGCAACGGCCAGGAGTGGAAAACGTCTGGCTAAAAGTTGGGCTGAATACGCAAAGCGAATTTGACAAAGAACCTGCGCGAATGTAGCTTGTCCCCATTCCTGCACAGATGGACACCTCCGGTATACTGGATCGCATTCCTTCCGCCATTCGCCAGAAGGCCACGGCCGAACAATGGAATGATTATGCCTGGCAGCTCAGCCACAGTTTCACCACAGTGGATCAGCTCGAGAATGTGCTTGACCTCAGTGATGAAGAGAGGCATGCCTTCGATCTTGCGTCTCACAGGCTCGCCTTGCGGATTACCCCTTATTTCCTGAGCCTCGTCGATGCGCACGACCGCAGTGATCCTCTGCGTCTGCAGGTCATCCCTCGCATGGGCGAGATGGTTGTCGGCGCTGAGGAGATGGAGGATCCCTGCGGTGAAGATCGCGACATGGTGGTGCCTGGCCTCGTCCACCGCTACCCCGACCGCGTGCTTCTGCTCTGTACGAACCATTGTGCTGGTTATTGCCGCTATTGCACACGCTCCCGCATGGTCTCGGGCGCGGGAGGGCGCCGGCTACGCACGGATTGGAAGCGGGCCTTCCAATATATCCGCGAACACGGCGAAGTGCGCGACGTGCTGCTCTCCGGCGGAGATCCGCTGCTTCTGCCGGATGCACGGCTCGACTCGATTCTCACCGAGCTGCAGGGCATCCCGCACGTGGAATTCCTGCGCGTGGGCTCGCGAGTGCCCATTTTTCTGCCACAACGCGTTACCGAAGCGCTTTGCGCGATGCTGAGACGGCACGCGCCTCTTTTCCTCTCGGTGCACGTCAATCATCCCCGCGAGCTTGCGCCCGAGGCTGAAGCGGCGCTTGCCCGCCTGGCCGACCATGGACTTCCTGTCGGCAGCCAAAGCGTGCTCCTGCGGGGGATCAACGACACGTTGGAAATTCAGCGGACCCTTTATCATCGCCTGCTCCGCTGCCGCGTGCGTCCCTATTACCTCTATCAATGCGATCTCATTCGGGGGTCGCGGCACTTCCGCACGACGATCGACACGGGGCTTGACATCATGCGGCGCTTGCGCGGGTTTACCTCAGGGTACGCGCTCCCTCAATATGTGGTGGACGCCCCCGGCGGGGGCGGCAAGGTGCCTCTGAATCCGGAGTACATCACCGCCCGCGACGAAAAGACGATACGGCTCATCAATTTCAGCGGCCGCTCTTACATCTATCCGAACGAGTCTTTCGATTCTTCCTTCCGTTGAGCGGAAGAACTCTCGGTGAGAAGAGCCGATGAGGAGCGGCCAGGAGGCGGACGGCCAAAACCTATCGGATACGGACGGGCTTCTTAGCAGCTTGTTCGTACTCGCGGGTGGAGGTTCCCTGCTCCGGAAGGGCGTTCACCGGCGGCTTGCGGAACTTTCCGCCCTGTTCCCGCGGCGCCGGTGCGCGGGGGCTCATTGAGGCGTCACTTCAAGACTGTATACTTTGCCTTTGAAGGTTTTTCCCACGGTCTTGAGGGGCAGGATGAAGGTAGAGCGTATATTCCGGCTTTTAGGTTTGAAGTTTTCTTCAGAATCCAAGAAAGTGTTCAGCACGAGTGTGCCGACGGGCTTCCCATCGAGGAAGAGCTCCGTCCTTTCCGGTTTTCCGGCAAGTTCCAGTTTTACCCTGCTTCCCACGGGCAGTTTTACCCCGAAAGAATATTCGAGCGTATCGTCGCGGCGAAAGCCGATAGTGCCGTCCCTCATCACGGCGATCAGTTCGCCTTCAGGACCGGAGAGCAGAGTTTGTTCCTCGCCTTCCGGGGCGGAGATGAGCTCCACTTCCATCGCAAGTCGGTAGGACGGGCCGAGAGCGGGTCTGTTTAACTGCATGGGCAGTTTGTCCGGCTGCAGGCGGAGTGTATCCGGGTTTTTCCAGAGATGCAGAGGGTTTGCTCCGGGAGCGTCTCCAATTTTTTTCACAAGGACGTTGTGCTCTGCATATGAATTCGGCGTCTTGGCTGTGCCCCACATTTTTTGTGCGAGTACATTCATCGTATCGCTGATCATGCTCCAGAGATCGACCGGGGCGTTCCCCGTATGTCTGAGATCCGTGTAGTCATTCCACAATGCAAACGTCGCGCCGATGAGCTGGGGATGGCCGGAGGGGAGAGTCTCGTTCCCGATGCGGTTGGGAAGCCACTTTTCATAAAGATTCTTCCTGTTTTTCAACGGATTGTTGTAATAATTGGCATAGGGGACGATATAGAGCTCATTGTCGTTGGTGTTGATCACATCGTAGCCGAGACGGACGGCCTCCCATGCTTTCATCCAATGGCTGCTCCAGAGGTTCATCTGCACGTTGCTGCTGCTTACGGGGGTCTTGCCCGGATTGCGGCTCAGGCCGCCCCAGATGCGCGGCGTGTATCCACGCTCAAGCGTATGTTTGAGCAAGGCGTCGGCGAAACCGCGGTAAGCCTCCGTTTCGCCGAAGAATTCATCGGCGCCCACGTGAATCACGGGACAGCCGCCGAAGACGGACTGCTTGAGTTTTGGATCCCTGATGAGGTATTCATCAAAGACTTCCTTCACAAATTTGATCGTTTCGGCATTGGCGGCGTCGAGATGTCCCGTGTGCCGCAAGGGATTGGATTTCATTACTCCTCTGTAAATCAAGTCCGGCCGCACGCGGGTGAGCGAGAGGGCGTGCGCGGGAGTGTCGATTTCGGGCACAATGTTGACGCCCCGCTCATTGGCGTATTCGACCAGCTTGATGAAGTCCTTCTTGGTGTAAAAGAGGTCTCCGGCCGTCAGAGGCGTGCCGTCCCTGCCTTTTATTTTCGATTCCAGCCGAAATGCGGCGTAGCCCTCCTTGAACGGATCGCGGCCTTTGGCCGCGTAGTCTTCGAGCCATATGTAATTATTGTTGATCACGATGTGGAAATCATTCATCTTGTACCAGGCCATCGTGTCGATCACGTCTCTCAGATAGGGAAGGGGATAGGGGGTGCGCGCTATGTCGAGCATGAAGCCTCGTATCCGATATCGGGGGAAGTCGAGAGCCGTGCCGCAGGGGAGCGCGGCGGGATTCTGCCTCAGCATTTGCAGGAGAGTGCGCGTGCCCCAGTAGAGACCTCTCCGGTGCGCGGCGGTGATCTCGATTCCTTTCGAGTTGATGTTCAACTTATACGCTTCGTCGCCATAGGGACTCCCCTTGACGAGGTTCAGCGCGATGGTACACGCTTCCCCGGCTCCGACGATTTCGACGCGCTTGCCGAGCACTTCCTTGAGGTCTTTGGCCAGAAGCGCCGCGAGCCCTTGATCGGCGCAGCGGATTTTGACAATGCCCTCGAACATGTATTCTCCGGTGCCGCTCTTCCATTGCAGGATTTCGGGGATGACGCGGGGTTTGGAGTTCTGCGGATGAGCCGCTCGGGCGTCTGCCGGAGCCTTGAGAATCATTTCGTAGTCGCGGCTGACGGCCTCACGGTCGCCTTGCGTGAGTTTGAAACTCACATTGACGGGCGTATCCGCGATGACTGGACGAATCTTGCCCGAACGATCGATGAGTTGTTCGTAGTCTGCTCCCAGAAGGCGAATCTGAGCACCCTGAATCTTGGGAAGGCGCAATTGTTTTTCGCCCGGCTTCAGAGGAGGGATTTCCAGATTGTCGGCAATCTGCTGCACATCCTGCCCCGTGAGGGGAGTCAAGACCAGAGAGAGTGCGAGAATGAGTCTGCTTTTTTTCATGATTTCGATTGGAAGAAATTTCAGAACAGTTCCATTTTCCATCATATGGTGATTCATACGCAAGTTCTTTTTGTTTTATTGCACGAAAACCGGACGGCGAACGCTCTTTTTGCGGTTTCGCGAAAAACGAGTGTTCACGAATAGGAATGGAGGCGCTTATCGGGCGGCAGGCTGACGGGCTTTGAACTCGACAGGAAGCGGCGTTTCCGGTAGTGTTCTTTCAGATATGAGTTTTCCTGCCATCGCCATAGACGGTCCTGCCGCGTCGGGCAAATCGACCGTGGCCGGACGGATTGCCGCACGTTTGAATTACACGTTTATCAATACGGGAGCCATGTATCGAGCCGTCGCCTGGCGTCTGCTGCAAACGGGCGTAGATCCCGCGTGCGTGGGCGGGGTGGAGGAGGCTCTGCCTGCTCTGTCTCTTTCGTTTGAGAAGAAGGGGACGGTCTCCGCAGTCGTTTGTGAAGGGCGGGTGCTCGACGAGGAACTGCGCGCGCCGTCCGTGAACGCCGTTGTTTCCATGGTGGCGGCTGTCCCGGCGGTACGCGCTTTCTTGGTGGGGAAGCAGCGTGAATATAACCTCCGCGAACCTGTGGTGATGGAAGGCCGCGACATCGGCACAGCCGTCTTTCCTGATTCCCGCTTCAAATACTTTGTCACCGCTTCGGAAGAGGTGCGCGCCGCGCGCCGAGCCGCCGAGGGCGTTGTCGATTCCATCGCCGAGCGGGATCGTCAGGATGCCTCCCGCGCTGTCTCGCCTCTTGCCAAGGCTCCGGACGCGCTGCTCGTGGACACGTCCGACATGACGATTGACGAAGTGGTCGACTTCATCATCCGCGACATTCGGAGTAAGCTTTGACACCCACCATGAATATGTCTTTTACTTATTGGCTGGGATACACTCTGTTCAAGAGCGCGGCGCGGGCTTTCTTCTCCTACCGGATACTGAACCGCGAAAAGCTCGTTGAAGAGGGACCCGTGCTTATTGTGGCCAATCATCAGAGTTTTCTGGATCCTCCCATGATCGGCATCGCCTACGAAGACGCGATTCATTATTTGGCGCGCAAGACTCTTTTCTGCGGTCTGTTTCGCCGCGTGCTGCCACGGTGCTGTGCCATACCCGTCGATCAGAACGCCCCTGACGGCCACGCGGTCAAGACAGTTATCCGGCTGCTGAAGGCGGGCGAGCGAGTGCTGGTGTTTCCGGAGGGCTCGCGTACGCCTGACGGTGAAATCCACGATGCCATGCCCGGGATAGCCTTCATTCTTTCGAAGGCGCCGGCTCCGGTGCAGCCCCTGCGCATTGCCGGAGCCTACGAAAGCCTGCCTGTTGGCGCGAGGAGACCGCGCTTTCGTCCCATCACCATCAGTGTGGGCGATCCCGTTTTCTTCGCGTTTGAGGCAAGGAAGCTCCATGGCAGGGAGTCTCTCCGAAAACTGGCAGATGAGGTGATGGACGCCATTCGTGCCTTGCCCGTTGAATAGGGTGCGTTGCGTGTTCCTTGCTTCTGTCGTGTTCCCAAAACGCCTGTAATCTTTCCCCGGGATGCTCCAAGCCATTCGACTGCATAATTTCAGGTGTCACTCAGCCCTAGCGTGGGAGCCGCCCGTGCGCGGCGCTCTTATCTTGGGGGATAACGCTCAGGGAAAAACATCTCTGCTTGAGGCCATTTGCTTTGGTCTGCGCCTTTTTTCGCCCCGCACGTCGCATATCGGCGCTCTTGTGAGGCATGGCACGAGACGTTTTGGCCTGCTGCTTCGCCTGATGTCCGGAACGCGCCGCATCATCTGGGAGGAAGGGCGGCTCCGTACCCGGCTGGATGACGTCCCTTGCCGCGGCAGTGCCGAATTCCTCGCCAGCAGTCCCTCGGTGGTCTGGTTCGGCAATGAGGATATGGCTCTCGTCCGCAATGGCGCAGAAGCACGGCGCAGACATATCGATTTCCTTGGCGTTCAGTGGCATCCCGCTTACCGCAGGGAATGGTCTCTTTATCGCAGGACGCTCAAATCGCGCAATCTCCTGCTCAAACAAAGAAGGTGCGATACGGCGGCTTTGCGCAGCTACACCTGCTTGCTGGCCGCCTCGGGCGAACGCATCACGCAGATGCGAAGCCGCTTGGCCGATCTGCTCGCCCCCCATCTCTATGCCAGTCAGAAAGCGATCGCCGGGCAGAGCGAGTCAGTGGAGCTTCAGTACGCTCCCTCCAATTCCCGCCCGCTTGCCGAAGCTCTCGAGGCATCGATGGAAGAGGATCTGCGTTGCGGATTCACGCGCTTCGGACCGCATCGGGATGACTTCAAGCTGATGATTCAGGGCGTCTCTGCCGGGGAATTCGGCTCTGAAGGCCAACAGCGCACGCTTACATTGGCTTTGCAGTTGGCACATGCCTCTCTCCTCCGTGAAGAGACGGGCGTGTCTCCCGTGTTGCTGGTGGATGACATTTTCGGCGAACTCGACATTTCGCGCCGTCGCGCGTTCCTGTCCGCCCTGCCGGCAGATTCCCCCCTGTTCATCACCACGACGCACGATTCTTGGAGGACGGCCCCGATGGATAATTCGCTCGAACGCTACCGCTTGGCGGACGGTGTGCTCACCCATCTGTGAACATGTACCTCCCCGATGAACGCCGAGCCTGTATCCTCCGTCTCCTCGAAGAGCGCGGTTCGCTTCGCACCGCATCGCTGGCTCGGGAACTGTGCGTGACGGATGAAAGTATTCGCAATGATTTTATTTGTCTGGAACGCCAGGGGCTTTTAGAGCGATTTCACGGCGGGGCCCGGCATGTGATGCCCGGAATCTTCCGGAACGTCGGCGGCGAAACCCGCCTAGGTGTATTGCTCGCGCGGCGCATCGTGCCTCTGCTGCCGCCGCGGGCCGCGCTTTTCTTGGAAGAGAGCCGCCAAGCTTTTGCCGTCATAGCTGAACTGGCGCGTACTTCCTGTACGATTGTCAGCAACAGCCCGCGCATTCTCGGAGCGCTCTCGGCGCCATGCGTAGCACCCGAATGTGTTTCAACCGGAGGGCGCTTCGACAAGGAGGCCGGCATTTACGCCGGCGAAGCAGCTTTGCGTGCGGCGCTCGCCGCCCGGCCTGACTGTCTCGTTCTTTCTCCCGAGTCCTTTTCCCCCGAACGGGGATGTGGATATGGCCATCTGTCGCGTGCGCGCATGATGCGGGAGCTCGCCCGTGCCATTCCCATGGTTTTTCTCATTTGCCCGGCTTCGCGCTTTGTCGCTGCGGCTCCCTTCGAGACGGGAGCCCTGCCCATCCACACGCTCGCAACGGAAGACGGTATTCCCCAGGAGGCGGTTCAGACTCTCCGCTCCCAAGGTGTCCGCTTGGAGCTCATCCCCTCCCTTTCGCCGGAAGATCTTCGGGAAATGCGGGAACAGTTCTGAAAGCGCCCCCGTCGATGCGGTAAAGGACAAACGGCCTGCCGCCCGATTTTTCCGTCTGATGCCATTCCCGCAGGGGTTCGACAGAGATGGGAAATGCTCAGGATGCACATTCTGTCATACTGTGCCGAGGAAATGTTGCTGTTGTCGGCTTGTGCGGCTGTGTCGTCTGAGAACACTCCCCTGCAGTTGGTTCCGAAATTGTATGAGAAGAGAATCGGGCTGATCCGCCTCTCCTGCGGAGTTGATTGAATATTTTCGTAAACAGTTGGAAACCATGCGGGATTCTGGCATTTTGCCGAGCCGTCAAATTCAATCTTGACTTCCAAGACAGAAATGCTTCAATAAAGGGCAAGGGGTGTATGCCTCTTCCCACATACGTGGAAGGTATGTTCAGCAGATTGCTCCAGATCGTGTTCGGATTGATGGCGACGACAGGCGGTTCGCTTATGGCCGCCGAAGAAGAGGGGCGCGGGCTCGACAAAGTGGCTCCCGATATTTTCTGTGTTCCTCTGCCGGGTGGGTATGAGCTCTCGATGACGAATTCGGCGCTCATGTTGGTGATGGCGGCGGCGTTGATAGCTTTCGTTTCATGGCGGGCGACACGAAAGATGGAAATAGTTCCGCATGGATTGCAGAACTTTGTCGAATGGGCTGTTGAGACTCTCTACAACTTTATTGAAGATCTGCTGGGCCCGAGGCTCACGAAGAAGTATTTCTGGTATTTCGGCACGACTTTCATCCTCATTTTGGTGAGCAATTACATGGGGCTCATCCCCGGAGTGGGGTCGATTACTTGGAATGGACGGCCGCTTTTCCGCGGTGCCAATGCCGACATGAACATCACCATGTTCTTGGGGTTCTTCTTTGCTGTCCTTTGGCTGATATGGAGTTTGAAGGAACAGGGACTCAAACATTTCATTCTTCATATATTCGGCCCAAAAGGCGGGATGACCGGTGTGTTGGGCGTAGTGCTGATGCCCATTTTCATTTTGGTGGGCTTCATTGACGTCATCAGCATTTGCATTCGCCCGATTGCTCTGGGCGCACGACTGTACGGCAATATTTTCGCGGGAGAATCCATTCTTGAGGTCATGTCGGGCATGGCCTCCAATCCCCTTGTCGGTGCTCTGTGCATGCTGCCTTTCCTGTGCCTGGAGGTGCTCGTGGGCTTTGTGCAGGCGCTGGTGTTTCTGTTGCTCACGGTGTTCTTCCTGAAGATTCAGGTGGGTGACGAAGATGCGGAGAACGATGCAGAGACGCAAAAGGCTTTGCCCCAACCTGACCATGACCACGTGGGGGAAGGGACGATAATTAATAAACAATCATAATTATATGTTAATGTTAGCAGAAGGAGCAGCGGACATCAGTCACGCATTGGTCTTGATAGGAGCCGGTCTCATCGTAATCGGCGCGGGTATTGGCATTGGCCTCATAGGCCGCGGTGCGGCGGAATCGACGGGACGCAATCCCTCGGCGTTCGGCAAGGTGATGTCCATCTCTCTGATTCTGGCCGCTTTGGTGGAAGGTCTTGCCTTCATCGCCATGTTTGTGTTGAGATAATCCTCCCTGGCGCTCTCTCTGGCATGAACGCATCGTCCGGAGAGAGGCTTTCCGGTTGATGACCATGATTCCCATACATATTCTGGCTGAAACTCCCGAGGCCATCACCAACGTGGTGGAAGGATTCGGACTGCACGCGGGTTATTTCGTGGCGCACCTGATTGCGTTCATCATCGTGGTTGCCCTGCTCCGCGTCTTTGCCTTCAAACCGATTCAGAACATCTTGGAGGAACGGAAACGCCGAATCGCCGAGGGCGAACGGATGAGGGCCGATAGTGAGCAGAAGCTTGCGGAAGCCAGACAGACGGGCGAAATCCTCATCGAGGAAGCCCGGGAGGAAGGCCGCCTTCATATGGAACGCACCAGGAAGACGGCGGAGAAAGTGCTGGCTGAGAAGACAGAAGAGGCCGAGGAAGCTGCTCGCGGTATTCTTGAGAAGTCGCGGGAAGCGGCCGAGTTAGACGCCCGCCGGGAACGGGAGGCTCTCAAGTCTGAATTCGCCCGCATGCTGGCTCTTGCCACCGAACGGGTGACGGGCAGGATTCTCACCGAAGAAGATCACCGCCGTATTAACGAAGAGGCTATTTCTCATCTTTGATCGGCTATGATGAACGCACGGAAAGACATTCAGGTTCAGGCCCGCAGGTTATACAGAGCCTGCCTGCGGGACGACTCTCTCAATGAGCCTGCCGCACACCGTGTGTCTTCCGTGCTTCTCGAAAAGAAACCGCGCGGCTATCTGGAGATTCTCAAAGTTTTTACAGAATTGGTGAGACGCCATGTCGAGGGAAGCACGGCCACGATTTCCAGTGCCGTTGAACTGACAGACGATGAACGCGCCCGCGTCGTTGAGAAATTGAATGCCCGTTACGGCCGGAGCTTGGATTATAGATGGACTGTAGATCCCCGGTTGCTTGCCGGTATCATCGTCCGTATGGGCGATGAAGTGACGGACTGTTCCGTCCGCATGCGTTTGAAGTCTCTCTTCTCCCCTCGTAGTAAGTTTTAATTATTTCAAATTGATTCATGAGTAACATTGTTCAAGAACTCGAAGCCGAATTGAGACAGGCGGTTTCCGCAACGCGCCGCGACAACGTGGGCACGGTTCGCTCTGTGGGTGACGGCGTCGCAAAAATTGAAGGGTTGAGTGACGCGATGCTCAACGAAATGATCGAGTTTTCCAACGGTGTCATGGGACTGGCCATGAACCTCGAGGAGAATGAAGTGGGCGCCGTGATCCTTGGCGATTCCAGCACGCTGAAGGAGGGCGATACCGCACGGACGACGGGACGGCTGCTTTCTGTGCCTGTAGGGCCTGCGCTTTTGGGGCGCGTGGTAAACACATTGGGCGAGCCCCTTGACGGCAAGGGATCGATTGAAGCCGCTGCGTATTATCCAGTGGAGAAAATAGCCTCAGGCATTATTTCCCGTCAGAGCGTTTCGGTGCCGGTGCAGACGGGCATTCTGCCCATCGACGCGATGATTCCGATCGGGCGCGGTCAGCGCGAACTCATCATCGGCGACCGTTCCACAGGCAAGACGGCATTGGCGGTGGACACCATCATTTCCCAAGCGCGCCAGAATCATTTGGCCGAGGCCGGGCGCCTTCCCGGCCATCAGCCTCTTTATTGCATTTATGTGGCCATTGCCCAGAAGCGTGCCACGGTAAGCCGCCTGATCGCCAAGTTGGAAGAGACCGATTCCCTGAGTAATACAATTGTGGTGGTAGCTTCGGCTTCTGACCCTGCCGCTATGCAGTACTTGGCGCCCTATGCGGGGTGCGCCATGGGAGAATATTTCATGGATCAGGGGCAGGATGCTCTCATCGTTTACGACGATCTTTCAAAGCATGCCGTGGCTTATCGACAGGTGTCGCTCATTTTGCGCCGCCCTTCCGGTCGAGAGGCATATCCGGGCGATGTATTTTATCTTCACAGCCGTCTGCTCGAGCGAGCCGCCCGGATTAATTCTGAGAATGGCCGCAAGGGGGGATCGCTCACGGCTTTGCCTATTATCGAAACGCAGGCGGGCGATGTCTCGGCTTACATTCCCACGAATGTGATTTCAATTACAGATGGCCAGGTGTTTCTCGATACGGAGCTTTTCTATCAGGGGGTTCGTCCGGCTATTAACGTGGGCATTTCGGTCTCCCGCGTGGGTTCTTCGGCTCAAACGAAGATTGTCAAGAAATTAGCGGGTTCGGTGAAGCTGGATCTGGCTCAATTCGAGGAGTTGCAGGCGTTCGCTCAGTTCGGCTCCGATCTCGATGCCTCCACCAAGCTGAAACTGGAACGTGGCCGCCGCATCGTCGAACTCTTCAAGCAGGGGCAGTACGAGCCCAAGAGTCTCGCTCTCGAGGTACTCAATCTCTATGCTGTTCGCAAGGGCTACTTCGATGATGTAGACGTGAATCGCATCGGCGCTATTCGCCAAGCCATGGAGGAAGAGGCGACGAACGCCTATCCTGAGCTTCTTGCCGAGATCGAGAAAGTGCGTGATCTGACGGAGGAGCTTGACAGAAAACTCAGAGCTTTCATGGAGGAATTCAAGAAGGGTTGGTCTTCCCCCAACGCTGAATAACGAAACCATTTCCATGGCGAATCTTCGGGAAATCAAGCGCCGCATCAGGTCGGTCAGGAATACGTCGCAGATCACCAAGGCGATGCAGATGGTTGCTTCGGCCAAGATGCATCGTGCTCAAGACCAGGCTTTGCGCGGCCGCGCCTATCTCGGCAATCTCGCTCATGTGTTGGCCTGCCTGCAATGCGTGATTGATTTGGATGACCGGCCTCTTATGCAGAAGCGCGAGAAGGGCAGGGATCTGGTGATTGTGGTCAATACCGATCGAGGACTCTGCGGTGCCCTCAATTCAAATCTTTTTCGCATGATTCGCGAGAAGGTGCCGGCCAACGCCTCCTTCATTACACTGGGGCGCAAGCTGAACTCTCAATTTGCTAAGTATGGCATGGATCTCATGGCTACATGGAGTCTTAGCGAAAACGCGAAGCCTTTGGAAATGAAACCAGTGAGTGATTTTATTCGCGAGCGCTTCGCCACGGGTGAATTCAGGAGCGTGCAGGTGGCTTATTCCTCTTTCGTCAATGTGATGGTGCAGCGTCCGGCGATACGCTCTTTGTTGCCCATTAGTCGCGAAGAGCTGTCTGAAGTGGCCGCCCAGGGCAATTCGGCGGTCGATTCTTGCGCGGCCGATACGCCATACATTCTAGAACCCTCGCCGGAGGCTCTGCTGGATTCCATTCTGCCTTTGTATATGTTTGCCGTTTTCTCCCAGACGATTGCCGAAGCGGGCGCTTCGGAGCAATCTGCGCGCATGGTTTCGATGAAGACCGCCACGGAAAACGCCAATGACCTCATCAGCGGGCTCACGCTGGACTACAACAAGGCGCGCCAAACTCAGATCACGAATGAACTTCTTGAAATTACCACAGCCATGCGAGCTATGGAATAACCCGTTAAAACAATTTTTTGCCATGAATAATCAAGGTACCATCGTCCAGATTATTGGAGCCGTCGTAGATGTCGACTTCTCCCGAGCGGACACGTTGCCCGCCGTTTACAATGCTCTGACCGTGGAGTTTGAACTTGCCGGCGAGCGGAAATCTCTCGTGCTCGAAGTGGAGCAGCACTTGGGCGACGGCTGGGTGCGCACTGTTGCCATGAGCTCTACGGACGGCCTTAAGCGGGGCATGTGCGTGGCCGATACGGGAGCGCCCATTACCGTGCCCGTGGGCGGCTGCGTGCTCGGACGCATTTTCAATGTCCTCGGTTCCGCCGTCGATGAGAAGGGCGAACCCGACAGCGCCGGCAGACGTTATCCGATTCACCGGCCGGCTCCTGCGCTTGAAGAGCAGTCCACTGCCTCCGAAGTGCTTGAAACGGGCATCAAGGTGATTGACCTCATCTGCCCGTTTCTGAAGGGCGGCAAGGCCGGTTCCTTCGGGGGTGCTGGTGTGGGCAAGACGGTGCTCATCATGGAGCTCATCAACAACATTGCCAAGGCGCGGTCTGGTCTCTCGGTATTCGCCGGTGTAGGCGAACGCACTCGTGAAGGTAACGATCTTTATAATGAAATGATCGCGTCGGGCGTAATCGATACGGAACACTCCGAAAACTCCAAAGTGGCTCTCGTTTATGGCCAGATGAACGAACCGCCCGGGGCTCGTTTGCGCGTGGCTCTTTCGGCTCTTTCGATGGCAGAATATTTCCGCGACGAAGAGAATCGCGACGTACTTCTCTTCATTGACAATATCTTCCGATTTTCTCAGGCGGGCTCCGAAGTTTCAGCCCTGTTGGGACGTACGCCGTCGGCTGTGGGCTACCAACCTAATCTTGCCGAGGAAATGGCTGATCTTCAGGAGCGCATCACTTCCACAAGAAAGGGATCAATCACTTCGATGCAGGCTGTTTATGTGCCTGCGGATGACCTTACCGATCCCGCGCCGGCGACCACGTTCTCCCACTTGGATTCTACTGTGGTGCTTGAGCGTTCTCTTGCCGCCCAAGGTCTTTTCCCCGCCGTGGATCCCCTGGCTTCCACCTCGCAGGCGCTCGCCCCCGGGCTCGTGGGTGAAGAGCATTATCGCGTGGCGCGCGGCGTGCAGCAGATTCTGCAGCGTTACAAAGATTTGCAGTATATGATTGCCATTCTCGGTATGGATGAGCTTTCGGAAGATGATAAACTCACTGTCAGTCGTGCCCGCAAGATTCAACGCTTCCTCACCCAGCCTTTTCACGTGGCTGAAGTCTTCTCGAGCATTCCCGGTCAATATGTGCCTGTCGCGGAGACAGTGCGCGGATTCGCGGAAATCCTTGACGGAAAGTGGGATGCTGTTCCTGAATCCAACTTCTTTATGAAGGGTGGGATCGATACGGTCGAAAAGGCGTAATTTTCTGGATTATTCATGTCAGCTCTCCATTTCAAGATAGTAACTCCCGATCGAGTCGCCCTTGAGGCGGATGTGGTCGATATGATTGTGCCCGGAGCGCTGGGTCAAATGGAGGTGCTGGATCAGCACGCCGCCATGATCACTTCTCTCTCCCCGGGAGAATTGCAATACCGCCTGGTGGGTGGTGAAATGCAGAGCCTTTTCGTGGGGCAGGGTTTCTTGGAGGTGGAAAATAACAACGTCATTCTTGTCACGGATGTGGCTCTTGAGGCGTCTGATATTGATGAGCACAGCGTCGAGGATGCCGTTCAGGCCGCCGTTAAGGCTCTGAAGGACGTCGAGCGTCTCTCCGCTGAAGAGCGTGCGCGCCTTGACGCTGATCTTGCCAAGCAGATCGCTATTCTCGAATACAACCGCAAACATAGACGATGACCACAGACATGCCCAGCACTCATTGGAATGACGCATTTATGAGCCTCTACATGGAGGCGCTTTCCCGCTATCACTCCGGCTTGATTCGGTGGCAGGAAATGTTTACTCCCGAAGAGGTGCATTTCTTGGCTACCATCGGTTACAAGGAACGTGAGATGTTTGATTTCATTGAAGATTATGCGGGAGAGGGGGAGCCTTCCCCCACCACGGCTCTGCTTGTCGCCTCCGTGCGCCGCGATTTCTTTTTGGCTGTACAGGGAGGAAAATTTTCAGAGTCGCCCCATGTGACGGTCGGCGAGCTTCCCTCATTTGGTGATGAATTGCATGGTATCGCCTATTTGCCGCGCATTCTCAAAAAGGCCGAAGCCAAGCTCTATGGCACACTCGATTCTGATGTGATGTTTTGTTGCGGAGGAGATCGGAAATTTCTCCGCGAGCATGGCAATATCCATCCGGCGGACTTTCTCCGTATGGTGTGGGGAGCGCGCAGCGATCGTCAGAAAGTGGTCAATTATGTTCTCAACGCGATAAAGACGGACTGAGCTGTTCTGGGCTCATAATTGTTCTGCTGTTCCACGGTCACCCCGAAAACCATAGTCGCGGTATTGGTCCATTCCAGACGGTTGTAATGCTTCACCCGGTCGATGAGGAACCCATAGCCGCCGCCTCCCATCATCCCGTTCTGCTCGGTGAGGGTGTCCTTTTCCTTCACGGTATTTATATTGAAGTTGCCTCTCCAATACCCGCGCTTCATCGGGAAGGGCACCCCCTGCCGGTCTTCGTACACCTTCTGCATCTCGCGGCCGTTCTTGCCCACATATTCCTGCAAAGCTCTCACGAAGCGCACGCCGTCTTCCCCGATGAAGTCGCGCAGCGGCTTCAAGGTCTGGTCGATGTCGATAGGCGTTTCCGTGTCCTTCTCCCGGTCGATCACATTCCCCTGCGCGTCCCGCGGCTCCAGCCCTTCGTATTCGATGAGATGCTGGTAATCCTCCTGCTCCAGCAGCAGCAGCGCGTTCGCCACCGCGTCGCGGCTCGCCGTGAGCTCAATCGCCTTCCCGCGGCGGGGCACCTTGATTTTCACCTTCGCCGCCCGGCTCTTCTTTGAGTCCAGCCGCGCCAGCTCCTCGCGCAGCTTGTCCATGTCCCGCTCCTCGGGGATGTTGGGTGCCGAGAGCCTCTCGCGCTCGGCTTCCTCCCGCAGCTCCTGCCTCTTCCGCTCGCGTTCCCCGGCGGTCATGTTCACCCACGCCCGCGCCTCGTCCCGCGTCATTTCCAGCGTCCGGTTCGTCACCTGCCGCAGGATGATTCCCGTGTGCTTCTCCTCCTTGCCGAACCGGTTGAGCCAGTCCGTCAGCTCGGCTTTGCCCGTGAGCCCCGTCGCTTTCATGAGCGCCCGGGCGAAGGCGTCGTCGCGGTCCCGCCTCGCCCGCCTCAGCGCGGCGTTCGCGTCCGCGATCTCCTGCACCCGCTCCCGCGTGAACCGCTCGCCGAATACGCGCTTCGCCGCAAGCATGAGCTGGCTGTAGCTCATGGTATTTGTCGCGAAGGTCTTTATCCCGTGCTTCACAATGTTCTTGAGCCCGCCTTCCCGCTTTTGAGCGCTGCGCGTGTTCGCGTCGCTCTCCTCGGAGAAGTCCATGTTCATCTTCTCCCACTCGCGCCGCCGCCGCTCGCGCTCAATTTTCTCTTCCCACTTGTGCCGCCCCGTGAGCACATACTCGTTGAAATCGTCCGCCGCAATCCGCGCCTGCTGCGCCGTCATGCCCTCCCAGTCCCCGAAGAGCTGGATGATGCGCATCTCCTCCTCCAGCGCGGCCTTCTCCGCCGCCTTATCCTCGTCCAAGGGCTCCTCGCCTTCCAGCTTGTCCAGCCGAGCGCGTATCTCGTCCTGCCGCCGGCTCACCTCGTCCGCGTCCGCGTCCATCCACGCCAGCATCGCGTTCATGCCGCGGTAGCGCGCTACCTCCATCTTCCCCCGCGGGCTCTTCCGTCCGCGCTCCTTCTTCGGCCACGTGCGCTCCGCCGTGAGCTCAATGCGCTCCCGCGCCCGCGCTTTTACAAACTTGTCCAGCCGCGCCCGGCACTCCTTCGCCACCTTCAGAAGCGCCTCATCCAAGCGCACCTCGCCCAGCTGCCTCAGCGCGTCCTTCGCCTCCTCCTCGGTCATCCCCTCCAAGAGCCCGTCCTCTCTCCATGCCGCGCTCTTCTCCATCATCGCCGCGGCGAACTTCTCAAACACCGGTCCTTTCAATGCCCCGTCCCGCTTCACTTCCCCCGTAGAGACCATGTGCGCGTACACCGCCGCCCACTTCATGAGCATGTTGAGCCGCCCCAGCTTCGCGTATTTCGGCGGCAGCACGCTCCGCGTAGCCTCAAGAAGCGCCGTGATTGCCCCCATCCGCGCCGAGCCGTCCCTCCGGCTCTCGCTCTCCGTGCCCGCCGTCTCCAGCCGCGCCAGCATCCAATCCCAGCGCTCCACAAGCTCTTCCCCTTCGAGGTCGTCCTCGCGCCGCCGCAGCATAAAGCGGGCGTCCCGCGCCATGTCCACAAGGGAAGCCGAGAAGCCGCCTTCTTCTTCCTCCCGCGGCACGTAGGGCTTCCAATCCCTGTTCCCTCTTGCCACGTGCGTAATCCTGATTGCGTCCATGTCGTACACCACTTCGTTATACTTC
>JAJQGU010000044.1 GCA_021200315.1 Akkermansiaceae bacterium
CTCCCCCGGATGCTTTCCCCAGCACCCGCAAAAAACGCCCCCCGCTGCATAAAAAGCGCGCTAATCCTCAGGGACCTCTTCAGCGACGGGAGCATCGTCGGGGAGAGAATCCCGGGCGTCGGGGACAGCGTCATATTCGACGACGGGATTGACACGAGGAATGAGATTGGCGCGGCGGATATGCTTGCGGCGTGCGCGGGCATTTTCGAGCACGAGGGAGAGACGCCCGACTTGTTCGGCAAGGTTGTAAATCGTCATTTGAGCTTCGGTTCCGTTGGCAAGGAACAGAAGAAGCTGCCAGCCGCGAGGGCGCGATATACTCAGCACGGGAGGAATATCGGCGATGGAGCGGGAATTGATGAGGCGCATGAGCTCGACAATGGGCGCGCATTCACTCACGCGGATCTGCGAGCCTGCCCGCAGAGGAACCACTTGAGAGGGCGTGACCCGCCACACGGGAATATCCCGGTAATCGGCATGGAGCTGCTCGTCAAAAGGGAAGATGAACCCGCCGGGATCCATGAAAAGAACGGGCTGCCCGGCATCCGCATAAGTCGGGGATTCTTCATAGGCAATGCGTACGACGGGAACGCGGGCTTCCACTTCGACGCGAAGAGTGGAGGGGAGCTCCTTCTGCACGCGTGCCGAAGCAATGGCGGGAGAGGCGAGCAACCGCGACTCGAGACCGGCGGTATCGAGCGCGGCCAGATTGACGCCTTCCTCGATTTGCAGGAGTCCGAGCGCATATTCGCGCGCGACGATGCCATTGGAAGAAAATTCGATGGAGCGGAGATCGAGACGGCAGGCGGATTCCATCACTTTGCCGGCCAGCCCCCAGATCATCCAAAGGGCGATCAGGAACGCCAGAAGAACCAATCCCCTGCTTTTCAGAAACGCCAGTATCCTGAGCAACGTAAAACGATTCAGATAGCGAACCGTCCAAGGAAGGAACTTTTCCAAGGCGGTCATTTCCTCGCGCTTGCGGCGCCTGTTTCTGTATGTATTGCGCGCCAAGAGAGGGGACTTCAGCGTTCGATTCTGAAAGAAAGAGCGGCGATACGCATGCAGAGTTCCTCATAGGAGATGCCGGCGGCGGCGGCGGCACGCGGAAGGAGACTCGAACCGGTCATTCCCGGGATCGTGTTCACTTCGAGGACGAAAGGCTGCATGTCACTGACGCGGAGAAGAACATCCACTCGGGCGTAAACTTCGATCTCGATGGCCCGGAAAGCGGCGAGAGCCGCCTCCTGCACACGGAGAGCGACAGAATCCGGAATATCCGCCGGACAAATGTAGTCGGTGCCGCCGCCCATATTCATCCAGGGATATTTATTGCTGAGATCGTAGAAACCGACGCGAGGCTTGATGTGAATAATCGGCAGAGCTCTGCCGTCAAGAATACCGACGGTGAGCTCGAGACCTTCGATGAATTCCTCCACCATCACGCATTCGCCGTAGCGGGCGGCATCGGCCACGGCGGACGGCAAATCTTCCACATCGCGGACAATATGCACGCCCACACTCGACCCCTCGCAGGGCGGCTTGACCACGCAGGGCACGGATACTCCCGCCAGATCGGGCGAAGCGGAATCAAGCAGCCGGCAGGCGGGAGTGGGCACGCCTGCCTCGATCATGAGCCGTTTGGCGGCGGTCTTGTCAAAACAATTCCGGCTGGCGCGCGGACCGGCTCCGGTATAGGGGAACCCGCGGGCTTCAAGGAGAGCCTGCAAGCCGCCGTCCTCTCCGAAGGTGCCGTGGATAAGATTATAGACAAGCTCCGTGCCTTCCGGAATGGCGGGATTCGTATCACGCACCTCCACTTCGGTGACGGCCGTGAACCCGCCGCGGCGCAGAGCCTCGGCCACGGCCTTGCCGGAGACCAGGGAAACCTCGCGTTCCGAGCCCGGGCCGCCCATGAGAAGCGCAATCTTCGTATTTTTGGCAAATGTCTTCATAGATGCAAAGTAATCAAAAGAGAGGATCCCGCTCGCCGATCACCTGAACTTCAGTTCTGAGCGTCACGCCGCGCTCCTCCTGAACGCGGCGTCGGATGATATCAATGAGCTCGGTGATCTGTTCAGGAGTGGCCGTGCCCGTATTCACGATAAAATTGGCGTGCACGGGCGAAATCATGGCGCCCCCGTGGACAAAACCCTTCAATCCCAATTCATCGATGAGGCGGCCGACGGCTATTCCGGGCGGGTTGATGAACGTACAGCCCGCGCTGGGCTCGAGAGGCTGCGTCCGGCGGCGCCGGCGGCGGTATGCCTCCGTGGCCTCCCGGATGGCTGCGGCCTTGCCGGGAGTGCCCCGGAAGGTGGCTTGAAGCACGAAATTAGTGCGGAACTCAGCGATGCTGCGATACGTGGCCTCTTCCATGTCTTCGCGGAAATGCGTCCGGATCTCTCCGTCTTCATCCAGACAAAGGGCGGATTCGAAACAGCGCCACATATCCGCGCCCATGGCGCCGGCGTTCATGCGGAGGCTGCCCCCCACCTGACCGGGAATGCCGTCCATCCACTCGAGCCCCGTGAGCTCCGCACGAGCCGCGGCGGCAGCCACCTTCCTGAGGCGTACGGCGGCGCCGGCAATAACGCGGTTCCCTTCGACCCGAAGCTCGTCGAACTCGCCTCCCGTGGGATGAAATACAGCCCCGCGTATACCGCCGGCCCGCACGATCATATTGGAGCCCCCGCCGACAATGCGCACGGGGAAATTGCGGTCCTTGAAGAAATTCACCGCCTGACGCATGATATCGAACTCCGAAGGTTCGAGCCAGAACTGAGCGGGGCCTCCCACATGCATGGTCGTATGACGGGACATGGGCTCATAAAGCCGCGCCGTGATAGAGCTGGAGACATTGCGCGTGATATCCTCGAGCACGGAAAGATCGCGCATGATGCGCGTGCCGACTTCATGAACGTTGCCCGCGCCGAGCGTGAGCAACAGATCGCCCGGCTGCAGCGCGTTGCCCACGGAATGATGCGCCCGGGACAACTGAGGCAAATAGGTCGTTTCCACAGGACCGTAACGGTGCACGGCGTCGACTACGGTCCGGCCTGAAACGCCCTCGATCGGCAGTTCGCTGGCCGGATAGACATCGGTGACGTAAAGCGCGTCCACCGACTGGAGCACCCGGCCGAAATCATCCTGCAGCATTTGGGTGCGCGTGTAGCGGTGGGGCTGGAACAACACCACCAAACGCCGCGGACGAAAAGAGCGGGCCGTCTGCAGCGTAGCGGCAATTTCGGTGGGATGATGGCCGTAGTCGTCCACAATCCGATAGGCGGGCGAGAGATATTTGGTCTCGAAGCGGCGGCGGGCGCCAGCAAAGGAGGAAAGCCCCCTCATAATCGAGGGGAAGTCACACCCCATTTCAAGGGCGGCGGCGGCGGCGGCCAGGGCGTTGAGGACATTGTGCCGACCGGGGATACCAAGCTCCACACGTCCGAGCTCGCACCCCTGGCGGCGGATGGTGAAAAGCGTGCGGCCCCGCATTTCAGAAACATCGGCGGCGGTATAATCGGCGTGATCCCAGCCGTAGGAAACGGCATTGGAATAGCGGGAACACACATCACAGGCACCGGGATCAGCCGCGCAGTAAAAAATGCGCCCGCGCGTCTGGCGGCAAAGCCGGTCGAACACGGCCTTGATTTCGCCGAGATCGCGGTAAAAGTCCAGATGCTCGGCTTCAATATTGAGAATAATGCTGTGCTCGGGAAGATAGTTGACCAGCGTCCCGTCGCTCTCGTCGCCTTCCGCCACGAGATACTCACTATCCTCCGTCCAGTGCGCGTTGGCTCCCAGTACGGGAATTTCAGCGCCCACGTAATGGCAGGGGCGCAGGCGCCCCTCGCGGAGGAGATGCGTCGTCATGGACGAAGTAGTCGTCTTGCCGTGCGTGCCGGCCACTACAACGCCGCGTTTGCCGTTGAGAATGGCGGCCAGACATTCGGCGCGGCGCACACAGGGAATCCCTTTTTCCCGGGCGGCAACCAGAGCGACATTGTCCGGCCGGATGGCGCTGGAATAGATCACCACCTCGGCGTCCGCCACAGCCGCAGCCGTGTGAGGACAAAAGAAGCGCAGACCGCAGCTCTGCAGATTTTCCGTATCGTCGCTGCTGACTCGGTCACAGCCGCTGACGAGATGCCCCATTTCGAGAAGCATGCGGGCGAGCCCCGACATGCCGGCGCCGGCCACGCCGATGAGGTGGATGCGCATGGGGCGGCTGCGGTCAAGAAGACGGAGACGTAACTGGTCAATCATGGTTCCTGGGGGAGAGAATCGTTTTCAAGCACGAAAGCAATCAGGGAGGAAGAAGCGCGCCCGGCACGGGCCAGAGCGGCCTGTTCCATGGCATGCAAAGCGGCGGGCTCAAGAACCACCTCATGGATGAAAGCCCGGAGAGCAATGGACGTGAATTCTTCCTGCCGAAGCATTCTGGCCGCGCCATTGGCACTGTAGACGCGGGCATTATGCGTCTGATGGTCATCCGCCGCAAAGGGATAGGGAACAAGCAGGGACGCCTTGCCCAGCGCGGAGAGCTCCGTAAGACTAGACGCCCCGGAGCGGGCGATCACCGCATCAGCGGCCGCATAGGCCGAAGCCATATCTTCGCAGAAGGGAAGCGCCCGCACCTGGGGCATTGAGGCGACGAGGCCGGCAACGCGTTCGTAATCGGCCCCTCCTGTGAGAAGGAGAAACTGCACGCCCGATTCGAGCGCCGCAGTTTCAGAAACGATCGTGTTGATCTGCCGAGCACCCTGCGAGCCCCCCATCGCGAGAATGACGGGACGATTCGTATCGAGACCGAAACGCTTGCGCGCCTCGGCACGCTCGATCGGCAACTCGAGCTCGGCGCGAACGGGCGTGCCGGTAATCAGGCACCGGCGGTGCGGAAAATAATGCGCGGCCTCCTGCATACCGAGCAGCACGGCGTCGCACCAGCGCGAAGTGAGACGATTGGCCTTGCCGGGAAGAGCGTTGGAATCATGAACATAAGCGCGCAGTCCCATGTTGTGCGCCGCGCGCACGGGCGGCAGCGAAGTGAAGCCGCCCATCCCCAGCACGACGTCGGTTTGCAGTTCTTTGAGAATGCTGCGACAAGCGGAACACGTCCGGCAAAATTTCCAAGCGAAGGGGAAGATCTTCGGAGAAAGCAGACGCGGCATGCCCACGGCTTCGAGCGTCCGGAATTCGAAGTCTCCATACTTGCTTGAGGCTTGGGCGTCGACTTCCTTCCGGGAGATGAGCAGGACGGGACGATGGCCTTTGCGGCGCAGCTGTTCGGCTACGGCGATTCCCGGGAAAAGGTGGCCGCCCGTGCCTCCGCAGGCAATTACAACATTCAATGGCTTGTCAGAATTCATGGCAGAATGCGCCCATCGGCATGGCGGCGCTTGATAATGTACGTTTCGGGAGGAGGAATGGCATGTCTTTGAATACTTGTGAGAATTCCGACGGCTCCCATGGTGAAGACGAGATTAGTGCCGCCACAGCTGATCAGCGGCAGGGGAAGCCCGGAATTGGGCACCAGCGAAGTCACTACGGCAATGTTAAGCATGGCCGGCCAGAAAATCGTGGCCACAATACCCACGGCCAGCAACCTTCCGAAGCGGTCCGTCGTTTGCAGAGCGACGGCAATACCGCAGAAAGCGAACACTGAAAAGAGAATCGTCACGGATAGAGTGCCGACGATGCCCAATTCCTCCCCGATCTCGGCAAAAATGAAATCGGTATGGGCGAAGGGCAGGCTGCCGTGCTTCTCAATGCCGTCCCCAAGCCCCACGCCGGTCATGCCGCCCCGGGCGAGCGCCAGAATGGAAATCCATTGTTGGCGCCCGGCATGGAGGCTGTAGAGCGCGGGATCCTTCCACGCCTCGATGCGAATCATGCGGTTGGGACTCGAATGCGTCTGCAACCAGAGCAGCAACGCGCCCAATCCGATGGCCAGCAGAATGAGCCAGGAACGCGATCCCGCCACATACATGACGCCAAACCCGGCCATGGCCAGCGCGGCAGCCGTCCCCATGTCCTTCTCCACAAAAATCAAAAGCAGAGGAACACCAAACAGCACCCCGGGATAAATGAAGCCCTTCAAGAGGGTGGAAGCGGACTCCTTGTAAGCCGCATACCAATGCGCCAGCGTCATTACCATGCAAATCTTGGCGCATTCGCTCGGTTGAAATTGAAACCCGCCCAAGCGCACCCACCTGTATTCGCCGTTGACTTCGTGCCCGATCCCCGGCAGAAAGCAGCAAATGAGCAGCCCCACCGCAAAAAGCCAGATCCACGTGATCCATTTGCGGAAAATGCGATAGTCCACGATACTGAGCGTCACCGCCGCCGCGAAGCCGAGCAGGCCGAATTCAATCTGCCTGCTGAGGAGAGAATAGGCCTCATCGCCCTGTTCCACGCATACACTCGTGCTGGAAACCATCACCATCCCGAGCGCAAGCAGAAGGATGAAGCAGATCCACACGATCATGATGCTCAATTTGGACGACATGCCGTGCCGAAGAGAGTGAAGGATTCAGCGGGGGACTTTAATCTTCGCGCCAGGCTGCAAACGGCGAGCCTTTCTGTCGTCGAGATTGTTCAGGCGGAAAAGCTCTGCGGTAGTGGTTTTGTGTTTGCGGGCCACGGCGGCGAGCGTCTCCCCCTTCTTGAGTATATACACACCTGTGGCACGCGGCTTCTCGGGAGCCGACGAGCGGCGGCTTTCGCGGAGCGGCTGTGCGGACTCTGGAGCCGTCGCGGCAGCTGCGGGCAATGAGGCCATTCCGGACGCCGCGCCAACTCCGTCGGAAGCCGGCGGCGGGACGGGCGCATCCCCCGTCACCTGGATCCGGCGTCCGGCAGCCAGGCGGCTGACGTCCTTCTCCGTGAGATTATTAAGTTTCATGAGCCTCGAGACGCTCGTCTTATACATCCGAGCCACTTTTGAAAGAGTATCGCCGCGTTTCAGCGTGTAGAAGGTTTCCGAACATTCATCGGGAGCCTCCAAGGCAACCGGCACCGTTTCGCCAGGCTTGGCCGGGATTTGAAGACGCTCTCCGCTGATGGGCTGCGCATGCGAAGCCATCACGGGGTTGACTGCTCTGAGATCTGCTTCGCTGCAGCCATTCATGGCTGCGATGGAATCCCACGTCTCTCCGGAGGTGACGAGATGCACCGCCGAGCCAGCCTGCACCGCGGGCAAGGAGCCGGACGAACCGCCGGCGGGGCGCACGATGGTTGAGGGATCGGTGATATGCACCTCGGGTGCACCGATTCCGGAGGAGCTCCGCGGGGAGGCGGTCATGCGCGCGGTCTGCGGCGCCCGGACGGGCGACGGATTCGCCGGCGCCGCAACAGGAGGAAGACTCATCCCCGTGGTTTGAGCGCCTGCGGAGCTGTTCTTGGTAAGACGTCCCTGCAGGCAAACGGCGCCGATCACCAGAATGTGCAGCAGGAGAATGACGACCAAGACACGCACAATGCGGCTGCTGGGGGGATCATCATCCATGACGCCGGTTTGAGCCCTGTACCGTTTGGCCTTGGGCTGCAGGAGAATGTGGAAAATATGGCGCTTTGGCAGAACGCGCCGTATACCTTTTCTTTTCAAAGAGTCGAATGTGGGCTTACTGGCCATGGCTGGTATGAATTGTGCTGGATTTCAAGTATCTTTTAACGGAAGCGCGGAAACATTCTCCGCGCTGGACATAACCGGTGAATTGATCGAATGACGAGGTGCCGGGCGAAAAGAGAACCACATCTCCGGAAGAAGCCCAAGCAGCGGCGGCCATGACAGCTTCTTCCACCGTAACAACCTGTCGTGTCGGGAGCACGGGAGAGACAGCCTCAAAAAGCTGTCGGGCAATCTGCCCGAAGACAATGCATGCCTTCGCCTTTTCACGGAGCAGCGGGAGAATGGGGGCATAATCCAGCCCTTTGTCTTTGCCGCCGGCTATGAGGATAACAGGGCGCGTCTGCGCCCGGAGTGCCGCCGCCATCGAATGCAGATTGGTGGATTTGGAATCATTCAGCCAGAGGACGCCATCCATTTCTGCCGCGATCTCACAGCGGTGAGCCGGCGGGACGAAAGAACGCACGGCATCGGCGATGAGCGACGCATCGACGCCCAGTTCGCGGCAGGCGAGAGCGGCGGCCATGGCGTTTTCGGCATTGTGCGCAGAGGCAAGCGGAGTGCCGTTCAAGTCAATCAGGCGACGCCCGTCCTCGCAAATCCAGCCGGCGCGGTAACTCAGCAGCCCCCGCTCATTTTGAGAATGGAAGGTGAGGAGTCTGGGACGGACGCCTGGCAGGTTTTCCCCTTCGCGGACAACGGCGGCCTGCGAGCCATCCATGTTTTCAAAAATGCGGAGCTTGGCGCGGAAATACTCCTCCACCGTCCGGTAACGATCCATGTGATCGGGCGCGAAATTGAGCCAGACAGCCACATCAGGGCGGAAATCGCGAATGGTCTCCATTTGGAAAGAGCTGACTTCGAGAGCGGCATAAGGAGCTCCCCCCTCGAACGCCACCTGGCTGAGGGGAATGCCGTAATTGCCGCAGGGACGTGCGTTGAGACCGGCACGCGTGAGAATGTGCGCCACGAGACCGGTGGTCGTCGTCTTTCCATTCGTGCCCGTAATGCCGATGATCACTCCGTTGAAGTGACGGCAGGCAAACTCTGTTTCGCCGATGAGCTCAGCGCCGTGAGAAACGAAAGCCTGCGTCCATGCAATATCCGACTTGATGCCAGGGGAAAGAATGACGAGATCGGCTCCGTAGGCTCTGCCATCCTCTTCCGTGGCGGAGAGAGTGAGGGGAAATTCGCCGGAGACATCTCCGGCGTGGGAACCGCCGTCGAAAATCTGGATCTGCCCATACCCGAGCGAACGGGCAAGCCGAGCGGCGGCCAAGCCGCTGCGCCCCGCGCCCAGAACGGCTACTTTCCGATAACTTGTTCTTGTTTCAGGCATCTTATTGGACTGCAAGGAAAGAGAGGCCAAGCACGGCGAGAATGAGCGCCGCGATCCAGAAACGCACGATCACCTGCGTTTCTTTCAACCCGCCGAGTTCGAAATGGTGATGAATGGGCGTCATGCGAAAGATGCGTCGGCCTTTGCCGTGGAATATACGCGTATACTTGAACCAGCCCACCTGCAGGATCACCGAACAGGATTCGACGACGAAGACGCCGCCGATAATCACCAGCAGGATTTCCTGGCAAGTGCAGACGGCCACCGCGCCCAGAGCCCCCCCCAGAGCCAGCGAGCCGGTATCGCCCATAAAGAGGCGGGCGGGGTGGCAGTTGTACCAGAGAAAACCGAGGCACGCACCCACAAGCGTCATGCAAAAAACAGCCAGCTCGCTCATGTCCCGGTGGTGAGGCAGCTGCAGGTATTCCGACGAAGAGAACAACGCGTCTCCCGCCGCCAGAGCAAGAGCCCCGTAGGCGATGGCGCAGGCAATCGTACACCCTGCGGCCAGACCGTCGAGCCCGTCGGTGAGATTGACGGAATTGGAGGTTCCCACAATGACCAGCGCACCGAATGGGATGATGAGCCATCCCACATCGACGACGCCGTAAAATGGCACATAGATATTGGAAACGAGCTCGCCCACCGGCATGCGCGCCATCGCGCCGGTATCGGAAAGGCCGGCAGCCGCAGCCTGATTGTCGTCAAAATAAAGGAAACTCAGCGCGAGAAGAGACACGGCGGCTTGAACCAGCAGTTTCACGCGCCCCGCCAGCCCTTCCGACGTATGTTTTCTGACTTTCAGTAGGTCATCCGCCAGACCGAGCACGGCCAGAGCAAGCGTGACGCCTGAACAGACAAGGATGTAGGGGTTGGTGGGATGAACGAAAAGGAACGTCGCAAGGAGAGCCGGGCCAATGATCAGGATGCCGCCCATAGTGGGGGTGCCCAGCTTCCTGCCGTGCAGTTCGGCCAGCTTGTGCACCTCGGAGGCGAGACGAATGGGCTGCCCCGCCTTCAATGCAGCGAGGCAGGCGATCAGCTTCGGTCCCGACAGAATACTCAACAGAAAAGCCACGGCGCAGGCGAGCGCACTGAGCGCCGCCGTTTGGACGAAAGAGGGCGCGGCGTGAAGCGGCAGGTAATCGAGAAATTGATAGATCATGAAAGCGATGGAAATAATAGATGCATACAGCGCGAAATGCCGACGGCGTGGCTGGCCTTGAACAAAAGCGCATCCCCGGCATGAAGTCTGGTCCGCAGCAATTCGGCGGCGGCCTCGGGATCGGAAGCGTAGGCGGTATCAATGCCGCGTGCTCCCCGCAGCATCGCCGCACTTTCGGGTCCTTCGCCCACGACACAAAGGAGATCAATCTTGAGGAAGGCGGCTTGAGCACCAATGGAAAAATGAGCTTCCCGGGCGGCTTCGCCCAATTCGCCCATTTGCCCCAACACGGCGATGCGGCGGCCAGCCACGGGAAGAGAAGCCAAAGTGGAAAGGGATGCACGCATGGATTCGGGATTGGCGTTGTAAGAATCGTCGATCACGGTCATGCCGCCGCTTTCGAGCACGCGCAGCCGGCCGCTCGTAAGCTCGACGTATCTCAGACTCTCGGCGATCTCTTCCGGGGAAAGGCCAAGCTTCCAGGCAGCCGCGGCGGCCAGCAGACTGTCGGCCGCCATATGCACGCCGGGCACGGGCAGAAAGACGGGGCAGGGCTTGTGCCCTTCGATGGCAAGATCATACGAACATCCGCCGAGGCTCATACGCAAATGTTCAGCGCGCACCCGCCCTTCGGACATACCCACAGGCACGCATTCGGCCACGGTGGATGAGGCGATGAGATCGGCAAATTCGCAATCCGCCGGGTAAATGACGCAGCCATGCGCGGGCAGCATTCGCGCGATGGTGCATTTTTCCTCGGCAATGGCACGGCGGGAACGGAAAAATTCGATGTGAGCGGAGCCAATGCTGGTGATGACACCCACACAGGGGCGAATGAGCCGACAAAGAGGGGAAAGCTCACCGGGATGGTTCATGCCGATTTCCCAGATGGCGGTCTGGGTGCCACGAGGCGTGGAGAGGATACTGAGAGGAACTCCTATGTGATTGTTGAGATTGCCCTGCGTAGCCGAAGCGCGGCCTCTGCGCTGAAGGACACTGCGAAGCATGTCTTTGGTGGATGTTTTTCCGCTGGAACCTGTTACGCCGATGACGCGAATCGGGTCGAGGCGGTTTCTCCACCAATCGGCGATGCCTTGCAGGGCGGCAAGAGTGTCCGGCACCTCAATCACGGCGCAATCGGAGGGAAAAACACCCTCCATGCGGCTCACTACTACGACGGACGCTCCCTCGGCGGCCGCACGTGCCGCATACGCATTGCCGTCAAAACGTTCGCCTTTCAGCGCCACAAAGCAGCAGCCAGGGATAATGCGACGGCTGTCCGTGCTCACGCCGGAGCTCACGCCATTCGCCGCCGAGCCTTGGCGCAAGATGCCGCCCGTGGCTTCGAGAATGTCTCCGGCACTGGCTTCGGGGGGGATCATGAACGAAATCTTTCAGATTGTTTCTTGGTTTGAATTTCTTCCTCCTGCTCCGCGCGGCAGGCGCGCACCACCTCGGCGTCGCTGAAGGGATGGCGCACGCCCATGATTTCCTGATAGGGCTCGTGTCCCTTGCCCGCGACGAGCACCACGTCCCCCCGCCGGGCAATTTCAAACGCATGGCGAATGGCTTCCGTCCGATCCGTCATGCGAATGCGGGCAGCCTCGGGAATGCCGGGCATAATTTCGTCGATGATGGCGTCCGGATCTTCGCTCCGAGGATTGTCGGAAGTGACAATACAACAATCCGAAAACGAAGCGGCGGCTTTGCCCATCAGAGCTCTTTTGGTGCGATCGCGGTCGCCGCCGCAGCCAAAGACCGTGATCAGGCGGCGGGGAGACGGGCAGAGCTGTCTGAGCGTACCGCACACGTTCGCGAGAGCGTCGGGCGTATGGGCATAGTCCACAAAAGCGAAAACACCTTGGGAGGCGGAGACGAGCTGAAGCCGGCCGGGGACTTGGGGTGCACGAGCCAAGCTGGCGATGGCATCGCGCAGCCCCACCCCCGCCGAAACGGCGCCCGCCAAAGCGGCCAGGCTGTTGGAAATATTGAACCGGCCGATGAAAGGCAAGCGGACCAGATAGGATTTCCCTTTGTGGACGAGTTCGTAGTCGGAGCCGTGCATGGTCACGGTTCCCGGCACGGCGCGAAAATCGGCTTCCCTCTCGGTACTGAAAGTCACTACCTTCAAGCGTCCGGAGAAAGCCTCTATCAAGCGGCGGCCGTAGGGATCGTCCGCGTTGATGACCGCACAGCACCTTTTGTCGCCCAGCGCGGCCATCTTTTCAAAGAGAATGCGCTTGGCGGCAAAATAGCTCTCCATGTCTCCGTGATAATCCAAATGATCCTGCGTGAGATTGGTGAATATGCCCGCGCGCAGAAAAAGCCCGGCGGTGCGCCGTTGCACGAGAGCGTGCGAGGAGATTTCCATCGAGAACGCGCGGCAGCGGTTATCCGCCATGTCACGCAGCATGCGCTGCAAGTCGGCGGCGCCGGGCGTCGTGTTGAGGGAAGGGCAGCGGCGGCGGCCGTCATCGTAATGCACGGTGCCGATCAAACCGGCCTTGCCCCATGTGTCGCGCAGGATGGATTGAAGGAGGTAGCTTACCGTCGTCTTGCCGTTGGTGCCGGTCACGCCCACACCGATCATGTCGCGCGCAGGGAACCCATACCATGCCGACAGAAGAAGGCCGGCGGACTCATGTGTGTCGTTCACTTGAACCCAAAGAAGATTTTTCGCCCACTCATCCTGCGGGCGGGGCGTCTCGGCCACAATGGCCACGGCTCCGGCTTCCGCGGCCCGACCAATGAAATCATGTCCATCCATCCGGCTTCCCCGCACGGCAATGTAGCAAGCGCCCGGACAGGCACGGCGGCTGTCGTCGGTTACCATTGACAGAGAGATGCTTCGGTCACCTTCGACGCGTGGCGAACCGGGCAGGATGGAGAAGAGTTCGATGGCCGTAATACTCATGGTGCTTTGGTGCTGCGGGGAGAGGTCTTTCGAGAAGCACCCGTCCTAGACGGCCGGGCGCTGCGGCTATTTTTTTTCAGAGTCTTTACGGGCGCGGGCTTTGCCGCCTCCTGAGCCAGGGCTTCGGTACGGCGGCTCTTTTCGGCTGCCGCCGGATCGCTGGGGGCAATATCGAGCGTATTCAACACCCGTTGAGCCACTGCGCGAAAAATGGGAGCACCCACCGTGCCGCCGCCTGGCTTGACGTCAGTAGGATGCGGATCGTCGATCACCACGAGGCAGACGAAGGCGGGGTCTTCAATGGGAACCATCCCGGCGAAAGAAACCGTGTAGCGGTTGCTTGCATAACCGCCCCCCCCTTCATTCAATTTGTAAGACGTGCCCGTCTTCCCCCCCGTCTCGTACCCTGGAACGGCCGCACGCCTCCCGGTGCCTCCCGTGGCGGTAACGCTGTGAAGAGCCTCGCGCAGGCCGCGCGCGGTGGACTCTTTCATCACTCGTGCGGCCTCCTGAGGCGGGCATTCGTCCACAATAGAACCGTCCGCGGAAATGATTTTATCGATCAGGCGGGGTTGCATGCGCACTCCCTTGTTGGCGATTGACGCATAGACCATCGCCATGTGCAGCGGAGTCACCGTGATGCAATAGCCGAAGGACATCGGCGCAAAATTGGCCAAATTGCCCCCATTCTGCATAGTAACACGCCCCTCCGTCGGCAGACATATGCCCGTTTTCCGCGTCAACCCGTAGCGCTCCAGATATTCCTTGTAGGTGGGCCAGCCGACTTTGAACGCAACCTTGCATGTTCCTCTGTTGCAGGAATGCTTGAGAACGGAGGACGGGTTCAACGTCCCGTGATGGGCATTGCCGGCACAGGTGATGGGTTTAGCGCGCCCGGGCACAAAAACGTTGTCGCATGTCACGGAATCGGTGAATTTCATCTTCCCGCTGTCAATGGCCGCCGTCGTCGCAATGACCTTGAAGATGGAGCCCGGTTCGTAGACGCCCTGCACGGCGAAATTGAGAGACGCCTTCTCTTGATTTTCCTTGGTATTGAGATTGAAGGAAGGATACGAAGCCATCGCGAGAATGTCGCCCGTTTTGGGCTCTACGATGATAACGGCGCCGCGCGGCGCCCGATATTGGGCGATTCCCTTCTCGAGCTCCTGTTCGGCGATGGTCTGCAATCGCATATCGATCGTGAGACGAATGTTCTGCCCGTGGATAGGTTCCTTGAAGCGGTCATTTTCGCTGGGAAGAATGAGTCCTTGGGCGTCCCGGCGATATTCCCGGCTGCCATTCTGTCCCTTCAGCCAGCCGTTGAAAGACGCCTCGATGCCGGAGACACCCTCGTTCTCAAAATCCACAAAGCCGAGCACGTGGCAGAGACTGCCGGGCGCGGCATACGAACGTTTCAGGGAAGCCTCGCACGAAAAGCCCCGTATGCGGGCGGCGTTCAGCATGCGCATGATCTCATCGGCCTTTTCCTCGGTAAGATTGCGGGCGAGAATAATTTTCTGGATTTTTTTCTCGCGTCCGTCCTGGCGGATTTTGTCGACGATTTCCTGTTCCTCCATCTGCAGACAAGGAGAAAGCCATTCGGCCACCAGTTTGTCATGCGCACTGAAGTATTTTTCGCAAACAGCTTCGTCATAGCTGTTCCTGAGCATTTCCCGAGCCCCGGCCACGCCTTTCTTTCCGCGGGCCGCTTCATTGTCCGTGCCCTTTTTCTCTGCTTGGCGAAACAATGCCTGCCAGATAAACGGGCTCTCCCTTGGCTGAGGCGTTCTCTTTTTCTCTGCCTGGCGAAGCAATGCCTGCCGGATGCGCCGCACCAGAGCGGTTCTCTGCTCGGCATTGAGCGAACTCCATTCGGGATAATCGTGCGAGGCGATATTATTGGCCAGTCCCCAGAGCACCATTTGCGGATCCCGAAGATGGTAACGATCCGCCACTAAATTAATACTCAATATATTGTTTGTAAGTATTTCCTCGTTGCGATCCATGATAATGCCGCGCTGAGCCGGGATTGTGTCGTAGCAGGTCATGGACTGCTCCGCCCGTTCTGCGTTCATGTCCTCATCGACTATTTGGAGTTTCACCAATCTCCAAGAGACGCAGATCGCCAGCAAACCTATACCGACGCAAAGGTGCAGGCAGCGATTGGCAAACTGGTGTCCGGGAATCAGGGGCATGGCGGCGTTGTCGGGTGAAGCCCTGCCACCGTACGGCGCGGCTGGCGTTCGGCAATTTCAATTTGGGAGGAAGTGATGTCCCGGAGTAACGAGTCGTCTTGAGAAAGGCGATCGCGGATGGCCCATCGATTGACGCGCGCGGCGGCTTTAGCGCGATATTGTTCGGCCGCCAGTCTGCACGAAGCGGTTTTCAGATGAATTTTTTCAATATCCCGTTTGAGGACAATCTGCTCATTCTTGAGCACGGCGTAATAGCACCCCCCCGCAATCAACAGCACGGCCAGAGCGGCCATCCAGGCCAGATAACCAAGACTGACGCCGTTTGAAAATGATCTTCTGTTGTGAATTTTACGCATGAGCGGCAAGTTTTTCGAGAACGCGCAATTTGGCGCTCCGGGCACGAGGATTGGCGGCGAGCTCATCCGCCCCGGCAACGATAGGTTTCCGCCAAACGAGACGGGCGCAGCAATCCGGATTGGGCCGGGACGCCGGCCATTCGGGACGATCGATTTCAGGTCTGGTCACCCGGTCGAAAAAATGTTTGACAAGGCGATCCTCGAGACTGTGAAACGTGATCACCGCCAATCGACCGCCCTCCCGCAAAAGAGCAACCCCGCCGTGCAGGAATTCCTGCAGGGCATTCAATTCGTCATTCACGACAATGCGCAAAGCCTGAAAACTTCTCGTAGCGGGGTGCAATTTGCCTCGGCGAGGCAGCACGCCCTCGATCACTCGGGCGAGCCGGCTCGTAGTCGTAATCGGTGCCTGTTCCCGAGCCCTGACGATGGCGCGGGCGATGGTTCTGGAAGCTTTTTCCTCACCGTATTTCCAAAGCCATTCGGCCAACTGCGCTTCGTCCGCCTCATTCACGAGATCGGCGGCGCTGCGCGGAGTTTGAGGATCCATGCGCATGTCCAGCGGCCCGTCTTCACGAAAGGAGAATCCCCGCTCAGCCGTGCCGAGCTGATGCGATGAGACGCCTATATCCGCCAGAATGCCGTCCACCACGTCAATTCCCTGCTTTTGGAGAAGCTGCGGAAGGGCACGGAAATTGCCACGGAGCGCGTGAAAACGCGAACCGAAACGAGTGAGACGCAGCGAAGCGGCGGCCAGCGCCTCAGGATCCTGATCGATCCCCCACACGACGGCCCCTTGCTCGAGCAGAGACTCGCTGTGCCCCCCGCCGCCCAATGTAGCGTCAATAATGACTCTGCCCTCGGAGGGCCGCATGGCCTCAACCGCTTCATGAAGAAGAACGGTCAGGTGGCAAAACGCCTTCGGAGACTGAGCCGCGCAGAGGCCGAGAGAAGCGGGAGAGGCAGTGCTTTCCCGCAAATCTTCCATCCATTCCAATGCCTCGCGCTTTGAAACGGCACGAAAGAACGCTGAAGGCGCCCAATTCACTTCGGGCAGCGCACGCTGCCACTGAGCGGTCAAGTCTTCCAAATCCGCAGGCTCCGTCAGCTCCAGAAGCACGCGGGCATAATTGTCTCCCGTCTCCCAGGCGAGCGGGAGAGCGCCCTCGGTCCCTTCAAGCGCATGCGTCAGTTTCTCCGCGCACGCCCCCAACAGACAGGATTCCGGTTTCCGCTGAGCGCACTTCGAGAGAAACCCCAAAAAGGATTCGTTCCATTCCTTCTGAAGAGCCGCAAGTTTTTTCCGGGCTGAGCGAAGGCCGGCTTCGCGCATGGAGTCGGACAAACGCCTGCTCTTTTCTTCCCAGAGCGAAAGCTCTTCCCTCGGAATGAACTCCCGTTCAAATATCCACGCTTCGTAGCACATGCCGGCGGGAGAATGTCGGCTGCTCCATCTATTCAGAACGCCCATCTCAAAATACCCCGAATTCGTCGTTGAGACACTTCAATGCGGCAAGCTCCCGTTCTTCGGCCGCGATAAACGCTTCCGGACTCCATACTTCAAAATAGGGGCCCCGCCCTACGAGTCTGGCCTCTCCCGAAAGCCCCAAACGCGCACACATCTTCTTGGGGATCAAAAGTTTTCCCTGAGCGCTGATAGTGGCTGACACACATTCGGCATACATGTGTCCGATGAAACTGTCTATGGCCGCCATCGACACGTCCGACATGGCGGCGGCTTTACGTCGAATGCTTTTGACCCAAGAACGGAAATATTCCGGGGAAAAGGCTTTGATCACCGGGAAATTCTGCTTCGTGGCCTCCAGCAGGATCAGAGGGCATTCCTCCGAATGCCTCCATTCCGAAGGAATCGCCACGCGATTCTTCGGATCGAGTTTATGGTCGTATTTGCCATAGAGCTCACTGGAGATACCTTCGGGCATTCGAAAAATACACTTAAATCCACCCCCAGTACACTTCAATACACTTCGCTTGTCAATTCAAAAGTATGTTTTCTTGCGCACAAGATAAAAATTCACGCACACACGAACCGATTCCCGGGCACGCGGCGGAATCGGGCGTCTCCCTCCCCTCGCCGCGAGAAAGGCGGGCGTTGCGGAAACGCTACCGAGAGGGACGCCTCTCCGCCCTGCCGTCCCTTCCCGGCGAAAGGAAACGGAGCGAAGTTCTTTTCCCGACACAGCTTTCGGGATTGATCTTGAATTCATCTCCCGTTTCTGTAAGCATCGGGATGTGTACCGCACCGATTACCATACCCATACACCGCTCTGCCGGCACGCCGAAGGCTCACCAGAGGACTTTGTCGCGCGGGCGCTCGAGTTGGGGTTGCATGAATACGGCATTTCCGATCACGCGCCGATGCCAGGCGACGCTTTCGACGACTGGCGCATGCGCGAAAGTGACCTGCCCGCCTACCTGAAGTGGATCGACGCAGCACGCACAGCCGCCCGCGGCACGGGGTTGATCATCCGCGCCGGGCTCGAATGCGACTGGCTTCCGGGCATCGAGAAATGGACAGTCCATCTCCGCAGCCTGTATGATTGGGACTATCTGATCGGCTCGGTGCACTACCTAGCGCCTGGCTGGGCCTTCGACGATCCCGCTTTGGCAGGACTTTTTCATACGGGCACGTCCGAAGAGGACTGGCGGCTCTACTGGCGGCACTACGAGGCCATGGCCTCCAGCGGCCTCTTCGACATCTACGGACATATCGACCTCATCCGGAAATGGGGCCGTGTTCCCGACGAAGATTGGATTTCTCTTGCCGAACCGGCACTCGCGGCCATGAAACGCGGCGGCGGGATCATGGAAATCAACACGGCCGGGCTTCACACAGCGGCCAAGACACATTACCCGCACCCCGCGCTGCTCGCCCGAGCCCGTCAATTCGGCATTCCCATTCAGATCAACTCCGACGCCCACGCGCCTGAAACGCTCAGCCGGGATTTTGAAACGGCGGCGCGTTCCGCCATCCAGGTGGGTTACACGCACACGACCCTTCCCGACCGCTCCCGCCGCCCGCTGAACGACAGCCTGCCCGAGACGGACGCGTGAACGGACTCCGGCTCCCGTTGCCCTCAAGCGCCGTCTTCCACCGAAGGCGCTACCGTCGCTGCAGTTCCCTGCGGATGAAGGGAGCGGTGGGACTCTTGCGGCTGCGGGCAACTTCCTTCACCGTGCCGGCAGCCACAATGCGGCCTCCCTCGCTTCCTGCGCCAGGACCCATGTCCACCACATAATCCGCCTCACAGATGAGTTCAAGGTTATGCTCGACAACAACGACGGTGCCCCCTGCCTCCACCAAGCGGCGCAGCACCCGCACTAGCTGACGCACGTCCTGCGTGTGCAGGCCGATAGTGGGCTCCTCGATGAGATAGAGATCCTGCGGCAGGGGCAATCCCCGGCGAATGGCCGTGAGCGCGGCGCGGCGTCCCTTGATCAGCTCCGCCACAAGTTTGACGCGCTGCGCCTCCCCGCCGGAAAGGGTGTTGCTCGCCTGCCCCAGGGTGAGATATCCCAGCCCCGTATCGCACAACAGGCGCAGTGCGTCGGCGAGGCGAGACTGCCCCGAAAAGAACTCCGACGCTTCTTCCATGTTCATGGCGAGAACTTCGGCAATCGTCTTCCCTCTGTAGCGCACTTGCAGCGTGCGGGCATTGTAGCGTGAGCCCCGACAGATCTCGCAGCGCACGGAACAAGGCGGCAGAAAATCCATCTCCTGCTTCTGGTAGCCTGTACCCCTGCACGCCTCGCAGTGTCCGGCGGCGGTGTTGAAAGAAAATCGTCCCGCACCGAAACCGAGACGGCGGGCATCCGCGCTCTGGGCGAAAAGGGCGCGGATTTCGTCGAAAATGCCTATGTATGTGGCCGGGGTGGAACGCGGCGTCTTGCCGAGCGGGGACTGATCCACACTGTAAAGCGCGCGCACGGATTCGAGCCCCCGGCTCGCCTTCCAAGAGGCGCGCTGCACGGAAGTCACAATTCCACCCAGCGCCGCGAGCACGGCAGGACCGAGCGTCTCGGTGATCAGGGATGTCTTTCCCGCGCCGGAGGGTCCGGTCACAACCGTGAGACGGGCGCGGGGCACGCGCAGAGTGATGCCGCGCAAATTGTGCAAAGTGCAACCCCTCAGCTCGAGCCACTCCGCTCCTTCCAGCGGGAGCCACCCGTCAGGGGAACGCCTCTTGCGATGCACGAGCGCTTGTCCGGTGACGGACGAGGGGTTGGCGCAAATCTCCGGGAAGCTGCCTTGGGCGACAATCTCTCCGCCATGCACGCCCGCGCCGGGGCCGAGATCGATGACGCGATCGGCGCGGCGCATGGTCTCCTCGTCGTGCTCGACGACAAGAAGAGTGTTGCCGCGAGCCTTGAGATCATCGAGCGTGTCGAGCAGCCGCTCATGATCGCGAGGGTGCAGGCCGATCGTCGGCTCGTCGAGTACGTAGAGTACGCCGCGAAGCTCGGAGCCCAGCTGCGCGGCCAGGCGAATACGCTGGATCTCTCCTCCGGAAAGGGTGGTGGCCGGGCGGTCGAGAGAGAGGTAACCCAGGCCGACACGTTCCAGGAAACGCAGCCGCTGCCCGATTTCGGACACAATGCTGCGGGCGACGTTCTCATCTCGTCCCTCGAAGCTCCAACTCTCCACCAAGCGCAGCGCGGAGGCGGCGTCCATGCCTCCGACGACCGTGATCGGTTTGCCGAAGAGAGTGACGGCGCGGGCGAAGGGATTGAGGCGCAGACCACGGCATGCGGGACAGAATGACTCGTTCCCGTCTTTTCCCTTGGCGGCCGCACGCTCCACACTGCGGTCAAAGCGCAGCTCGCGCTCCAGCTCGCTGAGCTTCTCTCCGGGAGCCTCCTTCACGCCGAGCCTGTTGACGCGGCCATGCCCCATGCAGAGGGGGCACCAGCCACGCGGCGAATTGAAGGAGAAGGCAGAGGGTTCCAAATCCGCAAAACTCTCTCCGCACTGCGGGCAGGTGAGACGCGTACCGAGCAGGCGCTCGGCGAACGTTCCTTCCGCACCGCGCCGCGCAAGCAGACGCAGAAAGCCGTCTCCCATCTCCAAAGCCCGGGCGATGACTTCCCGAAAGGATGCGAAGTCCACCTCTTCCCCGTTGAGGCGAATGCGGCCGCGCCGAATTTCCAGCCCAGCGAGCACAATGTCCACATCGTGGTTGACGTAGCGATCCAGCGGCCGGAAATCCGCGGGACGCACCAAAAGACCGTCCGCCCGGAGGTAGGGGAAGCCCTTCTTCTCCGCCCAGCGGGCGAGATCCGCATAGTGCCCCTTGCGGTTGCGCACCACGGGCGCGGCGAGAAAAAGCCCCCCCGGCTCGGAGGCAGCCGCTTCCTGAACTACCTGCCGGATTTCTTCCGCATCGCGGCGTCCGACGGGCACTCCGCAGGCCGGACAATGAGCCCGGCCGAGTTTGGCGTAAAGCAGGCGCAGAAACTGCCAAATCTCCGTGACCGTACCCACGGTGGACTTGCTGCCGCCCCGAGAGCGATTCTGCTCAATGGCGACGGCAGGGGGCAAGCCGACGAGGCGGTCTATATCCGGCGTCTCCATCTGCTCGGTGAATTGGCGGGCGTAAGGGCTCATCACGTCCATGAAGCGCTTCTGCCCCTCCGCGAAAATGACGTCAAAGGCGAGAGTACTCTTACCGCTGCCGGAAAGGCCGGTGATCACGGACATCCGGCGGCGGGGAATATCGACATCGATATTCTTGAGTTGGTGATGGCGCGCACCGCGCAGGGCGATGACGCCCAGCGGCACATCGGAGTCCGCCGGCTCGCACTCCGCCGCATCATCCTCCGGAGGAACGGCAGGTTCGCCTCGCAGCGCGGCGGCCAGATAGCGCGCCGTATGCCCTGTCCCGCCGGCGGCCACTTCCTCCGGCGTGCCTTGGGCGACGAGCCGCCCGCCCTCCTTGCCGCCCTCCGGGCCGAGATCGATGACATAATCCGCGCACTTGACAAGCTCCATGTTGTGTTCGATGACCAGCAGACTATGCCCCAGCTCCACCAGGCGGCGAAAGAGAGTGAGCAGCACCTCCAAGTCGTGGAAATGCAGGCCGGTGCCGGGTTCGTCGAGAATGAGCAGGCTGCCCTTCTCCGACGGTTTGCCGACCAGAGCCGCCACAAGAAGCCGCGCAAGCTTGAGCCGCTGATTCTCTCCTCCGGAGAGCGTATTGAGCGGCTGGCCCAAACCGAGGTGACCGAGCCCGACATCCTCCAGCACCTGCAGGCGGGCGGCAATGCGGCCGGCACGGGCGTTTCTCTCTTTGCTGAAAAGAGCCAATGCGCTGCAGACGTCCAGTGCGAGCATCTCCGCCATGCTGTAGCCCATCAGTTTCACGCTGAGCGCCTGCGGGGTGTATCGCGCCCCGCCGCAAAGGGCGCAGGGCACAAAGATGTCAGAAAGGAACTGCATTTCCACTTTCTCCTGCCCCAGCCCGGAACAGCGCGGGCAGCGCCCCTCCCCGCTGTTGAAGGAAAAATAGCCAGGGGTGAGACCGCGCGCCCGTGCGGCGGGTTCGGAAGCAAAGAGGGCGCGAAGATCCTCGAACGCTCCGATGTACACGACTGGAGCTGAACGCGGTGTGCGTACAATGGGGCTCTGATCCACGAGAAGGACATCCTGCACGAGGTCGAGACCTCGGATGGCCTCCACGGAGACTTCGTCCTCATCGTCCCTTTCTTCGGGATGCACGCTGCCGTAGAGCACTTGACAGGCGAGCGTACTCTTGCCGCTGCCCGACACGCCGGTGAGGCAAGTGTAAGCGCCCAGAGGGATATCCACGCTGAATCCGTGCAGATTGTGGCAGGTGGCGCCAATGATGGAGACATGGGCGCCGCCGCCCGGGCGCAGCTTGGCGCGTCGGGGAATCCGCACGCGCCGGGCGCCGCTGAGGTAGGCTCCCGTGATGGAAGAGGGCACGGAAAGAATGCCGTCCGGTTCTCCGGCGTAGACAACGCGCCCGCCCGCCGCTCCGCTGCCGGGGCCCATATCCACGAGCGCGTCCGCCGCACGCATGACGGCTTCCTCATGCTCGACCACGACGAGAGTATTGCCTCGGCGGGCGAGCCGCCGCATGGCGGCGATTAGCCGGGCGGTGTCGCGGGCATGCAGGCCGACTGTCGGCTCGTCGAGCACAAAGAGGGTTTCCGTCAACGCCGCGCCAAGGCAAGCTGTGAGACTCACCCGCTCGATCTCCCCACCGGAAAGGGAGCGGGTGAGACGGCTGGGGGGAAGATAACCCAAACCGACTTCGCAGAGGTAGGAAATGCGGCTCCGCAACTCGAGTACGGCCTGCCGCAGTGCACGGTCATCCCCGACAGCGGGCAGCACACGGGCATCCAGCCAAGGAAGCAGCTCGTCCATGGGCATGTCCTGCACTTGCGGCACGGTGCAGCCGCCGATGGTGAAGGCGAGAGCCTCCGGCCTCAACCGTCCGCCATGACAGGCGGGACATACGCTGTAGACGCGGTAACAGGCCAGAAACACGCGTACGCTGAGCTTGTGGGCGTGCCTTTCCATGTCTTCGATGATACCCTTGTAACCATACCAGCAACCTTCGCGGAAAGCGTCCCGGACGTTGAGCTCTGGGCGTTCGCCTTGAATGACCCAGTCACGTTCGCGCTGCGTCAGTTTGTTCCAAGGCACCTTGAGGCGCACGGCTCCAGCACGGCGGTTGGCGCGCAGAAAGTCGCCGTAGCACTCGGAAAGCGTCTGCGAAGAAAGCATCTTCAGAGCGCCGTCGGCAATGCTTCTGTCTGGCAGAACGCCCCGTTCATAATCGTAGGAAATGGCGCGGCCGTATCCTTTGCAGGCGGGGCAGGCACCGAGAGGGGAGTTGCCGGAAAAGAGGCCGGGGCGCGGCTCTTCCAGAGGATGCCAGTCATCGCGGAAGCGGCGCGGCGCACCCCAAGCGCCGTTTCCGCCGCGCAGTGAGACGAGGGCGGTGCCATGGCCGAAACGCAGGGCGTTTTCCAGCGCTTCGACCAGCCGCGGACGCGCCTCCTCCCGCAGTCTCAGCCGATCCTGAACAACCGTCCAGTTCTCCTTGCCGAGGCGGGACTCGTCGGCATCGGAGAGCCGCAGCGCCTCGCCCTCAGCCAGTACGCGCAGATAACCCTGGCTCTCCAAGTCTTTCCGCATTTCGTCAAAACCGCCGACAGGGCGCACGGCGAACGCGACGAGCGCGTCTTCCCCGCCATGCGTGCGCAGCAAATCATCGGCCGTGCCCTGCGGCGTAGCGGGGCGGATGATGTTGCCCTCCGCATCGCGCCCGACGGCGAGTCGGGAAAAAATGAGCTTGAGGTACTCATTGACGCCGGTCATGGTGCCAACGGTCGAGCGCGAACTCTTGACGGAGTTCCGCTGCCCCAATGCGACGGCGGGCGGCACGTTCTCCACGGCGTCGACGTCGGGGCGGTTCACGCGATCCATGAACTGCCGCACGTAGGGAGAGAAGGTCTCTACGTATCGCCGCTGCCCTTCCGCATACAAAACGCCCATGGCGAGAGAGCTCTTGCCGCTCCCGCTCGGACCGGTCACCACGGTGAGCCCTCCCAGCGGGATATCGGCGTCGACATCCTTAAGGTTGTGTTCCCGCGCCCCCCGTATATGGATATGCTGATCGTCCCCGGCTGCCATCGCGGTTTGATTATAGCCATGCCCGGCCGGAAATGGAAGTCTGGATCAAGCTGTCGGTTTCCGCTTGACATTTCGGGGAAAACCGCCATAGTTCCGTTCATCCGAATGCCGGATCCGTCCGCGGGGCGGGCGGGTTTCAGGCGCGGAGCGATGCCGTCATGAAAAAGAACTGTCTCCTCGCGGGGCTGCTGTCCCTAGCCATTCTTCCCTCTTTCGCCGGAACGAAAATCGCCTGCGTGGGCGACAGCATCACGTACGGCTCCGGGATCTCTAATCGGGAAACGAACAGTTATCCGTATTTTCTTCAGAAGTTGCTGGGCGACGGCTATGAAGTAGTCAACTTCGGCAACCCCGGAAAAACGGCCGGAGACTTCCCCGGACAGGTCGGGCGTTGGTACGGCTCCACCCGTGAGCACCAGGAGGCCGTGGCCTTCGAGGGTGACATTTACGTCTGCAATCTGGGCATCAACGATACGGGGGTATGGTGGAACGCCGGCCTCTTCGTGCAGGGCTACCAGAACCTCATCGACCAGTGGCGGGGCAAGCGCAAAGACGTGCCCGTGATCATCTGGACGCGGCTCGGGCCGGATTTCCGGGGCGAGCCCGGCAAGAAAGCATTCCCGGGCAACGTATTCCCCGAGCGCAAGTATTCCGCGAAGGACAACGGCTCTTCCGCCAAACGCGGAGAGGCCGAAAAACTCCTTCAGAAAATCGCGCGAAAAAAGAAGACGCTCACGATGGATGCCTATGCCGCCATGGCTTCCCACCCCGAATGGTACAAGGACGGTCTGCACCCCATGGCTCCCGGCGCCCGACGCATCGCCCAGCTCACTTGCTCGGCGCTCTATCGCTTGCGCCCGTGGCGTCAGGCCGCCCCGGTGATCCGCGTCGACGAGACCCGCCTGACGCTCACCAATGAAAGCGCACGCGCCCTTGTGCTCGACCACGGCACCCTCAAGGGCGGCCCCAAGCAAAGTGTGATTTTCGTGTTCGGCGAAGGAAGCGTGCTGGGGCCGGGGGAATCAGCGACTATCCGACTGAACGCCGAAGCAACCTCCGCCGATTTCGGCTCACCTCTCGCCACCAAAGCGGCGCATGCCGAAAATGCCGTCTTCGTTCCGGCAGGGAAAACTACCGCTGAAACGCACCCCCGCATCCAGGTGGATTGACGCAGCACGCGCCGGGGCGGGAACTCCGAGCCGCTGCCACCGTGCCTGTCTGAATGTACAGTCTTTCTCCCTGCAAACGTCATTCCCGGCGATTTATCTGACATGACAGAGAGGAAGAAGCACTGGGGGCTTGCCAGAAACGCGCCTCTTCCGTACACTGCCTGTGAGATGGTACGTTTTCAGCTATTCGGCATTCCAATCAGCATCCACCCCAGCTTGTGGGTGGTACTGGCTTTGCTTGGCGGCGGACTTCACCTCCAGAGCGCCGAGCAGCTGTTGCCCATTGCGATTTTCGTCATTTCGGCTTTTCTCTCGCTTCTCGTGCACGAGCTGGGGCATGCCTTGACAGGGCGTGCGCTGGGTGGGGGCAACCCGCAGATCCATTTTGCCTATCTCGGGGGGCTCTGCCACAATCCAAACGGCCGCTGGTCGCGCCTCTCGGGAGCGGCCATGACCGTGGCGGGGCCATTGGCGGCCATCGGATGGGGCGTTCTTGCCGCGCTTCTCCTGAGCCTCTACATCGGCGATTTCGAACTGGGGCTGCGGTATGCGTGGCACTCCGTCTGGTTCTGGGACTCCCTCTCTCTCGGTGAAGAGGCAGCTCTGCGATCGCTCGCGCTCAGCGACGGCGCCCTGTATTTCTTTCAATGCACCCTGCTGGTCTCTTTCTGGTGGAGCATTCTCAACCTGCTGCCCGTCTATCCGCTGGACGGCGGGCAGATTCTGGGCGGGCTGATGACCTCGGCCAAGCGCCTGCACATGCTCAGCATGGCGGCAGCGGCTCTGTTAACGGCGCTGGCCTTCGCGTTCCAATACTGGTTTCCGGGAGCGATCATGATCTATTTCGCCGTGTTCAACTACAAGGCCATGTTGGCCTCGCCCCATTAGATCCTTTCATTTATGAATTCAAAAACAGCAATCTCACCTACGCGGGCGGAGGATTTTCCCGAATGGTACCAGCAGGTTGTCCGCGCCGCCGACATGGCGGAAAACTCGGAAGTGCGCGGCTGCATGGTGATCAAGCCTTGGGGATATGCCATCTGGGAGCTCATCCAGCAGGAACTCGACGCCCGCTTCAAGGCCACCGGCCACAGCAACGCCTATTTTCCGCTGCTCATCCCCATCTCCTACTTGGAGAAAGAGGCCGAACACGCCGAAGGCTTCGCCACGGAATGCGCCGTGGTGACACACCACCGCCTCGAAGCTGAAAAGGATCCCGAAACGGGCAGAACGCGCATGATGCCCGCCGGCGAACTGACGGACAAATACGTCATCCGCCCCACTTCGGAAACCGTGATCGGCGCGGCGTTTGCTCGCTGGACGTCGAGCTACAGAGACCTCCCGCTCAAGATCAACCAGTGGTGCAACGTGATGCGCTGGGAAATGCGCCCGCGCATTTTTTTGCGCACGGCGGAGTTCCTGTGGCAGGAAGGACACACCGCCCACGAGACGAAGGAAGAGGCTATCGAGGAAACTCACACCATGCATCGCGTGTACGAGGACTTTCAGCGCGACGTACTCGCCGTGCCTTCCATTCCCGGCGAAAAGACCGAGGCCGAACGCTTCCCCGGTGCCGTGCAGACTTTCACGGTCGAAGCGATGGTGCAGGACCGCAAGGCCATCCAAGCCGGCACCTCGCACTTTCTGGGTCAGAACTTCGCCCGATCGCAGAATATCTGCTTCGCCGGCCGCGACAATGAACGCAGGTTCGCATGGACAACCTCCTGGGGCGTCTCGACGCGCATGATCGGCGCTCTCGTCATGCTGCACGCGGATGATGACGGGCTCATCTGCCCGCCCCGCGTGGCGCCGCTGCAAGTGGTCATTCTGCCGGTGACGCCCAAACCCGAGACCCGCGGCGCCGTGCTCTCCCACGCCCGGGCACTCGCCGGGCGTCTTGCCGCCCTCACCTTCCACGGCCGCCCGATTCGCGTGCGCGTGGACGACCGGGATCTCGGCGGCGGCGCCAAAAAGTGGGAATGGGTGAAAAAAGGTGTGCCCGTGCGCCTTGAAATCGGCCCCAAAGATATGGAAAAAGGGGTGCTTTGCGTTTCGCGCCGCGATCTGCCGCCGCACGAAAAGTCCTTCCTGCCGGAAGAGGACGTCGTAGAAGGGCTCCCCGCCCTTCTGCAAGACATCCAGGACACCCTCCTCAAACGCGCCACGGATTTCCGCGACGCGCACATTCGCCGCGCCGCCACGTTGCGGGAACTTGAAGAGAATTTCTCCACCGAGGGGGACGCCGACTGGCTGCTCGTGCCGTGGGACGCCTCGCCTGCACAGGAAGAGGAGCTCGCCAAACGCCTCCGCATCAGCATCCGCTGCATTCCGCACGGAGAAATGGGGCGGGGTGACCCCGCCCCCTGCATCCTCACCGGCAGACCCACCACCCGGCGCGTACTCTGGGCCCGGAGCTATTGACACACATTCACTTTTTCACGGGAATTTGTTCGCCCTGCTGCGGAAATACAGCAGGGCGAACGTTTTCCCAATGCCCCGGCGGTCAGTCCGGATACTTTTCCGAAGGGCCGTACTTGTTGGTGCCTCGTTGGCTGTCCCGGCAGATTAAAATGAGGAGGGCAATATCGCCATACAAGGAACGCGGCCGACCGCCAAGATGCTTTTCCTCTCGTACGTACGCCCGCCGCCCGCTCGGGAAACATCCGCCTCCCGCAACTCTTCCGATTTTTTTGCGCTAACGTCTGGCATTCTTGGCCAGTCGCTTCTGCTCTTCAAGCGCGGCTCTCTGAGCTTCCATCATGCGCTCGAAGAAGCCTCCCCTCTTCTTTTTATTGACCTTCTTGAGCTCAGGCATGGGCATGCGCCTCATCAAGTAATTCTGGACGATCGAAATGAGATTCTGTACTGTCCAGTACAGGGCGAGTGCGCTCGGATAACTGTAGCAGAAGAGAAAGAACACCAATGGCATAAACATCATGATCTTCTGCTGGGTCGGATCGCCGGCCTTCGGCGTCATCAGCATCACCGCCACTTGGGTGGCGGCCATCACGATGGGCAGTACATTGATGGGAATACCGAAAAGCTCTCCCACGGTGTCCGTCTGCGAAAGATCGTGCATCCATAAAATGAAACCCTCGCCGCGAAATTCTGCGGTTGTTTGCAGCATATAGAAGAAGGCGAAAAAGATAGGCAATTGGATGAGCATGGGCAGACAGCCGCTGGCAGGGTTGATGCCATACTGCTGGTAGAGCTTCATCATCTCCATGTTGATCTTTTGCCTGTCATCGCCATATTTTTCCTTCAGCTCCTGCATTTTGGGCTGCAAGAGAGACATGCGGCGCATCGACATCATCGATTTGCGGTGCAACGGCCAAATAAGCCCCCGAATGACGAAGGTCATGCCGATGATGGCCCATCCCCAGTTTCCAAACCAACCGTAGAAAAGGTTGATGAGCCAGTTCATCGGTACGCTGATGAAGCTCAGCCAGCCGTAGTCCATGACAAAATCGAGGCGGTTCGGCATTTTCGCAAGCATCTGGTACAGCTTCGGCCCCATGTAGAGATCATAACTGAACTGCTGCACGCCGCCCTTCGTCTGTTCGCCGCTGCCGGCCACCGTAAAGGAGGGGATGCCCACGGCGGCGGAAACTCCGGACGTGCTGCGGTCTTCATGCCGGAGAGAATAACTGCTCTCGGGCTGCGCGTAGAGCTCATGCGAACGCGCATTCTTCGAGGGAATTACCAACGTAGCGTAATATTGATTCATTACGCCGCCCCAAATGAGACTCTTGTAGTCCGTCTTGTAAATGCGCGCCTTGTCCGAACCGAACCAAGGCTTGAAGGATCCGCTGTTCTCCTTGATGAAATCGCCGTCGTCCTGCGATACGTAGTAGGTATAGGTTTCCCATTCGGACTTGGAGATCGGATAGCCGCCGCCGGCAAAGAGCCCCCAGTTGGCGTATGTGAGATTCTTTCGTGTGTTGTTCTGGATGGTGACACGCAGGGAGAGCATGTAGCGATGAGCTTCCTGGTCTTCGTTCTCCACGGGCTTCAGCATATACTCCTTGCAGATGATGAGACTCTTATCGGGAGTGACGCCGGTGAGCTCCACCATGTCCTTACTCTGCGCAGTGACCTTGTAGAGAGTAGTGTCGCGGATGGGCGGAGAGCTTTCCCCCAGATTGTACATGAGCGTGCCGATGCCGCAGGGAGATGCCTCGTTGAGGCGCACATCGTGATTTCTGAGCGCCTCTTTCGTGCTGTCGATGGCCACTCCGTCCATTTCGGCATACAGCACGCTGCCGCCTACGTCGCCGAACGCAAACGTGGCCACTTTTTTGCCTGTCGCATCAAAAGTACTGAGACGAGCCACTTCACGCGGACGGGCGGGAACATTTGCCGCAGTCCCGTGGGTTTCGGACTCGGGCTTGGGAGAGAACCCGGCGGAATCAACCTCTCTTCCCCCCTTCGCCGCATCGGCGGCCGCCGGAGAGCCGGCAGACGAGGCCGCCCTCTCCGGATCCGCGCTGCGGCCGGTATTTTCCTTCCCTTGATTGCCAAGGTAAAGCTGCACACCGAGCAGCGCGCAGCAGATGATGACGATGAACCAAGATTTTTTATCCATAATAAAAAAGGATTTACTGTTTGCGGGGAGGGACGGGATCATGGCCGCACTTGCCCCACGGGTTGCAACGCAGAACACGCAGCACGCCCAAGAGAGTGCCCTTCCACGCGCCATGAACCTCAAGAGCCTCCATAAAGTACTGAGAACATGACGGCGTAAAGCGGCAGCCACTGTGCGACCCCGCCAAGATGTGAAGAGGCGCACTCAGGATAAGTTGGTAAAAGCGGATGCAAAACTTGAGCAGAGCTTTCATGTCAGAGGCAAAGCTGCTCGAAGGCGCCTGAGCGTTTTGATGAAATCTTTTTCCAAAGACGCAAAAGAAGCATCCTTCGCCCGCCAGCGGAGAATGACTGCGAACCGGACGCCCAACGCCCAAGGATCACCATGCCGCCGAAGCAATTCACGGACGCGCCGGCGCAGGAGGTTGCGCACGACCGCGCACCCTATCTTTTTCGTGCAGATGACGCCGAAAGAAGAAGGAGCGCAAACCTCGGAGAGGCGAACGGCACTCAGGACGAGACAGCGTCCAGCCACCGATGTTCCCGCCTCGCGGACATGCGCGAACTCAAAAGCACGCGTCATACTTTGTCGACGGGTCAATTGCATCGCACAAGCACTCCAATGGAAAAGAAGAGGCACCTTGGAGCCTCCCGCAAGGACGCCGACAGACTTAACGCCCGTGCTGGATGGTGTGGCGCTTATAATGAATCTCAGCACCCTTGGGCAGAAGACGCTTCCGACCTTTAGCACGACGGCGGCTCAGAATGGCGCGGCCGTTTTTCGTGGCCATGCGGGCACGGAATCCAAACTGGCGCTTGCGGCAGCGCTTGGAAGGCTGATAAGTTCTCTTGCTCATAATGAAAAACTTGTTAGTGAAGTAACACAGGCCGTAGAGGACTTCTCTACACAACCGGGAGAGAGATCATATACTTTTTTGATGTACTGTCAAGCCGACATCTGAGTTTTTTCACACGACGGGAGCAAATCGACTCGGAGCGGCAGGCTTCACGCGTCATGCACCATGAACTTCAGCTCAGCTTCGGACGTCACTTCGCCGTTGACGAGACAGCGTCCCGTTGCCTGCCCGATCGAGCCGCGCATTTTCACAAGCTCGGTTTCAATGATGAGGACATCGCCCGGAACCACGGGACGGCGGAATTTCACTTTGTCGGCGCTCATGAAATAGCCGATTTTGCCTTGATTGCCAGGAATACGCAGCATGAGAATGGAGGCCACCTGCGCCATGGCTTCCACTTGCAGCACTCCGGGCATCACGGGACGCCCCGGGAAGTGGCCCTGGAAGAAAAGCTCATTCATCGTCAGATTCTTTTGCCCGATACATTTCGTCTCCCCTTCCACGCTGAGAATGCGATCCACCATCAGGAACGGATAGCGGTGAGGCAACAGCTTCATGACTTCGCGCGTGTCGAGAATGGATTCGCCATCCGGAATTGAAGCGGGTTCCTGAGGCTTCAGAGAGAGCATGCTCCGGTACTCCTTCTTCAGCCTGGCGGCAAAGGTTGTGTTGGGGCCGTGGCCAGGCATCACGGCGATCACGTGGCCGAGAATACGGCGGCCGTTGAGAATGAGATCCCCCACCAGATCCATGGCCTTGTGGCGGGCAAATTCGTTCGGAAAGCGCAAAGGCTCCTTGCTGAGCACTTCCTCCCCTCGGATAACCACGGCGTTCTCCAGACTGCCTCCCTGGATCAATCCCTTCTCCAGCAAGGGTTTTATTTCTTCGTAAAAGCAAAAGGTGCGGGCGGGGGCAAATTCCTTTTCGTAGAGGGCGGGTGTCACCGCGGAATCAAAATACTGCGTGATGCGGCCTCCCGCTCCCACGCACGTGACAGAGACGCGGTACTCTTTTGACGGAAGCACCAAGAGGATGGAGCCACGGCTTGTTTCAATGCTGATAGGCTCGCGGATCTGCCACACACGGCCGGGGGCGTCCTGCCCGGCAATCCCGGCGGCCCTGATTAATTCCACGTAAGGAGCCGCCGAACCATCGCCTATCGGAGGCTCGTTCGCGTCCATCTCAATCAAGGCATTGTCGATCCCCATGCCGGTGAGCGCCGAGAGCACATGCTCAACCGTATGCACTTTCACCGAACCTTCCGCCAAAGTCGTAGCGCGCTCCACGGTCTGCACCTTGTCGACATCGGCGTCGATAAACGGCTGGTCGGGCAAATCGACGCGTCTGAATTTCAAGCCGTAGTCTACAGGTGCGGGCTTGAGCGTCAACGTGACGGGAGCGCCTGTATGGAGAGAAGTGCCCTTCAGGGTGGCATTTTTAGCCAAGGTGCATTGTTGCGGGACGGCCATAACGGATGATATATTATCGAAAAAAAACAAACTTGTAAAGCTCAAAGTCGCAGGCGGAGCCATTGCGTCAATAAACCTTGCCAGAGGAAGCGAATTCATGTATTCTCGGGCGCATGTGGAGCTGGCTGGCTGAGCACGGAGAACAAATACGCATCGTCTTTGTGGCCGTCTGCGAGATCCTGATCTTGTGGATCGCCTTTTACCAAGCCTATCGGGCTTTTCACGCCACGAGAGGAGCCAACATTCTGCTGGGCTTGATTTCCTGCCTGATGGGCTTGACCATCCTGACTGTCCTGCTGCAGCTGACTGTACTCTCTTGGTTGTTGAAAAGCCTGTTTACACCCGCTCTGCTGATTGCGCTGGTGGTGATCTTTCAGCCGGAGCTGCGAATGGCGCTGGCCAGAATGGGACGCCTGCGCGACGTGTCCGTATTCGGTTTCACCATTTGGGGCAAAACGGCTGAAAGTGATTTTGTGGAAAAACTTGCAGCAGGAGTCACGAATCTCTCCAACAAACGATATGGAGCGCTCATCGCGCTGAGGCGCTCCAACGAGCTCACCTCCATCATCGAAACGGGCACACTCATTGACGGAATCTTCACTCGAGAGCTGATCGGCACCATTTTTTTCCCAAAGACCCCCCTGCATGACGGAGGAGTCATCTTGGATCACGAACGCATCGTGGCGGCCGCCTGCGTCTTCCCCGTCTCGGCCAAAGAGATGAAAGACCGCTCCATTGGCCTGCGCCACCGGGCAGCAGTAGGGCTCAGCGAAGAATCCGACGCCGTAGTGATCGTCATCTCGGAGGAAACCGGTGCAGTTTCCCTCTCGTTTGGCGGACGTCTCGAACGCAATGTCGATATCAATTACTTGAAAACGCGATTGAAAGAACTCCTGTATGAGCACACCCTCCCTCAAAAAACTCAAGATGTTGCTCAGCCGTAACTGGCTGCCCAAATTCATCTGTCTAGTGTTGGCCATCATCGTCTGGTGCGCCATTAAATACATATACACAGCACGCTGAGATCTGACAGCTGTTGACATCGCACATGAATTTCTTCATTACAGGAACCGACACAGAGATAGGGAAAACTTATGTCACTGAGCTGTTGCTGAGAGATTTGCGTAAGCGAGGAATTGCGGCTGCTGGCTACAAACCCATCGCCTGCGGCGACCGACAGGACGCCCGCCGCCTGCGCGCCGCCTGCGCCCCCTCTCTAAGCCTCGACGAAATCAATCCGCTGTATCTCCGTACACCGACAGCCCCATGCGTGGCGGCGGCGATCGAGCGGCAGTCCATCGATCTCTCCATGCTCGCAGCGGGTTATGAATACTTGGCCGCCCGTCACGAGCAAGTGCTTGTGGAAGGCGTCGGCGGGTGGGAAGTGCCTCTGTGCCCCGGCAAGACCGTGGCGGATCTCGCCCGAATGCTTGATCTCCCAGTCCTCCTCGTGGTGGGCAACCGACTGGGTGCGGTGAATCACGCCCTTCTCACGGTCAAATCCATCGCCTCCTCCGGTCTCGCCTGCCGGGGGATTATCCTCAATCACTCCGGAGACGAATGGGATACGGCAGCCCTCACCAACAAAGGGCTCATCGAAGAATTTTCAAAGCTTCCCGTCCTCGCGGAACTCATCCACGGCCAAGATGAAATCGACAGCCAAGCCATTCTTGGCGCGTGAGGAAGACATGCGCATCGAGGAGAAAGCGGCTCTCCTCCATCCCGAAAAAACACCTACCCCAGCAGCGTCCAGAATGGCAGGGTATCCTTCCCCCGCACGCCGCGCAAGTTAATGTAACGCGTACGCAGCAGAGAACTGTCCCGATGACCGAGTTGAAGCTGAAGGGAGGGCAGATCATGATAAGTCTTGGCATGATAGCTCGCAAAGGTATGACGCAAGACGTCTGGCACCCAGCGGCGGAATCCCGCCTCCCGCCGCAAGGCGCTCCATCGCTTCTCCCATTGAGGCGGACAAAGAAGGGTTCTTTTCCCGCTTCTGGACGAAATGAGCCGCCACTGCCTCCGCAACATGCGCTGCAGGGAGGGGCAAAGCGCCACTTGCCGACCGCCGCCCGTCTTGCTGTGGCAAGGAGCGAGCAAAAGCACATCCTCTTCCCAAGAAATATCCTCCCATCGCAGGCGTGCCACTTCTCCCGGCCGCACTCCGGCAAAAAGCATGAGGCCCAGCGCCGGCAAACAATCTCGGAAAGCGGGGCGTTTCGCCGTCTGAACCAAACGCCTGCATTCACGCAGAGTAAGAGGCAGAATCTCCTTTTCGCAGACACGGGGCATCTCAATGGTCGACACAGGATTCTGATTGCACCACCCCTGCTGTATCCCAAAGGCAAAGATGCTGTGTAGAACCGCCCTCCCCTTGCGGAAGCTGTGTGCGCTGTTTCCGAAGACTTCTTCCAGCGCACCTCGGCACTCCATCGTGCTGATTCCCCTCAACGGCCTGTCGGCCAATTCGGAAAAACGCAATAACCGCCCGATATAACTGCGCAAATCTCGGCGCGTCGTCGGTCTGCGTTCCGATCTGCGTTCGTAGCTCTTCCACGCTGCCTCTGCAAAAGACACTGTGCGCTCCTGATTTCGAACGGCAACGATGCCCTCCCTGATGACTCGGCGTACTTCACGCACAAGGCCCTCCCTTCCCTGAAACGCTATTACCCGCAGTTCCGGCATCTCTTCCACGCATTCCACGATCAGACGGGCCGCATCCAGCTCCGTCAAAGGCAGCTCCCGCAGCAACATGTCTATGCTCTTATTCTTTCTCATACAGTCTTCGATAACATTCTTCCCCCCGTCGGAGCAACCCTTTTCTCTTACAACGATTTCCCCGTATAGAAGGCAGGCGCGCCCGGCGTCTGCGATAAACTGCCTGAATGGATTTCAGCGACAGCCGGTTTTCCGGCCCGCTCGATTGCTCTGAAGTGACAATGCCCCAAGAAGTCTTCAAAAGCGCAGCTCCCCTCGCTCCAAAAGCACACCTTTTTAACATCAATGTAAACGAGAGGAAACAGGCTATTCGTGAACGGATGTTCAGAACTCCATTTCCCCGTTCCTTTGACTCCAAACAACGAGCTGGAAATGTCGGGGCGTTCTGTTTTTGTCATAACCAGTTTTTTCACGAAAAACCTCTTGACACGAGAAAGCGCCCGCATACAATATGCGGCGCTTTGTCAGCTTCGCGCTTGACAAGAATGTTAAGGGGTGGATTCTGCCCTTAATCCTCGTATCACCATGCCATCATCAAAAAAAACAGCACAGCTTCCCGTCGAATCAAAAAACCGGGACTCTGCCGAAAAAACCGGAACATCCTCAAAACACAAAGCTTCCCAAAAGAAGCGAGCGGATCAATCCGCGCAAGTCGCTGAAGGGCGCTCCGTTGCCCCGTCCTCCAAACATCCTGTCAAAGGAAGCAAGAAAGCGTCTTCCGAAAAAGCGGCGCTTCCCGCTCCGCCGGCTCATCCTCAGAGGAAAAGCACCGAAGCCGCCGAGACGAAGAATCCAGAAACGAAGGAATCGAAGATCAAACTGACGGGAAAGGAAGTCCAAGCGTTCTTTCCGGACGACATTATCCTGCGCAGCGCCTTCAAGCAACTTGTCGCCAAAGCGCGGAAAAACAATGGATGCGTGACAGATGACGACATCTACACCGCACTGCCCGAAGAGGGATATGACGACAGCGACAGCAACAAGCTTTTCGAACATCTGCATTTACTGGGTATTGAAGTGCGCGACGACATCCCGGCGCCTCAAAAAAAGGAAAAACGCGGACACGCGGCCAATTCCGATGGATTCAGCGTGGATCAGAAAGTAAAGGAACTGCTCAGCCGCTCCAGCGAGCAGGGGTATCTGACGTATTCGGACATCAATGACACGCTGCCCCGCGATTTGGTCGAACAGGAGGATATCGACGAAATCATGGGGCGTCTGCAAAATTGTCAAGTCGATATCATCGATGAATCCGATGTGGACAGCTACAACGACCGCCAGCACCTCGCCGACGCGGAAGAGGAGGATGAAAATGAGAAAATGGAAGCTAAACTCGACATCCTCGACGATCCCGTGCGCATGTATCTCAAGCAGATGGGGCAGACGGACCTGCTCTCCCGACAGCAGGAGATCGACATCTCGCATCGCATCGAAAAGGCGGAGAATGAATTGCTCTCCTGCCTCCATCTATTTGGTCCATCAGCCAATTATTATCTCGATGTGGCCGACAAGGTGTTGCGCAATGAGGAGCGTTTCGACCGCATCGTGGCCGAGAAGAACTTCGAACGCCGCGACAAATATATTTCCGAAACCAGGCGTCTGATGGGTAAGGTGATTGACGCGCATAACGAGACAACTGCCATTTACAGGCAACTTTTCCGTGCGCGCAAAAGCAAAAAGTCCACCAAGGCATATGAGACTGCCTTTGAAGAGACGCGCAACGAGCTTACCAGCCTCTTCTCGCAATTCTCCTTCAAGGGGACGATCTACGAAGACTTCGTCGAACAGATCCGCCAGCTGCGCATGCGCATTCTGAAACTGACCCGCCAGCTCGAAGCAGACCCCGACAACACAGAACTTCTCGACGCCATCAACGAGTATGAACTTCAGCTCTGGATGCCTATTCCCCATTTCTTGGAAGAATACAGGCACATGCGCGAAAGCCTGAAGGAAGCCCAGAAAGCCAAAAACGAAATGATCATGGCCAATCTGCGCCTCGTCATTTCCATTGCCAAAAAATACACCAACCGCGGGCTCGCCTTTCTCGACCTCATCCAGGAAGGCAACATGGGGCTTATGAAGGCCGTGGAAAAATTTGAATATCGTCGGGGCTACAAATTTTCCACTTATGCTACGTGGTGGATACGTCAGGCGATCACCCGATCGATCGCGGATCAGGCACGCACGATTCGTATCCCTGTGCACATGATCGAAACAATCAACAAACTCATGCGCGTACAGAAAAAACTTGTGCAGGATCTGGGGCGAGAGCCCACACCCGAAGAAATTTCCGCCGAATGCAGCATGCCTCCGGATCGTGTGCGCGCGGTGCTCAAGATGGCTCAGCAGCCCATTTCCATGCAACAGCCCGTAGGGGATTCCGACGATACTTCCTTCGGCGATTTTCTCGAAGATAAGTCCGCGGAAAATCCGATGGAAGGGGCTTCGTTCGCCTCGCTCCGCGAGAAGCTCGAAATCGTGCTGAATACGCTCAACGAACGCGAACGTTCAGTGATAGAGCAGCGCTTCGGCATGAAGGACGGCACTCCCCGCACGCTCGAAGAAGTGGGCCGCCAGTTCAATGTCACCCGCGAGCGCATCCGTCAAATCGAGGCCAAGGCTCTCCGCAAGCTGAGACACCCCACGCGCCTTAATCAACTCAAGGGGTTCTCCTCTGATTCGTGATGGCTTCTCCGCCCGTTTTCCCGAGGCTTTTGCCTCGGGAAATCTTCTGTCTTCAGAAAAATACCGGCCTCGACGGACTTGTGAGGGGAAGCGGGTGATTTTTTCTCGCCGCCGTGCATTTTTCGAGTGACTTGGAAGGCGGAATCGTGTATACTGAACTCACTTCTTATGGTGGGTTCACGTGTATCGATCCTGCATGCTCTGAAAGGAGGCGCTTGTGCGGCGTTCACCGCGGCGGTGCTTTGCGCCCAAACGGAGCTTCCCGGCAACGCGGCCGGAACCGCTGCCCGACACGAAGCCAGGCTCGTCGACCGCACGCGGGAAAGCATGCAACTGACGGAGGAAGGCCGACAAGCCTACCAACAGCGCAAATACAGCCGCGCCGTTGAATTGTTCTCCCAAGCTCTCGATATTCTGCCCGACGCTCCCGTGACAGCATCCCAACGTGGATACATCACTCATTGTCTTTCTGATTCATACGTCTCCACTGCCATTGACTACAAGAATGTGGGGCGCACCGACGAGGCGAGGGAAATGCTGGAAAAGGCTGTTGAACTTGTTCCCGACAACAAAAGAGCCCGTCAAGAATTGGCTTGGGTGAACGATCCCGTCCGCACCAACCCTGCGCTGACGCCGCAGCACCTCGGCAGAGTGGAAGAAGTGCAGCGGTTGTTGGTTCTTGCCAACGGCCATTATGACCTCGGCAAATACGGCAAGGCTCTTTCCGCCTTTAATCAGGTTCTCAGCCTCGATCCTTTCAATACTGCCGCACGCGAAGGAATGGAACGATGCTACAAGGCCGAAGATTCGTATTACAAAACGGCTCGCGATTCCATGAGAGCCGGAGCCTTAGCTGCCAGCGATGCATTATGGGAAGAAGACAATACTCTCATCGTTCCCGAAGCCGCCCCGATTCAAAGAAATGAGGAAAACGCCTCGGTGAACGATGATGGCGCCATCGACGAACGCCTTGCAACCATCATCCTGCCGCGTGTTGTCTTTCAGGAAGCGACAATTTTTGAAATTCTGGATTCGTTGCGTTCTCTCATACGCCGCTTCGAACAGAACGACGGCTTCCCCTCTCGCCCAATCAATCTGACGACGAATTTCGGAACGCCTTCTTCAATGCCGTACAAGGAATTGATGAACAGACGAGTTTCTATTGATTTGAGCGAAATCTCGCTCAAATCTCTGTTGGGTATCATCAGCGAGCAGACAGGAACCACTTTCTATACTTCGCCCATCGGGGTGGAATTCACGCTTTCCGGTGCAAATTACGGTCCCATGATCACCCGGACTTTTCATGTTCCTTCCCGCTTCTTTGCCGAAGCCGGAGAAGACGAAGCTTCGGGAGACGATCTTTTTGCAGAATCCTCCTCATCTTTGAAGGTTAAACGTCTCAACCCCGTGAAATCGCTGGAAAATATGGGTATTCATTTTCCCGAAGGAGCTTCCGCCCAATACAGCCCCAGCACGTCCACACTCACGGTGCGCAATACGCCATCCAATATCGAAAGCATTCAGGAGCTGGTCTCCGCTCCGCTCGAAGGAGAAAAGCTCGTCCAGCTCAATGTCAAAATGCTCGAAATCAACGAGGAAGACTTGAAAGAACTGGGGTTTCAATGGCTGCTCAATTTCACGGTGGGCGGTCATACATATGGAGGCGGAGGCACTGACCAAGGCACCGAGGCGCTTTCTGACATCGTTTCTCCGGCGGGCGGCGCTCTTGAGACGGCGCAGTCCGTTTCAAAGGCGCCCATCGTCAACGGAGGGCTCCGCTCCGGCACCCAAGTCATCACCAACAATTCAATCGACAAATTGATTCAGGCAGGTTCCCCCGAAGGATTCTCGGGAGCCGATACAAGCCCCGCACCCGCCGTCCTCTCGATACGCGGCGTCTGGTCCGTGGCGGATGTTACCATGATTATGCGCGGTCTCGACCAGAAAACGGGAACGGATCTCGCGGAAGCGCCGAAGATCATCTTTTCCCCAGGCAGCGACCAACAGATCATTTTCTCCAATGTTCGGGAATTGTTCTATCCGGAAAGCTACGATCCCCCGGAACTGAGCAATAATTCCCGAACCCAATTGGCTTCCCCCGCCCACCCGTCTTCCTTTGTCCGCTACACTTCGTCTGAGGAAAGAGAGGGCGGCATCGGCTCCACGCTGCTCATCCACGAAGCCGCCGTCGAGGGTGAAGGCAATTATGTTACCCTGAGCCTGACCATGCTTCACAATTCGTTCGACGGCTTTATCAACTATGGTGTTCCCATCGCAGCCCCCATGTACGACGGCTCGGGAGATGTCAATTATATTTCGCTGACGGACAATAAAATATTAATGCCCGTATTTACGAGAAAATGCCTGAACACTAAAATCACCGTGGTTCCCGGGAGTGTCCTGGTCATGGGCAGTTTGTTGAATTCGAAACGGGTGCGTTATGAGGACAAAATCCCTGTGCTGGGCGATCTGCCTCTCGTAGGACGCCTATTCCGTTCTGAAGGTTCTGAAAATGAACGAAAAGCTCTTTTGATTTTTGCCAAGGTGGACGTCGTGGATCCCTCGGGGCGCGATGTCCGCACCGGAGAGCGGCCCTCGGAAATGGGCGCAGCTTCGTCTTCATGGTCCAAATAATCTTTCCGCTCATCAAGCCGGTGTGAAAGTCCTTTCTTCCGACACTCAGTATCCGCCACGTTGTTCACTCCACAAAAATCACCATGCAGTCTCCCCCTTCTTCCAACGGCAGCGAAGGAAATTCTTTTCGCGTGTCTCACATCATCGAGCAAATGCATCAGGAGCACCCTTCCAAAATCAAATCCAAGGAAGTGGTCATTGATAAAGACGGCAAAAAGAAGGTGCGCGTTGTCAAGAAACGCCGGGTTTCCATCTCTAATGCCACCGCCAGAAAAAAGCAACCCGGGAAGTGGTTCGGACTCGGCATCGCCTTGATCCTTCTGTTGCTCATTGGCGGTGCCGGTTTCTTTGCATGGCGCGTTTCCTCAATGAATGGGGAATCCTATGCCGAAAAGCAGCAAAACGCATTGAAAGAAACATGGAATGCCGCCAGTGTTTCCTTGAGTCATCTCGGAATGGACGGTTTCAATCTTTCCATCAGCCAATTGAAGGCCGAATTTCCCGAGAGCTACCCCATCGCCCGCATTGAGTGCACAGGTCTTTCCGCGCCGCTGAGCCTGAGAAGTTATTTCAGCGGCGTCCTGTCGGGCAATGAGCTCGAAATCTCCCGCATGGACGTGATTCTTCGGGATAACTTCAAGGTGATGACGACGCCCCATCTGGCCGGCGAGATTTTATGGCAGTTCGACCGCATCCGATGCAAGGATCTGAACATTCGTTTTGAGACTGAAAAACTGGGCTCTTTCTCCCTCCGGACCCCGTCGGCTTATGTGTACTCACCCAATTCCCAGCGAGGGGCGCACTCTCTTGTGATACAGGGCGGTACGCTGAAATTGCGCAGGTGGCCGGCCATCGACATTCAAGAGAGCCATATACTTTCCACATACAACGGGCTTGAGGAGGTAACGCTCAAAGGATCAATCGACATGGGAGAGATCGGCATCGTGCAGGAAGACAAGGCCGAAATTTCCATGAAGGGCTCCATTCTGGAAGGGAAACCCGTCGAAGGTGAATTCACGCTTATCTCGTCCAATTTGGATCTCTCTTATCTCACGCAAAAGAAATTCACTTCCATCATCACAGCCAAAACCCGCTTGGAAGCGACCACGGGGGTGGCTACGGATCAGCAGCAGTTATCCATGACGCTCCCGGCGACGGCGGCCACGGGAGAGCTTCTTCCTCCCGTCTTCAATGGCAAGGTGCTTCTCAAAAATATCCGCTTGGACAACAGACGCCTGCCTGCCATTCCCCTCCTGATGCAGCATGTTGAATCCAACAGGCGTGACAAATATTCCCCGCCCACCTTTCAAATGGGTAGTGCAAGAATCATCCAACAGGGAGAAAAAGTAAGCATCGAAATTCTCCAAGACGATCTCTCCGATCCGGCCGTATTGACCGTGCAGGGCAAAATAACCGTCGACAAAGATGGTATCCTTTCCGGGTTCCTGAACTACGGGTTGCCTCTACGTATTTCGCAGGCAGAATACAGGGGAGAGTCGGATCCTCTGTTTACGGAGACCGCCCGTTTGGCTTGGCTGAGCACCCGCCTCTCCGGAACAGCTGACGCGCCTACGGACAATGCGGACGCACTGGATCAGAAAGCCGCTGCGGCTCGCGCAAAAATGCCGGCGCCTCATTCTCTGCTCATGCCGACTATCATTATCCCTGGTCAAGCTTCCACCCCTTCCCCACCGACCAAGGATCAAGGTACGCCGGTGTCCGCTCCGGGAACTTCTCCCGCGCCTTCCCCGGCCATGCCGGGCACCTCAGGGCTTCCCTCCCCAGGCTCGGATACCGATGACATTTTCCTGCGCACTCTTCAGCAGGGCCATTGATTTCATGACCAGACAAGAAGAACTGAGGAATCGTATCTCTAAGCGCTCAACGCGTTGGACGCCTTTGTTGGGACACTTTCTCTGGGGGATTATCCAATGCATCTGCCTAACTCTGCGCATACGCTTCCGCCTCGAAACGGGGGCTGCATCCTCATGGAAGACGAGACCGGTAATCGTAGCGCTTTGGCATAACCGCACTTTTGTCCCCTGCTATGTCTACCGGAAAATGGGATTTTCTCCCCCTATGTGCGTGTTGACCAGCGCCAGCAAGGACGGGGCTCTGCTGGAAATTGTGGCTAAACATTACAGAATGGCTGCCATCAGAGGTTCAAGCGGTCGGCGCGGCGTCACTGCTTTCATGGAGATGACTCACTGCATGAGGCAGGGATACAGCATGTGCATCACTCCCGATGGTCCCAAAGGTCCTCGTTACACCGTTCATCCCGGCGCCGTCAAACTGGCATCGATGTCCGGCGTGCCTATCGTCCCCGTGTGTATTGATTACTCCGCCTGCTGGCGAATCGGCAAGGCGTGGGACGGCTACGCCATTCCTAAGCCTTTTTCTAAAGTTTCCCTTTTGTGGGGGAAAGAACTGACGGTACCGCCCGATCTTGATGAGAACGGCCTTCAGAAGTTTTGCCTCCAACTGACCGAACGACTCTGTCTCGGGCGTCCCGATTTTTCACCCATAAAGCCATCAGATCATGCCTAAACAAATTAATGGAAAAGAAATAGCAGAATCTGTCCGCGAGTCGCTCAAAAAAGAAATTGACCTCCTTTCAGCCCGCGGATATCAGCCCGGGCTCGCCGTGGTGCTCGTGGGTGAAGATCCTGCCTCACAAGTTTATGTCGCCTCAAAAGTAAGAGCCTGTGCTGAATTGGGACTTCGTTCCCAAAAATGGGTTCTGCCTGCCGAAACCACTCAGGGAGAGCTTATCTCTCTGATTCATCAATTGAATGCCGATCCCGCCGTTCACGGCATTCTCGTGCAGAGCCCGCCGCCTCCGCACATTAATGAGCGGGCCGTCGTGCTTGCGATCGCCCCCCGCAAGGATGTAGATGGCTTTCACCCTGAAAACGTGGCCAAACTCGTGCTCGAGGATCCCTCCGGCTTTGTTCCATGCACCCCTCTCGGCTGCATGGAACTGCTTCGTACCGCCGGCATCGAGACCGCCGGGGCGCACGCCGTGGTCGTCGGCCGAAGCATGATCGTAGGCAAGCCGATGGCTCATTTACTCATGTCCAAACGAGCCAACGCCACTGTCACCATCGCTCATTCCCGCACGCGCAACTTGGCGGCTCTCTGCCGCACTGCGGACATCATCGTCGCTGCCGTAGGCCGCCCTGAAATGATCACCGCTGACTTCGTGAAAAAAGGAGCCGTGGTTATCGATGTAGGCATCAACCGCATCGCCGACTCCAGCCGCCCTCGCGGCTACCGCATTGTCGGCGATGTGGATTATGCTTCCGTCGCCCCAAACTGCCGCGCCATCACGCCCGTGCCTGGCGGAGTCGGCCCCATGACCATTGCCATGCTGATGGCCAATACGGTCAAAGCATGCAGACAATCCCTTCAAGAGTCCTGAATGTCGGCCAAAGCCGCCATCAGAAAAACTGCATTTCATGTATGAGTCTGTCCACGGGATGCCGGGTTCATCGCATTCTTTGTCTCCGGTTGTTTTTGCGTTATTCACGGCACTTCTCCGACGAAGACGCCGTCAGGCGGGGGCGGAGCAATGGAAATAAGGCGTTAAGTTGGAAATAATCAGAAAATGCCTCTCTGACGCGGGTGCGCAAAAAACGCTGGATACCTCAAAATCGACAACTGGAACGGCATCGCAAAAGTAATGGATTCATTCCTCACAGAGAGCCTCTCGGCGAAGCATTCGGCTCAAGTCCCGAGATGATTGGATTCGCTCTGAAGAACATGGCTGAGCTGAGTTCTCTGCAATTTCCCGTTTCTTCTCGATTCAACGACTTTTGGTGACAAGAGACGGAACGGCTTTCATGATTCAAGACACGATTTAGTCTCGCCATGTATCTCATGGAGAGTTATAATAGCCTGCGGCATGGAGCACATCAGGATGTATACAGGCGGGGCGCTGGAGACCAATGGTTATCTCGTCATTACAGGCGCCGACTTGTACATTGCTGTCGATGCGCCCGAAGGATTCACGGATTGGATTCTCTCTCACAGGCCCAACGCGCGTATCACCGATCTTCTGATTACTCATCAGCATTTCGACCACATTCAGGACGCTGCACGTATGAAGCGCCAATTCGGCTGTACAGTTCATGCCCATTCCCCGTTCACCGAAAGTCTCACTCTGTCTCGCCTGTGGAGCGGGTTGCAATTGGAACCCTTTGAGGTGGATGATGTGATCGGTGAAGCTCGCCACACGGACTCTTGGGGAGGCAAAGCTTGGCACATTCACTATGTGCCGGGGCACGCGCCCGATAGTCTCGTCTATCACATGGCAGACGAATCCATCCTGTTTTCAGGCGACGTGCTTTTTGCCGGCTCGATCGGACGCTCCGACTTTCCTGGAGGCGACCGCAACGCTCTGCTGGGGGGGCTCCGTGCACGCATTCTCAATCAACCAGCCAACACAAATGTCTATCCCGGCCACGGACCTTATACCACTATCAAGAACGAAATTCTCAGCAATCCATTCATTCACTGAACATCTCCATACAGGCGGCTTTCGCCTGCTTTTATTACACTACAAACAATGACATTCTCGGAACTCGGCCTTTCAGCACCCATTCTTCAGGCGGTGGAAGAATGCAAGTATCAGCACCCCACTCCCATTCAGGAGCAGGCCATCCCGCATATTCTCGAAGGCAGGGATCTCATCGGCGCCTCCCAGACAGGTACGGGCAAAACCGCAGCCTTTGCCCTTCCTCTGTTGAGCGATCTCGAACCCTTGAGCAAACCCCAGATACTTGTGCTTGAACCCACGCGCGAACTTGCCGATCAGGTGGACGAAGCCTTCCGTTCCTATGCCAAACACACGGATATTCATACGGCTCTGCTCTATGGTGGCATGGGCTACGGTCAACAGACGCAGGATCTGAAAAGAGGAGCTGACATTGTCATTGCCACACCGGGACGCCTCGTGGATCATTTCTACAGAGGCAACATGAAATTCAAGGACTTGAAATGTCTTGTGCTCGATGAGGTGGATCGTATGCTCGACATGGGCTTCATGCCCATCGTCCGCAAAATAGTTAATCTCTGTCCTTGGGATCACAGGCAGACACTCTTTTTCTCCGCCACCATGCCCCCGATGATCGCCGGTTTTGCCAAATGGTGCTTGAAGGATGACGCCGTCGAGATCGCCATTGCGCGGCGCGAAGTGGCTTCCACTATCTCCCATGCCTTCTACCCCGTTGGTCTCGATCAGCGGGACGATCTCCTGCTCGCTCTCATACGCCAGACACAGTTCCACTCGATGATGATTTTCACCCGCACCCGCAAAGAGGCGGACAGCGTCTGCGGTCTCATCCGCGGCTCAGGCTACGGCGACACTGTCACCGTCATGCATTCCGACATCGGGCAGAAAGAACGCATGGCCGCTTTGAAAGGTTTTCGCGAAGGAAAATTTTCCATTCTCGTGGCTACCGACGTTGCCGCCCGCGGCATCGACATCAACGGCGTCACTCACGTGGTCAACTATCGCGTTCCCGAAAATCCGGAAGATTATGTGCACCGCATCGGACGCACGGGACGCGCCGAAGCTACGGGCGATGCCTTCACTCTCCTGACGGCGGACGAACTTGATTTTGCCATGGCTGTCGAGCATTTTATCGGCAAAAAGATCGACCGCCGCAAGCTCGAAGGTTTCAAGTACGCCTACACCACCCTATTGGACGACCGCCCTCTGCGTCCCGTCCGCAAACCCCGTCCCGCCTCTCCCTCACGGCGCAGGCGCTGAGCCTCGTGCGCGTCCTCTCCATAGATCCCGCCATTCGGCATACGGGCTACGCCGTCACAGAAGGAGATTTTCGCACTCCCTCCACTCCAGCTTACGGCACGCTTGTTATCCCCAATCGGATTTCCCAGTCTGAAAGCCTCCTGCGTATTCATCAGACGCTCTGCTCCATGATTGAGCAATGGCAGCCCGACGAGCTGGCTATCGAAGGTGTCATTTACGTGCAATCGCACCGTACAGCCATCGCCATGGGCTCAGCACGTGCTGCCGCCATATTGGCTGCGGCACGATACGGGCGCCCTATCATGGAATACCCTCCGAACTGCGTTAAACTCGCCACTGTCGGGCGGGGACACGCCGGCAAGGAGCAAGTGGCCTTCATGATGCGCGCACTTTTCCGCCTGACCGAAACCCCAGCCTCCGACGCCGCGGACGCGCTTGCCATCGGCTACACGCATCTTGCCGCTTCCGATCCCTCCCGCGCCCACCTTTTCTTAAAGAAAAAATACATCTGATGCAATGGGATCACATGTTTTCCGCAGCCTTGGCAGCGACGGAGAAAAACAGCGTCTCCGCATAGAGACGCCATGTTGCCGCAGCCGTCCGGCACGCAAGACACTCCCCGCCCGTCTCATGTCATATGCCGGGAAAATGCTTGCAGTTCCCAAACTTCCGCAGTAAAAAAGCCCATGACAATTGAACAGCCTGAGAAACGCGATTTTATCCGCGAGATGATCGCTCGGGATCTCGCCGAGGGCGTTTGCAAAGCCCCAATCACCCGATTCCCTCCCGAACCGAATGGCTATCTGCATATTGGCCACGCAAAGGCAATTTGTCTCAATTTTGGCTTGGCTCAGGAATACGCTTCTCTGGGAGCCTGTTGCCATCTGCGTTTCGATGACACCAACCCGAGCAAGGAAGATCAGGAATATGTCGACAGCATTCAAGAAGACATTCACTGGCTGGGTTTCGACTGGAAGGATCAGCTCTTCTTTGCATCAGATATGTTCAATTTCTTCTATGAATGTGCGGTGCAGCTGATACGCAATGGATTGGCCTATGTAGACGAACAGGGGGTAGACGCCATCCGGGCGCAGCGCGGCAGCATCGTCACGCCCGGAACGGAGTCTCCATTCCGTAACCGTCCTGTCGAAGAAAACCTGGCGCGTTTTGAAGCGATGAAACGCGGCGAGATTCCTGAAGGCAATGCCGTACTTCGCGCAAAGATCGACATGGCGTCCAGCAATATGAACATGCGCGATCCCGTGCTCTACCGCATCGTTTTTGCCGAACACCACAACACGGGTGCCGCTTGGCGCATCTATCCGATGTATGATTTCGCCCACCCGCTCGAAGACGCCTTTGAGCACATCACCCACTCTCTCTGCACGCTTGAATTCGAAAACCATCGTCCGCTCTACGACTGGGTGATTGAACACTGTCCGGTTCCCTCCCGGCCGCGACAGACGGAATTCTCGCGCCTTAACATCACCTACACTGTCATGTCGAAGCGCAAGTTGCTGCAACTCGTGCAGGAAGGCTACGTCTCCGGCTGGGACGATCCGCGCATGCCCACAATCTCCGGCATGCGGAGGCGCGGTTTTCCCGCCGCGGCCATCCGCCGATTTTGCGGAATGGTAGGCATCACTAAATTCAATGGGAACACTGACACGGCTCTGCTCGAACACACCGTGCGCAACGAGCTCAACGCCGCCGCGCCGCGCCGCATGGCGGTACTGCATCCCCTGAAGCTTTCAATCACCAATCTGCCGGAAGATTACCGAGAGGACGTAGAAGTGCAGATCAACCCCGAACAACCTGATTGCGGCACCCGTAAAATCACTCTGACCCGCGAGGTGTGGATCGAGCAGGATGACTTTATGATCGATCCGCCGAAAAAATTTTTCCGTCTCGGGCCGGGGCGCACCGTACGCCTGCGGGGAGGCTACTGCATCACCTGTACCGGCTACAGCACCGATGCCGAAGGCCGCGTCACCGAAGTGCAGGCCGAAGCGATTCCCGGTACCATCGGTGCACCGGCTCCCGACGGCGTCAAGTGCCGCACGGCTATCCACTGGGTTTCCGTGCCTCTGGGGGTTGAGGCCGAAGTGCGGCTTTACGATCGCCTTTTTCGGGATGAAGTGCCTGACGCTCATGAACAGGGGTTCCTTGCCGCTCTGAATCCGGCTTCTCTCGAAGTGCTGACACATGCCCAAGTGGAGCCAGCTCTCGCCGCCGCGGAACCAGAGTTTTCCTGCCAGTTTGAACGACTGGGCTATTTCGTGGCTGATCGCCGCGACCACGCTCCCGGGCGCCCGATATTCAACCGCACCATCGCGCTGAAGGATTCTTGGGCCAAAGCCAAGTAATTTTGTCATGAATGAGATTCGTGCAGCAGAAAAAGCCGGCGTTCCGATTTTTCCTTTCCGCGAAGTGCCGCCCGCGGCCGGCTCAATTCCCATCGCTCAAGGCGTCGACCCGCTGGTGTTCAGCTCTCTTCCCGAAATTATCGAAGAACTGAGACAAGGCCGCATCATCCTCGTCACGGACGATCCCTCACGGGAAAACGAGGGCGATCTCATCTGCGCCGGAGAATTCGCCACGCCTCAGGCGATCAATTTCATGGCCACTCACGCGCGAGGGCTCATCTGCACGCCCATGTCGCCTGAAAAAGTCGATTCGTTGGGTATCCCCATGATGAACCGCCGCAACACCGAAAAGCTCCACACGGCCTTCACCGTTTCAGTAGATGCCCGAGAGGGGACCACCACGGGAATCAGCGCCTTCGAACGCTCACTCACCACCATGAAGTTGGCCGATCCGCACGCCGCGATCGACGATTTTGTACAACCGGGGCACGTGTTTCCTCTCCGTGCGGTGAAGGGCGGCGTCTTGCGCCGCGCCGGGCATACAGAAGCCACCATCGACCTCATGCATCTGGCCGGGCTCCAACCCGTGGGCGTATGCTGCGAGATCATGCGCGACGACGGCACGATGGCACGCATCGGCGATCTGGGAGGCTTCCAGCGTACACACGGTCTCAAGGCCTGCACGCTCGCCCAGATCATCGAATATCGCCAGCACACCGAACGCTTGGTGGAACGCGAGGAGACCGTCAAGCTGCCCACCGACTACGGAGAATTTATCTGCCATTCCTACCATTCGAAAATAGACGGATCCACGCACCTCGCCTTGGTGCACGGAGAAATCGACCCTGATTCACCTGTGCTGGTTCGCGTGCACAGCGAATGCCTCACGGGAGATGTGTTTGCCTCGCGCCGCTGTGATTGCGGCAGCCAGCTGCATACGGCCATGCGCCGCGTGGCGGCAGAGGGAGGCGTCATTCTTTACCTCAGGCAGGAAGGCCGCGGCATCGGCCTTTCGGCCAAACTGCATGCCTATAAATTGCAGGAACAAGGTCTCGATACCGTTGAAGCCAACATTCGTCTCGGCTTCCCGCCCGACCTGCGCGATTACGGCATCGGCGCCCAGATCCTGCGCGACCTAGGCGTGCGTCACCTGCGCCTGCTGACGAATAATCCCAAAAAGATCATCGCGCTGGAAGGCCACGGACTCGATGTGGCCGAACAAGTTCCCATCAGCATCGCCCCCAATGAGACAAACGCCTTCTATCTGGCCACCAAGCGCGACAAGATGGGGCACACTCTCTGACCTGAAAAGTCCCCTGCGGTGAAAAAAAACAGCATCCCAGAGAATGGCAGCCGCACGCCCTCTCTCTGGCTGTGTTTGCTGCTCTCAGCGCTCGTCCACGCTTCAGTGGTCGCGCTCATTTTCCCGATTGATCTCAAAAAAGGGATGCGCCGCACGAAGGCGCGGCATGAACCGAACCGTCTCGTCTCCATCGTGCGCACGGAGAGAAAAACTGATGCCCAGCTCACAGGAAAGAAGACCGAAGAGGCTCGGCGGGCGCGCCCTGCTGTCCACACGACTCCGGAACAGGAATCTCCGGAACCGGTAAGGGAAGCCGAATTCACAGGAGCTCGCAATACAATCGCATCGGGAGCCAATCGCCCCACAGACGAAAAGAGCCGGGAAAATCTTCCCAATGTAAATGGACGGACGGATCGCAACGAGATCAATGTCATCTCTCGGGAACGGCAGGACGGTTCTCTTGAAAACGATGGCCGGGTATCCTCTTCTCGAACACGCGTGCAGCCCCGCCTTGGACAGCAAAGCGGCGGCGGCTCTCTCAACCGCTCGGGCAAAGGTGCACCGTCAACCCCGGGAACACCGGACGGCATGGCACGATCCGATGACAAAGGCGCGGAAAACACCCGCGATTCCGCCGCGGCCGCCCTCGTCGAACGCCATGATGACGCATTCGGCAGAGATATTCTCACCTCCATCGTCCGCTTTGGCCAGACTCCCAGCGTCCCCGTGCCCACAATAGGAATGCCGGATGGAACGGGCAAGGTTTTTCCCCCACAGGATGGCACGGCAGGAAACAATAACCGTAGCCCATATGATCCTTCCTTCACTCCGGATTCTCAACCCGGTTTTCTCACCCACGAAAAACGTACCCGCACCACAGGGCGCTTCGTATTCGGCAAGAACCCATCGCTCAACGTCGAACGCACGCCTACAGGTGCCTATCAAGAGCTCATTTACCGCAGGATCAGTTATTTCTGGTACCGGGAGTGTGACGCCCATCGCGACATGATCATTCCGGGCAGTCTCCAAATCCGCATGCTGATCAATCCTAAAGGGCAGGTCATGTCCATGGATCTCATGCAGCGCAACGGGGCGAGCGTTTCGCAGCAGGGTTTCACCTTTCGGGCCATCAGAAACGCAGAAATCCCCCCTATGCCGGAAGAGGTGCGGAAGGATCTTGTAGGCGACAGCATGGAACTCCTCTTTAGCTTCTACTTCGACACTGAATAACCATTTACCATCATGAAAGAACAAATCATTGAACTTTTCGGAGCCTGCCAGCCTTTTGGCTATCCCCTGCTCGCCTGCTCGCTCGTCCTCGTAGCCGCTGTCATCTACCACATCTGGCTCAATGCCGGCTCCTTCCGTGGCGTTGCCCGCATGTCCAGATTGTGGGACAAAGCGCAGACGGGCGATCTCGACGCACGGCGGGCTTTCCTGTCCGAAGCCAACGAAGGACGCAGTGCCGCCGCCCGCCTCTGCGGCACGATCATTCAGAATTCATCCATGTCTGATGAATCACTTCGCCCTCTCGTGGAATCGAAGGCTAGGGAAGAATCGATCAATCTCCAAGGCGGTCTCGCCGCCATTGACATGATCATCAGTATCGCCCCTATGTTCGGAATTCTCGGTACAGCCTGGGGGCTCGTGGAAATCTTCGGCGTATTCGGTCTCAATGAACAACGGGAAGGCATTGCTCAGGGCATCGCCACCGCCCTCTACACCACCATTTTCGGATTGGCCGTCGCGGCTCCGGGTGTAATTGCCGTCTCATGTTTCAATCGCAGGCTGGAAAAATGCGTTTCCGCCCTCGAAGCTCTCGCGAACGACGTCATGGTGCAGAGAACCATCTTTCACTGATCCCGCCTCGTATCGATCATGAAATCCTTTTATCGTTCCAGAAGAAGCGCGAGCATTCCCATCGTCCCCATGCTCGACATTCTTACAATCCTGTTGATTTTCTTCATCGTGCACACGCAATTGAAGACGCAGCAGAACACACTTAAAATCAATCTTCCTCGAACCCATTATCTCGCAGGGAAAAAAGTGCCCGATGATTTCGCGCTGCTCGAGATAGGTTCGAACGGCCAACTCGCTCTTCAAGGGCAGCTTCTCTCTGGGGATGAATTAGGCAGCCGCATCCGGGAACTTCTTGTCGAACATCCCGACTTGAAGATTCAAGTTTCCGCCGCCGAGGGCACTCCTCTCGGCTCACTGATTCAGGTGACGGACATACTGACAGGCGCTGGGATTGACACGCCGGATCTTCCTGTCAGAATTGATTTTCATCCATTTTCCCAAGATTAGTCCGCCTTCACAGCCATGCTCCTCACGATTACACAATACGGCGACCCGACACTGCGCGTGAAATGCGCTCCGGCGAACCTTTCGGACGAAACTCTCGTCACCTTGGCGGACAATATGCTGGAGACCATGTATGCCGCCGAAGGCATCGGCTTGGCGGCGCCGCAGGTAGGACAGAGCATACAATTGATCGTCATTGATCTCCCTGATGAAGAGGGTGAGGAAACGGAAAATGCCCTCGTCAACGGTGTGCTCAAACCCATCCGCGACATCATGCCGCTGCGTTTCGTCAATCCGAAGCTGGAACCCTACGGCAAACCCTGCCCCTTCTATGAAGGATGTCTCAGCATAAGTGGGATCCGCGCCAATGTCATGCGCCCGGAGCGTCTCAAGGCCACTCTCACTCTCCTCGACGGGTGCGCTCTCGCGCTCGACTGCGGTGGCCTTCTTGCCCGCTGCATCCAGCACGAAGCGGATCATCTCAACGGCGTTCTCTTTACCGATCGCGTCTCCTCTGCTGCCAAGATCACCTTGCAGAAGCGCCTCAAACGGCTCGCCCTCGAAAATGCCCGATAATGATTCTTTCAAAAAGGCTGAAGGGCGCATCCACATCCGCTTGTTCATAGGTGATGCCGCAGCCCGGACTTGACGGAAAGCTCTCACGTGTGGCATCAATAGATGCTTATGGAAAGGAATCGTCGTGTCTCTTTTTCGCGGTGCGGAGAGCCTGAAGAAGTACTTGAGGTGGGGGAAAGCGGAGTCGTTGCTCCTCAGGCCGGAGATCTCATGGTGCGCATGCTTGCCTCGCCCATCAATCCTGCGGACATCAATTTTGTACAGGGAGTATACGGAATCAAGCCCGTCCTGCCTGATTCCCCGGCAGGACTCGAAGGATGCGGCGTGGTCATCGAATCGAAGGCGGAAGGCTTTGAATCTGGCGACCAGGTGATCATGCTTCGTGGAGTAGGTGCCTGGAGCCGCTTTCTCACTGCTCCAGCCGGTAATTTTCTGAAATTAAACACCACCGTGGATCCCATCCAAGCAGCCATGCTGAAAGTGAACCCTCTCACGGCATGGCGCATGCTCCATGGCTATGTGGAACTGCGGCCGGGCGATTGGATTGTGCAGAATGCCGCCAATTCCGGTGTGGGGCGCTGCATCATTCAAATTGCCCGCAAAATGGGCGTCAAGACGATCAACTTTGTGCGCCGTCCGGACGCCCTGCGCGACGAACTGACGGCACTCGGCGCCGACCTTGTCGTGGATGAAAATGAGGAAGACGTGGTCAAAAAGACGCTTGCCCAGCTTGGGAAAATACGCCCCGTGCTGGCCTCAAACGCCGTGGGAGGCGACAGCGCCCTGAGATTGATGGATATGCTCGCTCCCGGCGCATCGATGGTCACCTTTGGTGCCATGAGTAGAAAAAGTATTAAAGTGCCCAATGGATTTCTCATTTTCAAGGGAATTCAGCTTAAAGGGCTCTGGGTCACCCAATGGTTAAAGACTGCTCCTCGCGAAGAGATTGAAGAAGCTTACGCCCTGCTTTCTGGATGGATGGCTGAAGGAGTCCTTTCACAAGCAGTCGATTCCGAATATTGCATCGACCAGGTGTGCGAAGCTGCTGCAAAAGCCCGGCAGGAATTTCGCAACGGCAAGATCATTCTGAAACTCGGGGAGTAAAACTGTCATTATGCCCACGCTGCGGCAGTTTGTCATCGACATCCTTCATAGCATGGAGGAATCGGGAGGGCATGCCCTGTCGGTGGACACGGATGCGCGCGGGATCCTCCACATGTGGATGCTCGCCTCCCGTCAAAGCCATGGTGAGAGAAAAAAAGCCCCGGCTGACCACCCGGACGCCGATCCCGGCGGCGGCTTCTCTCGCGAGACGGCGCCGCGGCTCGGCGCTTCCCGCGAAATGACTCTGTCGGAAATGCTCCAGGAATACGCCGTGCAAGCAAGAGAAGAAGAACAGGAGGAGCGAGAAATCCCTTTTTTCCGCCCTGGTGGGCGAACCACACAGGAAAAATGGGAACAGTTTGCTCTTCTGTTGCCTCAATGGGGTCCTCTGCGCGAACTGGGCTCGTTGCGCAAAACAGCCGTGATGGGCACAGGCAATCGATGCGCAGAAATCGCGTTCGTGAGCGACGCTCCCAATTATTACGACGAACAAGCCGGCAGACCTCTGGCTGGAGTAGCCGGACAGAAGTTCGATGGAATTCTCAAGGCTATGGGACTTAACCGGGAATTGGTTTATCTGACTTACGGCGTGAAGTTCCGTCCACAGATTCCGCACCAGACGACCAATAACCGTCCTCCCAGCGATGTCGAAATCTCTCTCAGCCGCCCCGTACTCGAGACTGAAATGCGCCTTGTAAAGCCAAAAGTGATTGTCGCGCTCGGAGTAATTGCCGCCCGTTGTCTGCTGAACGGGGACGGATTGCCTTTAGATGCGCTTCGAGGCAGAGTACATAACTTTCTTGAAATCCCCGTTGTGGTCAGCCATCATCCAAGTTATCTGCTGCGCACCTCCGATTTGGGGGAGAGGCGCCGCTTCTGGGAAGATATGCTCCTCGCCTTGGAAACGGCGCGTATGCCGGTCACTCATCGACAGAAAGGATATTTTCTGCCGGGGAACACCGGCCGGCGTTGATTGATTGTCTGTCCAGAGCTTATCCGGACTTTCAGCACCGCTCAGTGCCAGAAATAATAGGCGTCTTGTCGGGTGATACCCTCCATATTCAGGTAGCGTGTGCGGAGCAGATCGGCAGAGCGGTGCCCCATCTCCATCTGCAGAAGCGGGAAATTGCGGTAATACTTGGCATGGTAGCTGGCATAGGTATGTCTCAAACAATCCTGCTGCCATTTAGAAAACCCCGCCGAAAGGCGAAAGCGTTTCCACTTTCTGTCCCAGTTTGGAGGTGCAATCGGTTTGTCGGAATCCAGCGGACGGAAAGAACGCAGGCAGCGTTCCAACACCGGCGGGATATGCACATGCCTCACGCCTCCCGTTTTGCTGTGCCGCGGACGCAATGTCACGATCTTGTCCTCCAAATTGATGTCTCTCCATTTCAAGCGCGTGACCTCGTTCGGGCGAATGCCCGCGTAAAGCATCAACCCGATGGCCGGCCAGAGAGGACGGAAACACTCCCGGCGCAGCACATGCTTGATGCGCCCTATTTCAAGAGGGGAGAGCGGTCTGATAACACTTTCCTGCAAATTGGGGGCTTCTATACCAGTCACAGGGTTGACGGAGCACCATCCTTGCCGTATACCGAAGTTGAAGATTCCGGAGAGTATGATACGCGCCTTGGAGAATTGCCGGGGCGAGCGTTCCCGTGCACGAAGAAGAGTCTGACAATCTCCCGTGGTGATGTCGCGCAATGATTTTGCGCCAAATTCAGGCATGCCGTCCATGAGGTTTCGAGCGACTGAACGAATCTCACGCAAGGTTCTCGGTCTCCTGTGAGCCTTGGAAGTCAATGACCTTTCGACAGCTTCCTCAAAACTCACCGTCTGTTCTTCGCAATGAATGGCCTGCGCGGCGACACGGATTACCTGCCTGCAATGCTGGAACGCAGGTCTCTGCCGGGCGGGCGTCTCATCGAGCAATTCACAGATCAGCCGCGAAGCGTCTAGCAGGGATAATCCGCTTCTAGTCAACAACGCCTGCGCAGCCTCTATTTCTATTTGATTATTTATTATGGTCATATTGGCCATGATAGTCATAATCAGCTAGGGAACGCAAGGAGGAAAAACCTCCTGAATTTCCTGTCTATTCCCCGTCGCATCTCTTGATCGGCCAGCTCTGGAGTCTATTCTCACATATCACGATATCTCGGCCATTCATTGGCAGGTGTCATTCTCCTTCACGGCCTTTCCAAGAGCGGAAAGCGGAGCCTCCCGCAGATCGAGCGCGCGGACGAGAAATTGAAGGACAAAGAGACTGCCGACGGCGTCGAAAAGCGCGTCATGCCAGCGCCTGCCAGGAACACATTGCCGCACATCAGAGGTGATCCCGAGCGCCTCGGCCACAGCTCCTAGAGAATAATCCTTCCGCCCCGGCATGGTCACACGAGCAAGGGTGAGTGTATCGAGCCACGGCCCCAGCCCATGGCCGGGGAAACAGCGCAAGAAACGGCGCTCGGTTGAACAATGGTGCCCTACCACCACGGCTCCTCCAAGCAGCTCTCTCACTCGAGGCCAGAGGGAAAGGAGAGAGGGTGCTCCGACAAGCATTTCTGTGGTAATTCCATGCACTTTTGCAGCCGCCCAATGGACGGGATGAGATACAGAGAGATATGAATCCCAAAGCCGGGGTGCGCCGAACAGCCCTTCCACGCGCACGACGCCGATCTGCACGGGCTGATCCGTTTCGCCCGGAGCCGCCCCGGCGGACTCGAAATCAATGGCAGCAAAAGCGCACCGGGAGAGAGGAGTACCATTCATCATATCGCCCCGCATTTTATCCTCACGCGGGCATCAAGTAAATGAAAAGCCGCCCCGGCGGCAAAACCGGGACGGCGACGCAACAGAACATGAAATCGCCTTAAAATGAATAGCTCAAAGAGGCATTCACCCCATGCAGCGAAGCACCGCTTCTGCATTCGAAGACATAACCTGCATACGCTGACCAAGTTTTGCATATCTTCCACGAGAGTGCCGCATTGGCGCGAATGGCATTGCGCCCCGGTGAAACCGAATGTTCAGCAAATCCGCTGCCATCCGGATTGGTGATGGTCACTTTGCCGTTCTGCCGCACAACGTCGCCGACGTAGGCCACGCCCACAATAGGAGTCAACGCCATGTCGTTGCAGAAAGTATAGGTGCGGTCAATGGCAAAACCTACGGAAAGGGCGAGATTCTGGTAGTGCCCGTCCGAATAGCGGTTGTTAAGACCCGCCCCTGACTCGCGGAAGCTTTCCATGCGGGCGGCAGTATAGTCCAACCCGATGAAGGGGCGTAAATTGTACGCGGGGCACACTTGGTACACCCAGCCGGCGCGGCCGCCCACGGCAAAGACGTCTTCGTTCCAATTGGCCGTGGCTGTGCCTGGTTCGAGGAGGATGTTGTTCACCGAGCGGGAACTTTTGTTGCTCGACGAGCCATAGGCGATATAACCATCGAGCTGAATGTCCTGCTTGAAGTTGGGCACACTGATCAATGTGCCAGCGTAAAGACTGAACATGGTGGTGTCCTGATCGATTTTACCGGCGTCATAAACGAAGCTGCCGCTCTTTGGTTTCAAGCGTCCGTACATTTGGCCAAAAGAGAGCCCCACTACAGCGTTTTTGCCAGTCTTGTGATCTATACCGACGGCAAAGCCACCGCCATTGAACTTGTACCCGGTGCGCCCGTTGTGGCTGGAAACGTTCTGAAAATCCCCAATACCTCCCGCCCAAATATTCGATCCCGTCACCCGATCGCTGTAAATGTGATTGCGCGCACCGTCTGCAAAGGCAAAAAGAGTTTGCGATGCGCTCACCAACGTATTTGCCGCACGCGTGGCATCACCCGCATTGGCTGAACGCACGGTGGCCGCGCCCGAGCTCGCCAGGGAACCAACGTCCCAGATAAGTCCTTTGTTCAGCAAAGTTTCGAGCGTACCGCCCCAATCGTAGGAACTGAAAGAGCCTGTCAGCGAGCCCTCATCCAGATCAAAAAACTGGAACGATGTACCCGCCGTCAAATTCTGGGCGAAAGAGATCATCTCTTCCGTGGTCGCACTGGCATATGTGATGACACCTGAAGAATCCGTAGTGGCAGTCTGTAGATTCAGGACGAATGTATTCTCTCCGTTGAGAGCAATATCGCCTACGATGCGGAATTGGGAGATCTGCGAGTTGGTGTCGTTGTTCTCGCTTCCGGCTGTCACAGCGTTGGTGACAACGGTGACAGTCCACGTGTTCGAGCCATCTGCTGAAGTCGTCAAATCACTGATTGTCAAAATTCCGGGAGAATTTCCCGCTTGCAGACTACTCTCTCCTGTCAGAATAACCCCACTCACCGTGCCCGTGCCGCCGATGAAGCCTCCGCTCACGATGATGGCGTCTCCCGTCCCGGCCAGGGTAGCGCCATTCTCAAGCACCACCGCCCCCGCCACTGTGGATGAAGTACAGTTTACTCCATCGCTTTCAAGGATATTCTGCATGGCGGAGGAGGGTTGTTCGCTGGTCACATTCACTTGAACGCCATCTAGTGTCAAAGTTTGCCCCGAATTGACGTTGAATGTCTTGGTTTGGACAGACGCCGCAGTGTCCGTAGTGATTTCCGCATCGGCGGAGGTATTGAGCTGATCGATGGTGACACTAGTTGCATTTTGGATATAGGCAGCCTCCGCAGCCTCCATGATAACGTAATTTTCCGTTGTGGAGACATCGTTCTCAACCGTGACGACTGAATAAACGTCGGCCACAGCCCCTCCAGCCGCCAAGGATGAAGAACCCGTAGCCACTGTCGCCGCCGAAGCGCCGCTCGTACCGCTCGTGACCGTGAGCGTCCATAAATCGCCCGCCTCCGTCAGAACCAGGGAAACATCCGTCGCCGCTCCCGAGCTCGAGGAGGAGCCTTCCCCGGTCTCATTTTCGGCCGAGATGCTGTCTTCCGCCACAGCTTGAACGCCGGTCACAGAAGCACTCGCCTCTCCGGCAGAACCAGCCGAAGTTGTCGTGGAGCATATAGTGGCGGATAAAACCGCCGCAAGAGCCGTCCTCAGGCTTATAGGTAATTTAATTTTCATATCTTGTATCGTTGTTGTCTTCGTTGGTATGAAGAGGCACACAGACCTTTCTTCCCATAAGAATCCATTGTTAGACAATATGTTCAAATTAAACCGCATACAATGTAAAAACAAATAGAATTTCCCCCTGTGGAGAAATTCGCTCCGCATGAGGCCGTCACAAGGCCGGATTATCGCGTCTTTCTGGCCACCCAGTGGCGCAGGTCTGACATTGCTTTTCGAAGAGATTCGTAATCAATACCGTGAAATAGACCATCGCGGTAAAGAATACGACCATCGACCATGGTCAGGCGATTCTCCATGCCTGTGGCGGCGTAAACCACATTAGAGATCACGCAATGCACGGGCTGCATGTTGGGCTCAGCCACACTGAACGCACAGAGATCCGCCTTCATGCCGGGAGCAAGAACGCCTATAGAGGGATCGTGCAAAGCGCCCGCCCCGCCCCGCGTAGCCAGATCAAGCGCCTGTTGGGCGGAAAGAGCCGTCGGATCAAGTTTGGAGATTTTCTGCAACAAAGCGGCCACATACATCTCGCGCACCATGTTTTGCGCATTGTTGCTCGCCGGGCCATCAGTGCCGAGTCCTACGGCGATGCCGCGGCTCAGCAATGAGCCCAGAGGCGCCGCGCCTGAAGCCAGCTTCATGTTCGATGCAGGATTGTGAACGACGGCGCATCTTCCTTCCGCCAACATGTCCATGTCGGCATCATCGACATCCACGGCGTGAAAAAAAGTGGCGTCCGGCCGGAGCAGGCCGAGGTCGCGGCAGTAGGCCACGGGACGCATGCCTGTCCGCTTCAGACAATTTTCCGTCTCACCCCGCGTTTCAGAAAGATGCATTCCGAACAGGCAGCCCAGTTCATCGGCAAGTGCCCGACATTGGTGCAGAAACTCGGGGTTTGTGGTATAAATAGCGTGAGGAACAACAGCTTGCCGAATACGCGGGTGTCCCTTCAGAACCTCGGCATGTTCCCGAATCTGCTCGAAAACCTCCTCGGCATCGCGAGCCACAAGCGAAGGGAAAAAATGGGAGACCGACTCACCGATCACAGCGCGCAGCCCCATGCGATCCGTAGCGCGAAAAACGGAGGGTTCCATCATGTACATGTCATAAAACGCTGTGGTACCCGTGCGCAGCATTTCGGCGCAAGAGAAGGCCGCGGCCGTCTCAATCACCTCCGCCGTCAACTTCGCTTCGATGGGGAATATATCCAAATGCAGCCAGTCCATTAACGCCTTGTCATCAGAATATCCCCGAAGGAGAGACATAGGGATGTGCGTGTGGCCGTTGATCAACCCGGGAAGTATCACGGACTCCCCCAAATCGATCACAGACGCCCCCTCCCAATGGTCATCAATTTCATCCCGCCTCCCCACGGCGACGATCAAATCGCCCCGCACGGCCACAGCGCCAGGTTCATGGATGCGCCTCTCGGTATCTTGGGTGACTACAAAATCCGCCCGAATCAGCCAATCACACCGCTGCCTCATCTTCGCGCAGGACTCAACGCCAAAACAGAAAGGAACAGAGCAGCACAGCCACTCCGTACATCAATCCCAGCCACGTCAGACTCTCATAGACTCCCCGCCGAGCCACGATCCACTCCGCCATGCGATGAAACAAATAGGGCTTCGCCACCCAAAGCAGAGCCAACACGATGATCGCATACGCCCAAACCGGGATAAGCAGGCGCGTGATCGGATCTTCCAGAAAGGCGGCATGCAGGAAAGGGCAAACCAAAAGCAGCAGGAAAAGCCCCAGCGCACGCGGGAAAAGCTGCTCTTTCACGTAAACGATCATGAGGATCCACATCAGCGGGCAAAGCAACATGAGATAAGGCTTCAACCCCGCAAACAAATCCAGATCCACCCCCATGCGCGTGATAGGAATATCAGCAACCAGCAAGAAAATCCAAAGAAAATCTACTGCCAGCAAGGCGGCTGCAAGCGTGTGACTCCGATGCACCGTAAGCAGGACAGACTGTACCCAGCCCGCACGCAACAACATCACCGCATGCCCCGCGATCAGGGCAGCCCCCAAGACAATCCCCGCCTGGAAGAGAGGAATCATTTCGTAGGCATGAAGAACGCTGGACATCAAAGGTGCGTTTTATTTTTTCAACTCTTCCGGCGAAGCCTTCTCGATCTTCAGCTTCAGCGTGACAGGCGGCAGGCCTTCCGGCGCCGCAGTGAGTGTCACATCACCTTCTCCGCCGCGCTTGCCGCGCACGATCACTTGAGCAAGGCCGTTGAATATACTGATAGAATCACCGCTCATGCTGTCCCAATCCACTGGGTTGCCGTTGCACACGCCGATAATATCCGCCGGGCCGGCGATGCTGAACTTCACTTTGCGCTTATCCGTAGGTACCACGCGCCCTTGGACATCCGCCGCCGAGACAGTAATGTAGCTGATATCCCGGGCATCGCCGAGAATCTTCGGACGATCCGCCTTGAGCTTAAGCATGGCAGCATCTCCCGTCGTTTCCATTTTGGCGCTGGCCCATGCCTCGCCCTTCTTCCAAACTTTCACCTCCAGGACGCCAGGCTCGTACACGACGTCTTCCCAGAAGAAGCGGTAGCCATCTTTCTCCTTGCCGGGATTTTTTTTCTTTTTCCCCAGAGATTTGCCGTTCAGAAATAGCTCTGCCTCGTCACCGGAAGAATAGACATGCACGGGAGTGACCTGGCCTTTGCGCTCCGGCCAGTTCCAATGGGGGAGAATATGCGCGAAACGCTCCTCCGGCAGCCAGCGCGAGCGATAAAGATAGTAACGATCCTTCGGGAAGCCGCAGAGATCCACGATGCCGAAATACGAACTGCGCGACGGCGCTTTGTTCCCCAGTTTTTCAAACTGCTCCATCATCCGTTTCTGCTCTTCGGGATCAGTGTAGTTGTTCAGGTTGCTGGTATCTTGATTATACGGAGTCGGTTCGCCGAGATAATCAAACCCCGTCCAGACGTATTCGCCCGCAATGCGGGGGACACGGTCTTGAGCGGCGAATTCGACGTCCGGACGGTATCCCCAGCCTGGTGCTTGCAGATCGTATGAACTGACCTGGTAGTTGCGGATGCCGTATCCTGCTCCGGAGTTGTGCTCCCAAGAATAGGCTTTCTTATTGATTTCTTGCGGAGCGCCCTTCACAGGAAGAATGTATTCGCCGCGCGTCGACACGCAAGAAGAGGTTTCGGAAGCAATGATCGGTTGCTTGGGACGCTGTTTGGCGGCGTCAGCATACTTCTTCGGCTTGTAATTGAATCCGTAGATATCAAATATTTCTCCAAAGCCGTTGTCCCACGCCTTTACATCGTTGCATCCGCAGGTGACAGGACGCGAGGGATCGTGTTTTTTGAAGAGGCTTACCAGTTCTTTTGCCACCTCCTTGCCCCGCGCCGTGCTCTGCTCGGAAATCTCATTTCCTGCGCTCCACATAATCACGCTCGGGTGATTGCGGTCACGGCGGACAAAATTTTCCACATCCTTCACGTGCCAATTTTTCCACAACGTGTTGTATCCATTGACCTTTCCGTATTTCTGTGCTTCCCATATATCGAAGATTTCGTTGTCCACAAGAATGCCCATTCGATCGCAAAGATCAAGCAATTCCGGCGCGGGGGGATTGTGGGAAGTACGAATGGAATTGACGCCGAAGCTTTTCAGAATTTCAAGCTGACGTTCAATCCCGCGATGGTAAACGGCCGCGCCCAGAGGACCGAGATCATGGTGTTGGCACACTCCCTTGAGGTATACACGCCGTCCGTTGAGATAGAAACCATCGGGTTTCCATTCGGCCTTGCGCACTCCAAAAGTGTTTTTTACGGAATCCACTACTCCTTCGTCTGATTTGATGCTGGTAGTCAGCGTATAAAGCTTCGGCTTGTCCAGCTCCCAAAGCTGGGGCGAAGGCAGGTTCAGCGCCAGCTCGACATCTCTCGTCGCGCCCGGTTTGATCTCTATGGCCTGCGAGGTGGTCCTCACATTTTTCCCGATGCGTTGAGACACTTTTACGCTCACAGGTTTGTCGCTCGCGTTGCGCACGGTTGTCACCGTTTTTACCGTGGCCGCATTTTTGGAAATGCGCGGAGTGGTAATGCTCACTCCCCAGAGATCGACGTGCACGGGATTGCTCTTCGTGAGCCACACGTGTCGATAGATGCCCGCTCCGGGATACCAGCGGGTACCATTCGGCGGATTGTTGGCGCGCACGGAAATTACGTTTTTCTCCCCGAATTTTAACAGATCGGTAATATCAATCCGAAAGGAGGAATAGCCATAAGCCCATTCGCCCGCAAATTGGCCATTTACATAGACCTTGGGCATAGACATTACGCCGTCGAAATCCAGATAAAAGCGACTTCCCGCCTCATTGGCCGGCACGGTAAATTCCTTGCGGTACCAGCCGATATCATTCCATGGGAGCTTGCCTGTCTCATTGGGCTCCTCGGCCAGAAAGGGACTTTCAATCGCCCAATCGTGAGGCAGCTGCACCGCCCTCCACGCGCTGTCATCGTAACTGGATTCGCTGGGAGAACCTGGCGCCCCGGCCTCAAGACTCAGAGCAGGCTCGCCGCTCTCGCGGGCACGTGCGAATTTCCAATCGAAATCAAAGGTTTCGCGCGCCGTCTCCCTTACAGGGACTGCCCACAGAGAAGAAAACCCCACCATCGCCGTCAAGGTGATCAGAGAAATTGTACGCATAAACAAAAAGACAAACTATTTAATAATACCCGATTGCTCTCATGAACCTTTCACGAAAATGCCTTCGCACTCCTTCGTTTTCGTACGCCCTCGGCCAAGGTTTCGAGAATATCCTCGGTCTCCTCCCAGCCGACACATTGGTCTGTAATGCTCTGCCCATAAGTCAGCGGAGGTCTGTTTGGCTGGGAGCCGCTCACAAGATTGCTTTCGATCATCACGGAGCCGATATGTTCGGAGCCCCCGGCCAGCTGACGTGACACCTCTTCGGCGACGAGGTGCTGGTTGCGCCAATCTTTCTTGCTGTTACCGTGCGAACAATCGATCATTAGGCGGTTAGAGATGTCGCTCTTCTGCTGCATTTTCCACGCCTTCTCCACATGTTCCGCAGAATAGTTCGGACCTTGAGTCGAACCGCGCAGAATGAGGTGGCAGCCGATGTTTCCAGCCGTGGAGACAATGGCGGAGACCCCCTGCTTGGTGACGCTGAGAAAGCAATGCGGATGCGCGGCAGACACAATGGCATCCACCGCAATCTGCACGCTGCCGCTCGTGCCGTTTTTGAAGCCTACAGGCATTGAAAGCCCTGAAGCCAGTTCGCGGTGCACTTGGCTCTCCGTAGTGCGTGCGCCGATAGCTCCCCAAGCGATGAGATCAGAAATGTACTGGGGCGAAATTGTATCAAGGAATTCCGTGGCGGCCGGCACGCCCATATCAGCCAAGCGAAGCAGCAGGCCTCGCGCCATGCGAAGACCTCGATTGATGCGATAGGTTCCATCCATAAACGGATCGTTGATCATTCCTTTCCAACCCACAGTCGTGCGCGGTTTTTCAAAATAGACGCGCATGATAATGAGCAGGTCTTCCGCATGGCGATCCATCATGAAACGCAGCCGCCCGGCATAATCGATGGCGGCTTCGGGATCATGGATGGAACAGGGACCTACAATGACGGCCAGCCTGTCGTCCTCTCCACGCAAAATGGATTCAAAATCCCGTCTCGTTTCGAAAACGAGCCTCGTCACCTCGGGCGTCACAGGAAAATCCTGAATGAGAATGGCGGGCGAAATAAGCGGCTCTATCGATGTTATCCGTACGTCGTCCGTTTGGAAACAGTTCATGTCGTTTGTTCTTTTGTTTAGCTCTTGGGAGTTTTCCAGGAATACACGTTATCTGCGTTCACCGTTTCATCCATGGAGGGAGTCGAAACCGGTTTGGATCTGGAGCCGGATCTCGCCCTAGATCGGGCTCTGGATCTGCCTCTGGAGCTTTTGCCGGTCGGCGGTTTGCTGGCTTGGGGCAGAGCCTTTCCATCCTTGCCGTTGCCATACACAAGCACCTGCTTGCGCGTAGCCTTTCCGGTAAACGGATCGGCGATGCCATCGTCTTCGCTGTCGCTGATCAGCACGGTGTAGGGATTGCCCCAAGGATCATAAAATCCCAGCTCGCCTCCTGCGTTTTCATAAAGGCCGTTTCTGGCAGATTCGTTTACATCGCCGCGGATGTAGGAATATTTATTGATGTTGAGCCGATCCTCGCTCTTTTCGCGGGCTGCAAGGATTTCGAGGAGCCCGAAGTCCTTGCCTGGTTCAGTCGTGAGGATAATCGTCTCTTCATCCGAGCCTATTTCCTCCATGCGCAACGGCCAGAGACTGTTGTTGTCTCTTTTGAAATTCTCGATGGCGTTGGCGATATCGGTGCAATGCTTGCGAGATTCCATGGCCCGTGCGTTTTCCATATAGGATGTAAAGAACGGATACGCGATCGACGCCAATGTCGCGATAATCGCAATCACGATCAGAATCTCTATCAGGGTAAACCCCCGATGCACTCGAGAGAAGGCGGAAGGACTCATATACCCCTACTTTAATATTTCCTCCCGAATATGCAAGGAGAAAGAATACTTCTGATGATTTATCGGAAGAGGCGCTTCCATCGGACGGAGAATGGGCGCGCCCAGCAAAAGCAAGGGCGCCAAACAAGAGCCCGCACGGACAAAGCCGATGCGGGCGAAAATTCCGGCAGCCGGAGGAGGCGCGCCTAAAAGGTAACACCGACGCCGACGGAGATCACATGAAGCCCCAAGGTCTTGTCGAAATAGGCGCGCTGGTACTCGTATCCCACCTTCACCTGGATAGCGTCAGAGGCGATAACCTTGACGCCGGCGCCCACGAGAAAGGTAAAATCCGTCGAGCTGTATTTCGGGAGGTCTTCATCGTTGTCGAGATCCTTCCACTTCATGTCGCCGATTGCCACACCAGCCTTGCCGTCAATATATAGCAGAATGTCATCGGTCAGCGCGATATTGAGGGCATAGCCCAGCGTGATGGGCAGCATGAACTCTTCCCTCTTGATTCCGTTTTTGGTTTCGTCTCCCCACAGGGCGGCCACATCAATAGACCATTCGTGGCGGAACGTGGCTTCCTGGTTGGAATAAAGATTGAAACTGATCCGGGGGCCGTAGAGATCCGAATAGGTGCTTGACGGTGCGGCAATCCCATATAAGAATTCAACCTGGTACGTGGGCTGCCAGTCATATGGAGTCAACGCGCCCGTCTGAGGCGTGGGAAGTACATAAGGAGCTGCGGAAGCCGTCATGGAAATGGCTGCCAGAAAACCTGCGGATAAAAGGAGCTTTTTCATAAGCGAGCTTAGAATAGCATACGAAAAGCGGCTTATCAAGCATTTTCTTCCGCAAGACCGAAGAAAAGCGTGCAAAAAGAGCCTGACAGAGTGTTACAACCGAACAATGTCAGCGCCATCAGGGATTTCTATGAGTTTTAGCCGGCCGGAGCCCCCGTGCAGCAAAGTCACGGAAGACTTGGGGATACCAAGCAGATCGGCCAAAAGGCGAATCACTTCCTTGTTGGCTCTGCCTTCAACGGGCGGAGCGGCAACACGCAGGCGCAAGACGCGCCCGGCGTCCGGATGTTCCTCCCAACCGAGACATTCGTTGCGGCGGGCGCCCGGTATGACTTTCACGGCAATTTTCATCAACGTGCCTCACGAGACACAAGATCTGCATAACGAACCCCCGAACCGCCGAACAAATCCAGCGCGCTGCCCACCGTGGCGTCCACACGGCCTCCGCTCAATACATCGATCAAATAAAAATCCTCCAGACAACGGACGCCTCCTGCATATGTAACGGGGCGCCCTCCGCCCCATGAACCGAGCATTTCGACAAGGCCGCGGTCAATACCCTGACAGAGCCCTTCCACATCAGCGGAATGAATGAGAAACTCATCGCAATGCTCCGCCAGAGAATCGAGAACTCCCGGCGTGATGCAGAGAGAAGTGAGCGTTTGCCAGCGGTTCATGACCACCCTCCAGCCCGCTGCCGTCTTCCGACAACTCAGATCAACCACCAACCGGGCGGCGCCCACCAATGAGGAAAGGGCCCTCAGGGATTCCTCGCAAAAACGTCCGGCAGCGTCAAACAGGCAGGAAGTGGCGATCACATGGCTGGCGCCCGCCTCAAGCCATTCGACAGCGTTGGTCAGCGAAATGCCACCACCCGCCTGCAAGCCCCCCGGCCAGGCGGAAAGCGCCTTCCGTGCAGCCTTTTCATTACCAGGCCCCAACATAATCAAATGCCCTCCACGCAGGCCGTCCCTCCGATAACGCTCCGCAAACCACACCGCCGGTCTTGAAGAAGTGAAGTTCGTCCGCAATTCGTCGCCTTCATCGCTCAGAGAGCTTCCGACTATCTGCTTCACGCACCCTTGGTGCAGATCAATGCATGGGCGGAAACGCGTCACGAGCGGGAAGCGACGTCACCAAAGGAGACCCCGAGGTCGCGGGCTGTACAGACCAATTGACAATCAGGATCCACCCGATGAAGAGACTTCACAGCGTCTTCAATGGAGACGGAAACAATCTCCGTGCCGCGCAAAGCCACCATGCGGCTGAATTCTTTCCGTTCTATCAAACCGACGGCTGCCGAACCAAAACGGACGCCCAACACGCGATCAAATGCGATGGGAGCTCCCCCTCTCTGCGTATGCCCGAGCACGACGCAGCGCGTTTCAATCTCCGTCGCTTCCTCAAGCTTTTTCGCGATAAATTGGCCGATGCCGCCCAAACGCACTTCACCGGTCGTCTCCGCATCCAGCGTCATTACGGTATCGCCCAGCTTGGCACCCTCTGAAACCACGACAATGATCTCTCTCTGCCCCGCAGCTCTGCGCATCCGGATATCCCTCACGACGTTATCGAGCTCAAAGGGTATTTCCGGCAGGAGGATGACGTCCGCCCCGGCAGAAAGCCCACCGTAAAGAGCGATCCACCCCGCATGGCGGCCCATGACCTCCACCACCATCATGCGCCGGTGGGAGTTGGCCGTCGTGCGGATGCGGTCGATCGACTCGGTAACTACTTCCACCGCACTTTGAAAACCAAAGGTGAGATCGGTGGCTCCCAGATCGTTGTCTATCGTTTTGGGCACACCCACAACGGGAAGGCCAATTTCGGAAAGCAGGAGCGCAGTGGACTGCGAACCGTCGCCGCCAACCACAACGAGAGCATCCAGATTAAGCCGATGGACGGTCTCGCGCGTTTTTTCAAGTACCGGAGGTTCAATCTCACCCTTCTCGCCGATGCCCACCTTGATGGCGAAATTGCCCTTGTTGACCGTGCCCAGAATGGTGCCTCCCATCGCTCGGATATTGCGACAGGATTGAGGAGTAAGCTCCTCATAGCGTCGCTCATTCTCCGTCGAGAGAAGCCCTTCAAAGCCGTCGTAAAAGCCAATCACCTTCCATCCACGGTAATGCGCCGCGCCCACGACGCCTTCAATGACCGCGTTGAGCCCCGGACAATCTCCTCCGCTGTTTAGGATACCGATATTCATCATGCAAATAGTAGTGTATTATGGTAATATATTCTGTCTTTTCCGGAAGAACAGGAAATCACGGGCGTCGCTGTAGTCGCTCGTTTTTTGCCACCTATCCCAAACGGGCCAGGCCGCATGGATTAAATCCCGCGCAAATCCAAAGCGGTCGTCCATGCCCAGAATGACGCCGATGAGGCGTTGCGGGTATTTTTCTTCCTGTCCGGACTTGGGATTTACGCGGCTCACGGAATTGCGCGTCACAGAAAACATGAGACACCCTCCCGCAGCCTTGGATGAGGCGGATTTGATGCCGTCTACGCCGGACTGGGACAACAGCCGGTTGAAATTCGAGATCGATACGGGTTGCGCGCCGCCAACGCGCTGAATGGCACATGTACGCGTCGCCTGGCTCGCCACGAAGGCGAACGCATTGTTCTGCATGGCGTACATGCCCAACAAAGCCAGATCGACAGCGCAGGAGCGCGAAATGCGCCCCTTGTTCTCCAGACCGTGGGGAGAAACGAAAGTCGTCTTCGTCATGCCGATATTTTTGGCAAGCGCGTTCATTTGCTGCACAAACAGCGCGATCGGATCACCCCCGCCCCCGCGCCGTTGAAGATCCATCCCCACATGCCAGGCCATGGAATAGGCCGAGGCGCTGTCGGCGCGAAACACGGTGGAGAATATGGCATCGCGCAGGGTTAGCCGATCGCCCGGCCGCAGATTGAACGGATTGTTGGTCATGCCGATGGCCTGCACGGCCGTGGGTACGGTGATCATCTGCTCCAAGCTGACGCGGCGCCTATTAATCCAGTCGATGGCCACAATGGCCGTCGCCACCTGAGAAAGACAGGAAATCGGCCTCACGGCCTCGGCGTTGCCGGCGAAAAGAATGCGGCCAGTATTGGATTCAAAGATCAGATAACTGGGTCTCTCTCGAGACGGCTCCGCTATGGCTGGCGACAGATTCACCGCGAGAACGAGGAGACAAAGAAAAAGCCTTGGAAAAAACTTCTGAAACATGTCAATCTTCAAGCACTCGGTTATTTTACGGGATAAACAGGGAGGTGAAAAGCCTAAAATCCAGAGGAAAAACGAAACTCTGGAATTCCGGCGCGGCGGCAGCGGCGGACGACGCGCCGGAAAAGTTCAGAATTGACCGCAATAGTGGGCGCAAGTCCACAGGGCGCGGGGATGGTGGAAAAAGGATTTCCACATGCTTCCTTTCAGCGTATTGGCGGGGGAGCCATCGCGCTCGCAATAGCCGAACCATTCACCGTGCACGGGATCCTGCAGATGGGAAAAGGCCCAGTCTTTCACTTTCTCGTGCCATTCGGCGTATCGGTCGTCGCCTGTCAAAATAAACGCCAAGCAGGTACCGATGAGAGCTTCGTCGTGCGGCCACCAGAATTTCATATTGTGCCAATACTCCTGCACCGGGAGGTGATAAACATCCGTGTAATAGAGTAATCCGCCGTACTTGTCGTCCCACCCCCGCGAGAGAGACCAGTCGATCATGCTGCATCCAATTTCAATGAGTTCGGGATCGCGGCCGCGATGGCGGGCCTCTTCGAGGATAAACCAACCCCCTTCTATGGCATGCCCGGGATTCTGCGTCCGCTCGTCAAAATGATCGATGATGGAGCCGTCCGGCGCCACCGTTTCCATCACGGCCTTGATTTCCGGCTTGAGGAAAAGCCTCTTCAGATCACTGATGCAACGATCGATCCACTTCGTATAGAATCCATCCGCATCGCCGAGATATTTGCGCAGTTCCTGCGCCGTCACCAGCATGATCATGCGCGGGCCAAGCCCCTCCACCGGACGCCTGCCCGTGGACTTCGGAATCATCCGGCCGGGCGTGAAAAAGATGTCGGCAAAGAGATCGAACCAATGACGCGCCTCGCGCGCGGACTTCTCTGATCCCGCCGCCTTGCTGTGAGCAGCAAAAGCGATGGCTGCGAAACATTCGCTGAAAGCGTAGCGGCGCTTGCGGATGGGGGTGCCGTCCGCCGCCACGTGGAAATACATTCTTCCGTCGGAAGGATCCACGCATTTCCTGACGAGAAAGTCCAGCGCACTCTCTGCATAGGCAAGCCATTCCGGACGCTTTTCGACGGTATTGTACAGCGTGAGCAGCATCCATGCCATGCGCCCCTGAGCCCATACGGATTTGTCGGAATCCACCAGCGAACCATCGGCGTCAAAGCAGTGATAGAGCCCCCCATGCTCCGCATCATGGGCTCTGGGGAACCAGAAAGGCACCACTTCGTTGAGCAATTTGTCCCTGTAAAACAGCCCGAGAGATTGTATGTCCATATTGGTCAATTTCAGAAAAGCCCTCTGTGTCAGGCGATGGCCCAATCGAAGAAACCGATGGCTTTCAGCTCCTCTTTCAGCTCTTTCTTCGCCTCCGGCGAGACGTTGCCCATGGGCAGGCGGGCCGGGCCGAGATCAACGCCATGCCAGCCCATCACCGTCTTGGCCGCGCTCATATAACCCTTTGCCGCGAGGATGTTAATCATTTTGACAGAGAGTAGCTGCAGATGGCGGGCCTTTTCGATGTCTCCCGCATTGAAGGCCGCGATCAAATCAAAATAAAGCTTGGGCGCGAAGTTGAAGGACGAGCCCACTGCTCCTTTAGCGCCCGTGGCCAGAGCACCTAGGAACCATTCGTCCACGCCCCAAGGCAGATCATACTTTCCACCTTCGTAATTCAAGGCGTCCATGTAAAGCGCAAGATCGGGATTTGTGAATTTGACGCCTCGGAAGTTCGAGATTTTCCGCGAGGCGAGCTCCATGAACTGCACGGGATTGAAGGCCACTCCCGTCAGCGCGGGAATATCGTAATAATAATAGGGAAGCTCCGGAGCACCCTCGGCGGCATGCTTGCAGCACTCCACCAGCAATTCGAGGCTGCCGGGCTTGAAGTAGCATGGAGAGTTGTTGCTGGTGGCCACGGCACCGTGTTCGGCGGAATAGGCGGCCAGCTCCTGGGCATCCCACACGCTGTTGCCACCCGTGTGCGTGATGAAGTTGATGGGGTATTTTTTCGCAGCCTCTCCCCACGCGGCAATGATCTCCTTGCGCTCGGAAAGCTGCATGTGCGCTGATTCACCGGTCGATCCCGTAATGAAAGCAAGTTTGATTCCCTGCCCCGCCAGAAAGCGAGCCTGCGCATCCACTGCGCCGGGATTTACGTTTCCATTTGCCGTCATTGGGGTGTGTGCAGCGGCCACAAGACCATACAATTTGAGTTGCGTTTTCATAAATTTCAAGGAGTCCGTCCTTACCGCAAGTCTAAGGACTTACTTGGCGGAGTGCAAGTCTAAACGAACAATTTTCACAAAAAGCACCCTATTCGGACTGCGTTCCCGAGCCTTGGCGCCCTTTGAAGTTCAGAAGGGGATGTCATCGTCGAAATCCTCGGCCGGCGAAGCCTGAGGCTGAGGTGCGGAACGCTGCGGCTGGGCGTACGGGGCGCCGCCGTATCCTCCCTGCGAAACGCCGTTTCTGGATGTGGAGGAAGCGGCGTCGCGCGGGGAGCCCAGCATCTGGAGATTCTCCGCGACGATACGCAGGCGGGAGCGTTTCTGCCCCGTGGTTTTATCGTCCCACACATCCATCTGAATGCGCCCTTCGATAAAAACAGCACGCCCCTTGCTCAGATATTGTCCGGCGATTTCCGCTGTTCTTCCCCAGCAAGTGACGTCGAGAAAGGTGGTCTCTTCGCGCCGTTCTCCGTCGCCTCCGATGAAGCGATTGATGGCCATGCGCAATTCGCATACCTGCGTTCCCTTTGGAGTGGTGCGCACCTCGGGATCGGCCACCAGATTCCCCATCAGTATTACCCTGTTATAGTTGGCTGCCATATGGTTGAATGGTAAAAATTTCCAGCGGCTCACCGCCGATTTCTCCTTCAGGATAATGCATCCTCATCGGATTGCAAGAAAAAAATGCCGGGAGGATGCTCCCGTTCCCGGCATTTCTGGCTCATCTGGTCTTGTAGAATATTTCGGTATGCATGCGGCCATCCCTTTCGAAACTGTACGCATATACGCCGTTGAGCGTGGTCTCGAATGCATCATATAGCACCTTGAAACTCTGCGCATCCTCTGCATCGAAAGCATCCAGATACCGCCTGGCCGCATCCACCAGGGGAGCAGCACGGAAGACGAACGCCGCCCCTTTCAGATAAGATTCGGGAGAGGAAAGAGCCCTGCACACGGTCTTGTTGAAGGAGATAGAGGTTCCCAATACCAAGGCGTTAGACGAAAATGATACCGAAGGTGTCATGTCCGGAGAAAGAACCATGCCCATTGGACAGAGCGTATAATCCACAAAATTGGGAGTCTGCGTCAATTCTTTTGCCATCAAGGTGAAGAAGAGATTCTGCGGGGAGAGATTCAAGGCGACATTGCGTGCGAAGAAGATATCTTCTCCCCTCTGAACCCGTTCGACCTCTCCGAGTTTTCCGAGCTTGGCATCCTGGAAAGCCTGGAGAATGGTACGGCATCCCGAATCGAGCTTGCTCCAATCCGTCACATCGTTGTATACCGCCGCGCGGAGGAAAGGCAGCCCGGCAACCTGTTGCAATTTCTCTGCGGATATATCCATTCCCTTGCTCATAAATGGTATAAGCTCCACAGGAAATGAGCCGCCCAAGCTGAGAGCACAGGCCGTGCTCCTCCCCAAACCAGAGGAGAATTCCTTCATCCCCCTCCAAATTCCGTCAAGAGCGGGTTTCCATTGGGCGAAAGCATTCCCCTCGGGAGCCGTCTGAGCTAGATCGCTCGCCAGTCTTCCCGCGCATTCGAGCAATTCCGCACAATACCGCCTTGTCTCGGGCGCTTCCGTGCCGCCGGCATAGAAGAAGACATCCGGCTCATCCGCCAGAGAAATACCCGGCAGAGGCTGTATCCAGTCGGCGCCGCTCCGCGTCATCCCTTGGGAACAGGAAATTCGGACGCCGCTCCCTTCTTTCCAGACGATACAGTTCATGTCTCCAGAGGGCATGGCGCTTCTGAGCCAGGATGAAAAAATATCAGTCATCCGGCCAAAAGCGGCTCTCACGGGCCCCTGGGACTCCATCCCCAGCTTGTCTCGAAGCTTCATCGAGCAAATATCGGCAAGCATCGACAACACGCTCCTCATACCGGCGACCTGACCGTCCGTCCTGCCAGCCATCATGGCGGCGTTGCAATAACCCAAGAGGCGGACATCCTTACTCAACCGAAGATCCGCATATCGAAGCGGAAGAGCCGCTAACGCCGACTCTGCCGGCGACGACGCCAGTTTCACCTGTTTTTCAGGATCTTCTGCAATAAAAGCGACCAATTTATCATCCTTCATGGCACAAGCGAAATACAAATTTCTGCCTTCCAAGGCGGTTTCCAAGCTGGTGAGTCCCTCTTTCAGGTATTCATTGGATTTTCGAGCCTTTCGAACCGAAGCGGCTAAATCCAGACGAATTCCCCTGAAATCGAAGCCGGCCACTCTGCCCTGCCAAGGGAACACTTCGTCGTTTCCATTTCCGCAATGCTTCATCTTCTCGTCCCAGAAACGGCGGATCCGCTCCGCGAGAGGCGCATCCAGCGAGGCGACGAATGTGATTGCGCCGCCTTCTCCCCGAGGCGGCAGAGCCGCCGTCACCTCTTTCAGCAGAGTATTGTCTCGATTCATCCGCATCTCCCAAGTTTCGGATTGAATGCTCCGCGCCTCGTGCAGCTTCGATAAAACCAGCTGAAGCTGTGTGTACATTCGTGCCGACCCGACGCCGAACCCGAGCGCGGCATCTTTGACCCCCGAAAGATCTTCAAAAAACTCCATCTCAGAAGCGCAGACCAGAACTTTAACCAAGGGAAGGGTACATAACTCCCAGCCACTCTGCCCCGGTTTGACGAGCTGAATATACATCTCTGTATCAGTGGGCAGAAGCGCCAATGAATCCAACAGGATGTTGTCCGAAGCGGGGCGCTCTTCCTGGGGAGATGCCATTGCACGAAGAATCGCCGTGGGGAGAGATTCAGCCGACCAAAGCGGCGCCACCGTGGAAGCCAGAAAACACAAAAGAAAGGGTATCTTTTTCATATACATATGATCGTTTCCATGTTTGAGACCGCGTATTCTGCGCAGATGTGTCCTCAATAGCACAACACTGTTCTTCATTCAATCAAAAATCACTGCATGACAGAACATGCATCCCGTCCGGGTTCATGTGCGCAAATTTTTTCTGCGGGACAGAATCTCCGCTCTTAATGTTTCGGAAGAGCGGCGCAGGCGTGTTTTTAGCCCCGCTTTGGGAAAACGCTTGTCCGGAATGAAGCAATCCTGTAGAATCAGGTATTCCATCCCGCAATGAGGTCTTTTTCGCACACGCTTCGCCTGCTGCTTGCACCTATGCCGTTTTTCGCCCTGGTTTCCTGCGGAGGCATGATTCCCTCCGCAGAAGTGGTAACGCTGGATATTGGGCATTATGTGCCGAAGGGCGCGGGCACGGGCACGGGGGCGCGGACCCCGGGCGCAGTGAATGGCAGGACCATTGAGGAAGCGCGGTTTTGGTATGAATATTCTCCATACGTCAAGCGGGTGATCGAGCGAGCGGGATACCGCTGCGTGATCACCAACCGGGGGTATGCCCCCACGACGGAGCCGCTGGCCTCGCATGCGCGGCGGGCGGGCGTAATCCATCTGAACCGCCCGGATGTACGCGACCGGCGCGGAGCGGTAATCCGCTATGCTTCGCGGTATCACCCCGACCGTGTCTCGGCGGGAATGGTAAGCGCGGACTACGCCGTGTGGAAAAAGGCCGCCTGCGCAGTCTTTCTGCATCACAACAGTTCCTCCGACCGTTGGAGGCGCACCTGCAACGGGGTGGTCTACTATAACCGCCGCAGTGGAGCAAAACTTGCCGCCGCAGTGGCCGGCACACTCAACCAAAGCATTCTGAACCACGGCATGCCCAACGACGGCAAGAACTGTACCACGGCCATCCGCTGGATTCCAGGCACGGCGGGCGCCGGCTGGATGAATACCTGCGACGATTCGGGCATTCCCGCCATTCTCATCGAAACCGCCTTCCTCAATAATCCCGACCACGCCCGCTACCTGGCCGAGCCCAGCCAGGCCGTCCGCTACGCCGAAGCTATCGGCGAAGGAGTGGTCTCTTGGCTCCGATCACGTTGACCTCCGCTCCGGCGATTCTCTGTCTCCTCCATGAATAGACGCATCATCCTCCCTCTCATCCTCCTGCTCTCTGCCTCGGTCCATTCCGCGCAGGCGGATTGGCAGCTCATCTGGTCCGACGAATTCAAGAAGCGCGGCGCCGTCGACCCCAAAAAATGGAATGTGGAAACGGACTTCGTGCGCAATGAGAAAGCCAAACAGATCTACACGGATCGTCCGGAAAACATCACGCAGAAGGACGGCAGACTTGTACTGACTGCGCGGACTGAACGCCGGCGGAACGGCCGCTACGACCCCGACGGCCACAGTTGGCTGGTGACGCGCGAATATGCGGACTACACTTCGGGCTCGGTGAACAGTGCCGGCAAGTTCTCCTTCAAATACGGCCGCGTGGTAATTCGCGCCGCCATCGAACGCGGGCGCGGCGTGTGGCCCGCCCTGTGGTTGATCGGCCGCTCCCCCGGAAAAACTTGGCCCCAATGCGGCGAAATCGATATCCTCGAATACATCAGCCAAGACGCAGATCGCGTGCACGGCACTCTCCACTGGGACAATTCTTATGCCGGACCGGGGAAAGGCCGCACTGTCTCATGGCCGGCAGCGAATCTGCTGCGGGGCTTCCACGAGTATGAGATGATCTGGACGCCTGAAAAGATTGAGTTTTTTTACGACGGCCGCCAATACTACTCTTTTGAGATCGCCCGGGCGCAAACGGGAGACTACAACGCTTTCCGCAATCCTTTCCACCTGATCTTGAATCTGGCGATCGGAGGCTGGGCCGAAAATCCGGATCCGAAAGACTACCCCCGCACGTTCCAGATCGATTACGTTCGCGTCTACCAAGACAAAAACCAGTCGGAATCCGAATACTACATCGACGGCCAGCGCAAAAGTGTCGCGTCCTCCTCCGCGCACGCGCGGCAACGGAAGAGTCAGTCTCGGGCAAATTCCAAGGGCAGACAGCGTAAAGGCGCGAAAACCCCAGATCAGCCGGCGGAGGAAACTGAACGGAAAGCCAGCGATTGACTCGCCGCCCGGAACCTGAGAAAACGGCGGCGGCTCAGCCCCATCCGAGTAGCCGGGTGCGCAGTCCGAGGGAGACGAGCAGCGCACGGAAACGCGCATAATCACTCTCGCGGTCGCCTGAGATGAGAATGTATTGATACAGCCCCATGCATGCGTCTTCGGCGGAGGCGTTGCGGAGGCGCAGTCGGATGGTCTCCCCATCGTCCGTGCCTCGTCCGAAGAGACGCCTTTCCAACTCGGAGGGGGGCACGTGAATATAAACATCCGCATAGGCGCGGCGGATTGCCTCGTCGGCGCAGGCGCGCACGCGTGCGGCGCCCTGCACGTCGATGTCCATCACTACATTGACACCTTGTTCGAGCAGGGAAGAAATGCTGCTTTTAAGCGTACCGTATTGGTTGCCGTGCACGGTGGCGTACTCCAGGAATTCTCCCTCGGCCTTGCGGGCGGCAAACTGCTCGGGGGTGAGAAAATGGTAGTCCTCCCCGTCGCGCTCGCCGGGACGAGGCGCGCGGGTGGTGCAGGAGATGGAATAGCGGGCCAAGCCTTCGGAAGCACAGCGGCGGCAAAGAGTGGTCTTTCCTGAGCCCGAGGGGCCTGAAACGATCAGCAGCGTGCCCAGCGGGTGCTTGTCATGAAATGAGGATGGCATGGGAAAAGAACAATTTATTCGATATTCTGCACTTGCTCGCGTATTTTTTCAAGCTCGGTCTTCGCTTCGACGACAGCCTGCGCCAAGGCAGCGTCGTTGGCCTTGGAACCGATTGTATTGAATTCGCGGAACATCTCCTGACAGAGGAAGTCGAGCGGGCGTCCCGCAGGCTCGGAACCGGCGCAGAGGGCTTCGAACTGGCCGAAATGTGAAACGAGCCGCACCAGTTCCTCGCTCACGTCGCAGCGGTCGGCAAAGAGGGCGATTTCGCGGAGGATTCGCTCGTCGCCCAAGTCGGCTGGGATTCCCGCTTCTTCCAGCCGCTTTAACAGAAGCTCCCTGTAACGGGCAGGCACTCCCGCCGCCTGGGCGAGCATAGACTCGCGCAGGCGGCGAAGACTGGCGAGCCTCTTCAGCACATCGAGGCGCAAAACCTCACCCTCCTGCGCCCGCATGGCCAGAAATGCCGCCAATGCGGCGGCAGCTGCGGCTTCGAGCACGGGCGCCAGATCTTCGTCCACGGAAGCTTCCTCCATCTGCGCCTCAAGAACGCCCGTGCGCATAAGGTCTTCCACGCTCACGGGAGCACAGGGCAACCCCAAGGCGGAAAGACGCTCCCAATGGCTCTTCAGCTGAATTGCCATGTCTTCGTGCAGAAGGAGCTCCCCCGCAGGGACGGAGCCATCCGCCCTCTTCACGACAACAGATACGTTGACGCGCCCGCGAGAAACGGCCGAGGCGATCTGCCGGCGCAGGGGGTGTTCGAATTCCGTCCAAGTGCGGGGAAGGGAGATCGCCACTTCGGTCTGTTTTCGATTGACGCCGCTGATTTCGACGCGAAGGATCTTATCGCGCCAAGGGGCGGATGCTGCTCCAAATCCTGTCATACTGTTCATGATGAATGAGAAAAATCAGGAGCGAGCGTAGGCACGAGCTGTCTCTTCGGCGAGAATGCGTACGCCGCGCTCAAGCTCCGCGTCGTCACGAGCGTAACTGAGGCGCAGACACTCGTGCGGGTGCCGCCAGCACCGCTCCGAAGACGGCAGAGCGAAAAAGAAATGGTGACCGGGGTTCACAAAACAGCCCCGACTGCGGCAACGCACGTAGAGCTCCTGCGCCGGGACAGGCAGCCCCTCCAGCCACAGCCAGAGAAACATCCCTCCTTCTCTGCGGTGAACGCGCCACGGGATGTCCTCCGGCATCCATTGTTCGAGCTGCCCGAGGAGAAAGTCCGCCCTCCCGCGATAGAAAGGGGCTATCCAATCAGTGCAGGCACGGTCGAGTGTGCCATCCACCAGCCAGGGCGCAACCAGAGCGGCACCTAGGTTGTTCGGGCAGAGCGAAGCGGCCGTGCCGGTTCGGACAAGGAGGTCGATTAACTCTTTACGGGCTACCACAATACCCGTGCGCGTGCCCGGCAGACCTATTTTCGAGAGGCTCAGCCCCATCACCATGTCCCCGTCCCACGGCGTGGTGTGGGGAACGCTGGTGATTTGAGGGAAGGGCTGTCCGTAGGCATTGTCTACCATGACGAGGATGCCCGCCTTCGCCGCCATGCGGCGCAATTGTCCCATCTCAGCGTCGGTCACGATGTTGCCAGTGGGGTTGGCGGGGCGCGATAGGGCGATGGCCGCTGTCTCGGGACGGATGTCGAGCCGGTCAAAATCCACGCCGTACTTGAACCAACGCCCCTCCAGCTTTTCGATGCGCGGCCGCACGCCGCGGAAGAGTCCGGAGCCGGACAGGGACTGGGCTTGATAACCGATGTAGTCCGGACACAAGGGGAAAAGTATCTCGCGTTTTTTCGACACCTTGTCCGCAAGCAGGTTGAACAGCATGAAGAAAGCCATCTGCCCGCCCTGCGTGGCGCAAAGATTCTCCTCTGTTACCTCCCAACCCATGCGTGTACGCAGATAGGCCGCCAAATTGGCGATGAAGGGCGCGTAACCGCGCGGGGAGCCGTAGGTCTGCGTAACAATCTCGAATTCGCCCGTTTCGAGCAACCGCCGCATGCTCCGCCGCCATAAGGCCACCATGTCGGGAATGGCGGCTGGCGCTCCGCCGTTGAGTTGGCATAGGTTTCCCCTCCCCGAATGAATGGCCTCGTAGAGATCGTCCATCAAATCATTGATTCCCGTCCGCGCGTTCATCAGACGCCCCATTTCCGAAAGCTCCATCATGCGGAGCCAGCTTAGTCTCTCCTGTGAGAGATGTCCAGCTTTTCAGCATAGCGAGCACAGTACATATTGTGCATCGCCTGCCTTTTCAACTCTAAGCGATTCCAGCACAAAGACACCATGTCCAAGAGCTGTAACTCCTCTTACATCTCATGACGCACAACGCACCGTCGCTAACCACTCTCAAGCAAATAATGCGACTCAAGTTTTGCAAGAGCAATATCATGTATACCAGCCAGGCCAAAAGTTTAATCTGGTTCAGTGCTATCTGATTGTACTCAGATTTTCCCTTAAAAAAGCGATGGAAAAGATACAGCCATGGAAAGAATCCGTGATCACATAGCTTGCTTCCTGAAGATATTTCAGCCATTGAGGCACTCTCATGGAGAGAAGAGTATGCAATGTTTTCGAAGTAAAGCGAGACGTCAGATGCTGTATCGGTAGATCCAAATCAGAGGATATATGGGACAATGCATCGAGTTTTTCCTGCGTTTCATCGAGTAGATACGCAGCAATAAAAGCACCTTTGTGACTCTTCGTCTTTTTCATACGGATAATTTCTTCGTAATCTTTCACATTGAGCAACAGAGTGGGATCAGGCATTTGTACGGCATCGATACCAAATAGTTTTTTGCATAAAACAATACCAGAATATTCCCGTACGGATATTGCTTTGAAGTGCTTCAACAACCTTCCACATGTCTCCAATTCTTCAGGTGTACCTTCCCATTGATCTGTGCCAAACGAAGCAGCGTACGCTATGCTGCGCCGGCGCGTCTCATCGTGCACAAAATCCAGAAAGAAAAGAGCAAGACCTCCTGAGTGTTTCGCATAGCCGCCTCTCCAGATTTGATCGCTGCCTACAATCCACCTAGATTCCTGATATTTCTTCACTTTCTGAAAGTCGATTAAAGGCGAAGTTTTAGATGAAATCAACCGCCAAAAATCGGCGGCAAACTTCAGCTCCAGAAGACGAGAAATCGACCGTCTTTCCCATGTCATGCCACATAATGTTTGCAATTTTCTGATCAGACATCTAAAGAATGTCTGGAATCCATTTAACGATAGCAAATCACCTTGAATATCAACTATTTTTGAGTTATGAGATATTGATTTTACGACTCTTGACAACGCGTATCCCTGCAATATTCCTCCATAATTTCCGTTAAAAGGCAATGTGAGTATCAAAATAGAAGGATCGCATTCTTCCTCTACCTTTCTCTCTCTGTTTGTCTTCGTGCGATGCATTTCCAATACGTAATAAATTCTTTATTAAAAATAAGTTATGCATCTATTCGTTTTTGACAGCTCCGCATTTTAAGTGTGATATTATATGAACGCAGATAAAATTTCGAAAACGAGGGATGATATATAATTTAATGAGTATTTGGATAGAACTCAGTTGTATCAACCTCCAGAAATGGGATGGAGTTTGCGATAGAATGGCTTTTCTTTCTGTTGACGGCATGTTTTTCAATAAAAACAGCCAATTGCGGCGCTCCCTTACAGTAGGCGGCAAGTAGGCCGCTGTAGAACTCACGCTTCCTTTTTCCCATCAGATATGAAGGCGGTCGTTCAATCAATTTATGAAATATATTGATGGAAGCTACAATATTTTGTTGAGGAAATACGCGCCAATAAGGTTCTTTCATTGATGTTACTCCCCTACCTCTTCTATAATTGTATAGAGGCGTACTTAGAAGGGCGATATTTTTACAGGCAGTCAGGTACTCCAGACAGAACTTAGCATCTTCGCCGAAGAAAACACCTTGAGCAAACCGCAAATGAAGCCGCTCAATGATTTCCTTGCGAAATATCTTATTCCATACCGAATAGCTCATGTGTTTGACAAGATAGGCACAAAAGGAAACGTTTATACATTCTCCTCGGTAAAGACTATAATGAAGAGAGCTGTGTTTGGGAAAATAGCAAAGAGAGTTGCTGGAGGAAAGATACTGGCCTCCTTCCTGACGGTTAAACCAACCACAAACGGCAAGATCGGCACACGTGCTTTCTATACTTCGCAACATGCAGCTCATCATATCTGGTTCTAGCCAATCGTCTGGATCTACCATCATAATCATTTTGCCACGAGCCAGATCTAGTCCCTTGTTTCTGGCAACTGAGACTCCTTGATTCTTCTGATGAACAATACGAAAACGAGAATCTTTTTGCCTGTACTCCTGAAGAATGCTCCCACAAGCATCTGACGAACCGTCATCAATGCAAATGCACTCCCAATTTTGTTCCGTTTGAGCTTCGATAGAATCGAGGCATTGACAAATATAGCGTTCTACGTTGTAAACTGGAATGATGATGCTAACAGTTGGCATTGACATTTAGACTTCCATCGGCAAGCTTATACGATCTGCAGAATCAGGCAGATTTTTCTAATCTGTCTTTACCATTTTTTCTAACCTGGATTGTGGCGGTACAATGGCACCCGCTGCACTTCCATTTGTGCGGAAGTGTGACCCAAAGTCGATGCCAGAGCACACACAATAAAATAACACCACATTGTAAATGCGATGTCAATCTGAAAAAGCGCGTCCGACTGATATTCTTGCGGCAAAGGCGGAATCCCGTTCTCGGAAAGCGGATTGACAAGAAGCCGCGCTGGGCGTAGAGTTCCCCCTGCATCATCCGAACACGCCATGAATACGCAATACGTTCTCCCCACCTATGGACGCGCACCCATCACTCTGGTCGAAGGAAACGGCTCCCTCGTGCGCGATTCCGCAGGGCGGGAATACGTGGACTTCGCCGCAGGCATTGCCACGTGCAGTCTCGGCCACTGCAATCCTGTGGTAGTAAACGCGCTCTGCGCTCAAGCCCACAAACTCATGCATTGTTCAAACCTTTACGGCATCGGACAGCAGGGGGAGCTCGCCGAACTGCTCGTCACGCGGTGCTTCGTCTACCCGGGACGCGTCTTTTTCTGCAACAGCGGCGCAGAAGCCAATGACGGCATCATCAAGACAGCGCGCCGCTTCGGCCACCGCCGCCCTGCAGCAGACGGCTCCCCGCGCTACGAGGTAATTACCTTTCTCAAATCCTTCCACGGCCGTACTCTCGGCTCCATGGCCGCCACTGGTCAGGACAAGATTAAGAAGGAATTCGACCCGATGCTGCACGGCTTCAGACACGTGCCCTTCAATGACATCGACGCCCTTGAGGCCGCCATCGACGGCAGAACGGCCGCTATCCTGCTCGAAGCCGTACAGGGCGAAGGCGGCGTCAATCCCGCCACGCCGGCGTTCCTCCGCGCCGTTGCTCGGCTTTGCAGAGAACACGATCTCCTGCTCATGATGGACGAAGTGCAGTGCGGATTCGGCCGCTGCGGTGCCATGTTCGGCTGGCAGGCCGTAGCACCGGAACTCCGCCCGGATTGCGTTTCGTGCGCCAAGGGCATAGCGGGGGGCTTCCCCATGGGTTGCTTTTTCGTGAGCGACCGGGCGTATGACGAGGCCGGAACCGCACTTTCCTCCATCATGGACGCCGGCTCGCACGGCTCGACGTTCGGCGGTACCCCGCTGGCCTGCGCAACGGCGGAAGCCACAGTAAAGGAGATATTGCGCCTCCGCCTTCCCGAACGCGCCGCTCAGCTGGGAGACTGGATCCGCGCAGAAATTCTGGGCTGGCATCTTCCCGCCGTCGAGAATGTGCGCGGCTTGGGGCTCCTCCTCGGAGTGGCTTTGAAACCCGGGCTTGCATCCGCAGCCGGGGACGCCGCCCCATCCGCCTATGTTGTCGGACTGCTGCGCGAAAAAGGGCTTCTCACCGTCGCCGCGGGCCCCGACACCGTGCGCATTGTGCCGGCGCTGACACTGCCGAAAGACATCGCCCGCCGCGGGCTGGATATTCTGCACGATGTGCTGAAAGCTCTCTCGTGAGCCTGCCGCACGATCCGGACACGACGTTTCTTTGGATGGGACGGAAAAATTCCGTATCCCGCGCTTGACTTATGCTGCCGGCTTTCCTATTATTTCCCAGTATCCCTGTAGGATTTTAAACCATGAGTAAAAAATACCGATTCGAAACACGACAACTCCATGTCGGGCAAGAGACCCCCGATCCAGCCACAGATGCCCGCGCCGTGCCGATTTACGCCACTACATCGTACGTCTTCAAAGACTCCGACGAAGGTGCCGGCCGCTTTGCGCTGACACGCCCCGGCAATATATACACTCGTCTGATGAACCCGACGGCCGATGTCTTCGAAAAGAGAATAGCCTCCCTGGAAGGCGGAGCCGCGGCTCTGGCCGTGGCCACCGGAGCTGCGGCCGTTGCCTACGCGATCCAGAACATCGCGTGCGCGGGCGATCACATCGTCTCCGCCACGAATGTCTACGGGGGTACTTACAATCTGTTCGCCAACACGCTGAAGGACTGCGGAATCGAAACCACTTTCACCGACCCTTCGGACGCGGGCAATTTTGAGAGAGCCATCCGGCCGAACACCAAAGCCCTGTACATCGAAAGCCTCGGCAATCCGAATTCCGACATCGCGGACATGGAGGCCATAGCCGAAGTTGCCCACCGGTACGGTATCCCCCTGATTGTAGACAGCACATTCGCCACACCCTTCCTCTTTCGCCCGATCGAACACGGCGCAGACATTGTCGTGCACTCCGCCACGAAATTCATCGGCGGCCACGGCACAGTCATGGGAGGCGTCATCATAGACAGCGGCCGATTCGACTGGACGCGCAATGACAAATTCCCCGGCCTCTCAAAGCCCAATCCGAGTTATCACGGCATGGTATTCACCGAAGCCTGCGGCGACCTGGCCTATATCGTCAAGATACGCGCTACGCTGCTCCGGGATACGGGCTCTACTATCAGTCCCTTCAACTCCTTCCTGCTGCTGCAGGGGCTCGAAACACTTTCGCTCCGCGTGGAGCGCCACGTACAGAACGCTCTCAAAGTGGTTGAATATCTCTCGAAGCATCCTCAAGTGGAAAAGGTGAACCACCCTTCCCTCCCGGAGCATCCCGACCATCTTCTGTACAAAAAATATTACCCGAACGGCGGCGGCTCGATCTTTACGTTCGAAATCAAGGGCGGCTCCGCACAGGCCCGCAAATTCTGCGAAAGCCTGAAGATCTTCTCCCTGTTGGCCAATGTGGCCGATGTGAAGTCCCTCGTCATCCACCCTGCTTCGACCACTCATTCGCAGATGACTGAAGAGGAACTGCTCGCGGGAGGAATCAAGCCCAACACCGTGCGCCTCTCCATTGGCACGGAACACATCGACGACCTCATCGAGGACTTGGAAGACGGCTTCCGAGCTATTCTTTGACCGACAACCTCCATCCCCACATGCAGCAATGAAAATTTACAGGAACATCGCGGAATTCACGGGCGGCACTCCTCTTCTGGAGCTCGTCAACTACAACAGGAAGCATAACCTCCACGCCGTCATACTCGGCAAGATCGAGGCTCTGAATCCGGCGGGCAGCGTAAAGGACCGCATTGCCAAAGCCATGATCGAAGCGGCCGAGGCCGACGGACTGCTCAAGCCTGATTCTGTCATCATCGAACCGACCAGCGGCAACACCGGCATCGGCCTTGCCGCCCTGGCCGCTGCCCGCGGCTACCGCATCATCCTCACCATGCCGGAGACCATGAGCGTGGAGCGGCGCAATATGCTCAAAGCCTATGGCGCCGAACTCGTGCTCACAGAAGGTTCCCAGGGCATGAAAGGAGCCATCGCCAAGGCGGAGGAGCTCGCCGCCGAGATGGCGGACAGCTTCATCCCCGGACAATTCGTCAATCCCGCCAACCCCGAAGCCCATTTCCGCACGACAGGCCCTGAAATCTGGGACGATACGGATGGCACGGTGGATCTCTTCGTGGCCGGCGTGGGCACGGGCGGCACGATCACCGGCGTGGGCAAGTATCTCAAATCGAAGAACCCTCAAGTGAAGATCGTCGCAGTGGAACCCGCCTCCTCTCCCGTGCTGACGCAGGGAACGGCCGGTTCGCACAAAATCCAGGGCATAGGCGCCGGCTTCGTGCCCGAGACGCTCGACACCGGAATCTACGATGAGGTAATCACCGTGCCGAATGAAGATGCCTTCACCACAGGAAAGGAGCTGGCCCGCACGGATGGCGTGCTGGTGGGGATTTCCTCGGGGGCTGCTCTTTGGGCAGCTACGAAACTGGCCGAACGCCCCGAAAACGCTGGCAAGACCATCGTGGCTCTGCTCCCCGACACAGGGGATCGCTATTTGTCCACCGCGCTCTTCACAGACTGACCCCTCATTTTCCGGAATGCTATGAACGTTATAGACCTGAGTCTGTACCTTGTTACGGACGAAGCGCCGAAATGCCGCCGCAGCCTTCTGGAGACGGTTCAAAAGGCTGTGGACGGCGGAGTGAGCGTCGTGCAGTATCGCTCTGTCAACCCGGACGGGGGAACCTGTTACCGGGAGGCTCTGCCTCTGCGCGATTTTCTGGCTTCGCGTTCCATTCCTTTCATCGTCAATAACCGCATTGACTTGGCTCTCGCGTTGGAAGCGGACGGCGTCCACATCGGGCAGCGAGATCTTCCCGTGCCGATTGTGCGTTCCCTGATCGGATCCCAGAGAATTCTGGGGCTTTCGGTTTCAAACGCCGCCCAGCTCCAGGCTGTGGACTTCTCTCTGGTGGATTATCTGGGCATGGGACCGGTGTTCCCTACGGTGTCGAAGTTAAACGCTCCGCCCGCATTGGGCGTGGAAGGTTTCGCCGCGCTGGCCGCAACGGCTCCCGTGCCCGTGGTGGCGATCGGCGGGCTGAATGCGGAGCGCGCACGCCAAGTGCGCGCCACCGGCACGGCCGCCGGCATCGCCGTGGTCTCCGCTCTCTGCGGCGCCGAAGACCCAGCAGCAGCAGCCCGCGCCCTGCTCGCCTGATCTTATCGTCATGCACCCTTCACCTTGCAATCCGGCCAGGGGGGCGGCCGACGATTTAGAGAGAATCCGATCGCGGGCTCCCCTTGTCCTTTCTCTCACGAACTCCGTGGTGCAGCCACTCACCGCCAACCTGCTGCTGGCCGTGGGCGCCGTGGCTGCCATGCTCAATGATCCGCAGGAGGCCGCCGAAATGATTCACGGCGGAGCGCAGGCTCTTCTGATCAACCTCGGCACCCTCACCCGCAGCCAAGGCAAAGCCATGCTGGCCGCCGTTCAAGCCGCAAACGAAGCCGGCATCCCTTGGGTGCTCGATCCCGTGGCAGTGGGTGCGCTTTCTCTGCGCACCCACCTGGCTATGATTCTTAAAGAACAGACACCAAAAATCATACGCGGAAACGCCTCCGAAATTCGAGCCTTGGCTGGTCACCCTGCCCGAACCCGCGGACCGGAGAGTACTTGTTCCAGCGCGGAGGCTCTGGAAGCCGCCGCTCTGCTCGCTCGTGAAACGGGCGCCGTGGTGCTCGTCACGGGGCGCATCGACTACGCCACGGATGGTATTCGTACATTCTCCATAGAAAACGGACATGCTCTGATGTCCCGCATGACGGGCACGGGCTGTTCGATGGGGGCTCTCGCCGCCGCCTGCGCCACCGTTTCTCCCACTCCCCTCCAGGCCGCCGTATCCACCGCCGTACTCATGGGTCTGGCTGGGGAATGGGCTTTTTCCCAAAGCTCCCGCCCAGGCACCTTCGCCGCCGCTCTGCTCGACGCAATGGACGCCATTGACCGCGGCTACGTACTGAAGCATGCGCACGCCGCCGCTTTGTAGGAGCGTTTGCCAGCCAAAGACGCGTACGGGGCACCTTCCTGCCGCCCACGCGCGATTTCACTTCCCACTCCTCCGTTTTTCTGCTTTAATGAACGTGCGGTGGCTATGGCGGAACAGGCTGTCAATATGGCGGTATTCGGAAGCGACGAAGGAGTCGTCTCGGCCGAGGCGAAGCGTGTATTCACAGAATGGACGCAAGGCACAGATTCCTTTGCGCATGAAATAATCGACGGTTCCTGCGCCACGGTGGACGAGGCGGATTCCCTCTGCGCCGAGGTAATTGCCGCATTGAGGACTCCTCCATTCTTCCCCGGCCCGAAAGTAGTGTGGCTGAGAGGCGCGAATTTCCTTGGCGATACAGTCCAAGCCCGTTCGGAAATCGTGCAGAGGCGTCTTGAAGATCTGGCGGACTGCCTCGGCCGCCTGCCCGTCCAAATGCGTTTTCTGCTCTCCGCGGGCGGGATCGACAAACGCCGCTCCTTTTTCAAAAAACTGCAGCTATATGCCGAATGCCGGGAATTTACCAAGATCGACACCGCTCGGCAAGGTTGGGAGACAGAACTCTCCTCCCTGGTGATCAGGACAGCGGAGAAACGCGGCCTCCAATTTTCCTCGCAGGCTCTCGAGCTTTTTATCCATCGCGTGAATGAATCCTCGCGGCAGATCGCCAGTGAACTCGACAAGATTGACGTGTATCTTGGTCCCTCCCGCCGTCAAGTAACTGAGGAGGATGTGGAACTGATGGTGGCTGTTTCGAGGACGGGCGTAGTGTTCGAAATATCTCGCGCGCTCGAAGCCGGCAATTGCCGGCAGGCTATCGCTCTGGTGAACCGCCAGCTCGAAATCGGAGAGCAGCCGGTGGCGATCATGCGTGCGGCGGTTATTCCCTCCATGCGCAATTGCCTGGTCGCCGGCGTCCTGATTAAGACCTACGGTCTTTCCGCCGCCAACAGCCGTGAATTTGAACACTGGATCGCCTCTCTTCCCGCCGAGGCTCAGGCCATCATTCCCCGCAAGAAGGACGGCTCTCTAAGCGTCTACCCGATCTTCCTGGCCGCGCGGAGATGCGCGGAAACGCCGCTCCACGTGCTCAAAAAAAGGCTGGCTGCCTGCGCCGACGCCGACCGCGCCCTCGTGTCGAGCGGGCTCGACGCGAGGGATATTTTCTACAAGCTGTTCGCAGCTCTCACCGCATAATGCCGGCCGCCTCTTTCCAGAAATTCGACGTGCTGGTGATCGGAGGCGGTCACGCCGGAATCGAAGCCGCCCTGGCCGCCGCACGGCTGGGCTGTTCATCGGCTCTGATCACACAGAATCTCGACACAATCGGCCAGATGTCGTGTAACCCGGCCATAGGCGGACTCGCCAAAGGGCATATTGTGCGCGAGATCGACGCACTCGGCGGCGCCATGGGTCTCAACGCCGATGCTACAGGCATCCAATTCCGCATGCTCAACGCTTCCAAGGGACCCAGCGTGCGGGCGCCGCGTACCCAATGCGACAAACTCGCCTACCGCGCCCGCATGAAACACGTCGTGGAAACGACACCCGGAGTGAGTCTGTTTCAAGGCGAAGTGGTGGATATCCGCGTCGACGCCGCAGGGCGCGTGCGCGGTGTGACAACCGCCTGGGGCACCGACCTCGAAGCCCGCAGCGTCGTCTTGTGTGCGGGAACATTCATGCACGGATTGCTGCATGTGGGTCTGCGCCATCTGCCCGGCGGCCGCTTGGGTTGCCCCCCTTCAGGCATATCGGCCGCGCTCACCCGTCTGGGCTTTCCCCTCGCTCGCTTCAAGACGGGCACATCTCCGCGCGTCAAGAAGTCCACTATCGATTTCAAGGCATGCTCCGTCCAACTCGGCGATGACCCCCCGCCGCTCTTCAGCCTGCGTTCCGCCGTTCTTCTGCATCGGGAGACCGAACCCGCCTGCACGCTCAACCTGTTCGCCGATTCCGAATTCAAGATCCGGCAAAGCGACTGCTTCATCACCTTCACCACGGAGAGAACGCATGACATCATCCGCGCCAATTTGAGGCACAGTCCGCTCTACAGCGGAATAATCGAGGGCACGGGACCGCGCTACTGCCCTTCGATCGAAGACAAGATCATGCGCTTCGCGGACAAACCCCGCCACCAGATCTTCCTCGAACCCGAAGGCCGCAGCACCGAAGAATTCTATCTCAACGGCGTCTCCACCTCCCTGCCCTGCGCCGCGCAGCTCGAGTTCATCCACACCATCCCCGGCCTCGAACGCGCAGAGCTCATCCGCCCCGGATACGCGGTGGAATACGACTTCGTTCCTCCTGTTGAGTTGTTTTCCACACTCGAAACCAAGCGTGTGGAGAACCTCTATTTCGCCGGCCAGATCAACGGCACTTCAGGCTACGAGGAAGCCGCCGCCCAAGGGCTGATTGCCGGAGCCAACGCATCCCTCAAGCTGCGCGGACTCCCCCCCCTCGTGCTGCGGCGCGACCAGTCCTACATCGGCGTGATGATCGATGACCTCGTCACCCGCGGCATCGACGAGCCTTACCGCATGTTTACCAGCCGCGCCGAAATGCGTCTTCTGCTGCGACAGGACAACGCCGACCTCCGCCTGACCCCCCTTGCCGCCTGGCTCGGACTCGTCCCCGACGCCGCCGGAAAAGCCGCGGAAGAGAAAAAAGAGGCGATCACACGAGGCGTTGAGAAAATCCGCACGATGCACCATGACGGGATCCCTCTCGACCTCTGGCTGCGCCGGCCCGACAACTCTTGGAAGGCTCTGCCGAATCCCCTGCGGACAATGTTCCATGTGGAACTATGGGATCAAATCGTCACGGAGATCGCCTATGCCGGCCACATCGAACGCCAGCTCAAGCAGGCCGAACGCATCGTCAGACTTGAAGGACGCCCCATCCCGGCCGATCTGGACTACTCCCGCATTCATGGTCTCAAGACCGAGGCAGTGCAAAAACTCAGCCGCATCAAGCCCTCCTCCATCGGTCAGGCTTCCCGCATCCCCGGCGTCACTCCGGCGGACATTTCATTGCTGCTCGTCTGGCTCGTCAAACGCGGGAACTCCGGCGAACTGCAGAGGAAAACCTCCGCGACGTCATCCGACGCACCGTGAATTCCCGCCGCCCCGGAAAGGAAAAACGCACCCGCCTACAGCATTTTGAATGCTACAGCAACCACAATCGTCTAATTTCTTTGAAAGGTTAATGG
>JAJQGU010000013.1 GCA_021200315.1 Akkermansiaceae bacterium
GGCTTCGGAGCGGCTTCGCTTTCCTGGTTCGGGCTCATCGCGGATATTCGCCGCCCGTGGGGCGGGGAGCCCCAGTATACCCCGCCGGCGCCGCCCGCCGCAAGCCCGATCTGCGTTTTATTTCCGAGCGCGCGGCGGGACGCACCGTGCGCTTGATTACGGGGAGCCGGCATGCTAGACTGTGGGACATGAAGCTGGTGTTGCGGCTGATCCCGGCGGTTGTGTGCGCCTGCGCCTGCGCGCAGTGCGCCCGCGTGCAGACGGCGAAACAGGTGAGCGAGGCGGGCACGGTGTATCGCGGGTACCACCTGGGCTCGGCCCGGGCGGTGTGGCAGCGGGGAGGCCGGTACTACATCCGGTGCGAAGAGAGAAATTTCACGCTCTCCCCGCCCTGGGTGCGGGATTCCGTGCTGCTGACGGATCTCCGCACCACTTTTGCGTTCGAGCCGAAGGAGAAGGAGGCGTGGGGCTTCCACCCCGTTTCCCGGGAGCTGGCGCTGGCGCTCACCCAGACGAGCGGGTGCGATATGGCGGAGCTCCTCCACAAGGAAATCGCCTCCGGCGGAGGCGCGTGGATTCCCGCCGCGGAGTTCCCCGCCGCCTCGGCCGGGCGCATTCCGATTACGGCCGATTTGGGCGCGGCGGGGGCGGATTCCGCCGACCAGGTGGTGGCCGTCGGGATCGTCCGGCAGATGTGGCCGCCCCTGCGCTGGACGCTCACCGCGCTGGACGCCGTGGCGGTCGATGTTCCGGGCACGGTGCTCTACAACGGGCTCATTCCGCTGATCACGCCCTTTGCCGCGTTTCGGGAGGCGTTCGCGCCCAATCCTCTTTGAATCCGGGCAGGGCGGGCCGGCGGGAGGCGCGCGCGGACAATTTTCCGGAAACGGGACAGGAGATTGACAAGAGAGGGGGCTTCGTCTACCATGTGGAGACAGCCCCGCATGAAGCGACGGGCGCTCAAGGATGAAACATACGCACATTTTTACTTCCGAATCCGTAGGAGAGGGACACCCCGACAAGGTGGCCGACTCTATTTCCGATGCTGTTCTCGACGCCTGCCTGGAGCAGGATCCCGAGAGCCGCGTGGCCTGCGAGACCCTGGTGAAAAGCGATCAGGTCATTCTCGCGGGCGAGATCACTACCCGGGCTGTGGTCGATTATGAACGGGTCGTCCGCGGGACGATCCGCGAAATCGGCTACTGCACGCGGGAGGACGACGCCTGCTTCAACGCCGGCACGGCGGCGATCACCAATCTGATTACCGAACAATCGCCCGATATTGCGCGCGGAGTGGACGCCGCCCCCGCCGACGGGAAGGAGGGCGCGGAACAGGGCGCCGGGGATCAGGGGATCGTGTTCGGCTTCGCCACGCGCGAGACGCCCGAGTACATGCCCGCCCCCGTGATGTTCGCCCACACTGTCACGCGGCGTCTCGCCCGGGCCCGGAAAGATCGCGAAGTCAGCTGGCTGAGGCCGGACTGCAAGTCGCAGGTGGCGGTGGAGTACGCGGACGGGGAACCCCGCCGGATTGTGAATGTGGTGCTTTCGACCCAGCACGCTCCAAGCGCGGGCCTCGGCGAGATCCGCGCCTTCTGCACGGATCTCGTGCGGAGCGTGCTCCCCGCCCGCCTGCTTACCGCGGAGACGGAGTATCTCGTCAACCCCACGGGCCGCTTCGTGACGGGCGGGCCGGAGGGCGACTGCGGCCTGACGGGGCGCAAGATCATCGTGGATACCTACGGCGGCATGAGCCGGCACGGCGGGGGCGCGTTCTCCGGCAAGGATTGTTCGAAGGTGGATCGCTCCGGCGCGTATATGTGCCGCTGGGCGGCCAAGCACATTGTGGCCGCGGGGCTCGCCGCCCGCTGTGAGATCCGGGTTGCCTACGCGATCGGGCGCGCCGAGCCCGTGAGCGTCGATGCGGATTGTTTCGGCACGGCGGCTATCGATGAGCGCGCCATTGTCGATCGCGTGCGCGGCGTGTTCTCTTTCAAGCCCGCCGATATGGTGCGCGCGCTCGGCCTCACCCGCCCCATTTTCCGCCGCAGTACCAACTACGGGCACTTCACCAAGGGCGATCTCCCCTGGGAGACGCTTGATCCCGCCCGGCTCGAAGCTCTCAGACAAGGCTGAACTTTTTTCCCGTGAACGCTATGGAAGATTTTGCCGTACGCGACCTCTCCCTGGCCGGTTTCGGCCGGCGCGAGATCGAGATGTCCGAACACGAGATGCCCGGCCTGATGGCCTGCCGCGAAAAATACGCTCCGCTGCGCCCGCTCGCGGGTGTGCGCGTCACCGGCTCGCTGCACATGACTATCCAGACGGCCGTGCTGATCGAGACCCTCAGGGCGCTCGGCGCCGAAGTGCGCTGGGCCAGCTGCAACATTTTTTCCACTCAGGATCACGCCGCCGCCGCCGTCGCCGCCGCGGGCGTGCCCGTTTTCGCCTGGAAGGGCGAGACGCTCGAGGAATACTGGGACTGCACGTGGCGGGCTCTCTGCCATGCCGGCGGATTGGGCCCCCAGCTGATTGTGGACGACGGAGGAGACGCCACTCTTCTGTTCCACAAGGGGTATGAGATGGAGGAAGGCTCCCCGTGGATCGGCTCCCCTCCCGAAAGCCGGGAAGAGGCCGTCGTCAAGGCGCTGCTCGGGAAGATCGGCCGGGAGAGGCCGGGGGTCTTCCATCGCTGGCTGCCCGAAATCGCGGGCGTGTCGGAGGAGACCACTACCGGGGTGCACCGCCTTTACCGCATGGCCGCGGCGGGGACGCTGCTTTTCCCGGCCGTCAACGTGAACGATTCCGTTACCAAGTCGAAGTTCGACAATCTCTACGGCTGCCGCGAGTCGCTGGTGGACGGCATCAAGCGCGCTACGGACGTGATGCTGGCCGGCAAGGTGGCCGTGGTCTGCGGCTACGGCGATGTGGGCAAGGGCTGCGCGCAGGCTCTGCGCGGGCTCGGCGCCCGGGTGATTGTCACCGAGGCCGATCCCATTTGCGCCCTGCAGGCCGCGATGGAGGGCTATCGCGTGCTCACGGTCGAAGAGACGCTCGGCCGGGGCGATCTCTACGTCACCGCCACGGGCAATTGCGATATTATCCGCGTGGAGCATATGGAGCGCATGAAGGATCAGGCGATCGTCTGCAACATCGGCCATTTCGACAATGAGATCCAAGTGGCGGGGCTCGATGCCTGCCCGGGCGTCACGCGCCTGAACATCAAGCCGCAGGTGGACAAGTACACGTTCCCGGACGGCCACAGCATTTTTCTCCTCGCCGAGGGGCGCCTCGTCAATCTGGGGTGCGCCACGGGGCACGCCAGCTTCGTGATGTCCAACAGTTTCACGAATCAGGTGCTCGCCCAGATCGCGCTCTGGGAGCGGCGGGGGACACGCGCGCCCGGCGTGGAGGTGCTCCCGAAGAGGCTCGATGAGGAAGTCGCCCGCCTGCATCTGGACAAGCTCGGCGCGCATCTCACTGCTCTTTCCCCGAAGCAGGCGGATTATATCGGCGTGCCCGTGGAGGGGCCGTACAAGCCGGATTTCTACCGATATTGAATACCGGGGAGGACGTTCCCCGGCCGAGATGAAGAGGCTCCCATGTGCCGGACCGCGAATCAGACTATGCTGGATTGGCTGTATTCCGCCCAGAGATTCGGCGTCAAGCCGGGGCTGGACGCCGTCGCCCGGCTGCTCGCCGCATGCGGGGCGCTTCCCTGCGGGGCGCGGGTGATTCACGTGGCCGGCACGAACGGAAAGGGCTCCACCTGCGCCATGGCGGAAGCCGTCGCGCGGCGGGCCGGGCTGCGGACGGGGCTTTTCACCTCCCCGCATCTGGTGCGCTTTCATGAGCGCATCCGCGTGAACGGGGAGATGATTCCCGACGAGGCGGTGGAGCGCCATCTCGCGGTTCTGCGCGGTCTCGCGGCGGACTGGGAAAGCCCGCCCACGTTTTTCGAGCTGGCCTTGGCGCTGGCCATGCGCTATTTTGCGGAGGAGAAGGCGGAGCTCATCATCCTGGAGACCGGGATGGGGGGACGGCTCGACGCCACGAACGCCGTGCCCAAGAGCGCGGCCGCGATCACTCCGATCGGTCTGGATCATATGCAGTATCTCGGCGATTCGATCGCTGCGGTCGCGGGGGAGAAGGCCGGCATCATCCAGCGGGGGACGCCGGTGGTTTCTTCGCCCCAGCCGGAGGAGGCGGCGCGCGTGCTCGACGCCCGCGCCCGCGCGCTGGATACCCGCGTGCAGTATGTCGCCGAGCCCTCGCCGTGGCCGTGCGGTCTCGTCGGGGATCACCAGCGCATGAACGCCGCTCTTGCGCTTGCCGCTCTCGAGGCCGCCGGATGCCCCCTCCCCGAAGCGGCGGTGGCCGGGGGGCTGAGCGGGGTGCAGTGGCCCGGCCGCTTTGAAGAGGTGTTTCCCGGCGTCGTGATGGACGGTGCGCATAATCCCCACGCGGCCCGCGTGTTGGCGGATACCTGGCGCCGGGTTTTCCCCGGGAGGAAGGCGCGGTGTCTCTTCGCCGTCTCGGCCGACAAGGATGTGTCCGGCGTTGCCGGGGTTCTGGCGCCCCTCGTGGAGGAATGGATTCTTCCCCCGGTGGATTCTCCGCGGGTTTCCGCGCCGGCCGATACCGCCGGCAGGCTGCGTGCCGCCGGGGTGGACGGTGCGCGCGTCCGCCCCGCCGCCGCGCTCGGCGAAGCGCTGGACGCCGTGCTTCGCGCACCCCGCCCCGTGCTTATCTGCGGCTCTTTCTTTCTGCTCGGCCAGGTGCGAGCTCTGCTCGATTCCAAGCCCTACCGCCCTTCGGCGCAGTGATCGCCTGAGCCTGCCCCGCCTCCCCCCCCCAAAAAAAAAAAAAATTCACTCTCCGCGTCCCGCACCACACTCCACACTCTTTTAGTGCGGCCCGCGTTTCCGCACCGGCCGAAATCGCCGGCAGGTTCTCCGCCGCCGCTCCCCTTTCCTTTTTTTGCCTGGCTCAGTGAGATACTGAACCCGCGTCCGCCGCGTCGGGGCGCGATGAAAAGAAGCGCCGCGCCTCGGCCGCGTCGCATGCGATCTGGCGGCGGAGTGCGTCCTGCCCGGGGAAGCTCCGTTCGCGCCGCAGGAGGCGGAGCAGCTCCACTTCCAGCCGCGCCCCGTACAGGTCTTCCGCGAAGTCGAAGAGATGGGCTTCCAGAATGGGGGCGGAGGGCTGACGATCTACTGTGGGGCGGATGCCGAAGTTGGCGATGCCGGGGCGGAGCCTCCCCCCGGTGTGCACCCGCACGGCATAGACGCCGAACGGCGGAAGGACGCCCGATTTCACGGCCACATTCGCCGTCGGAAAGCCCCAGCGGCGCGCCAGACGCCGCCCGGCGGTTACTGTGCCGCTCATCCAGAGAGGGTGCCCCAGCAGCTCGAGTGCGCGGGCGAAACGGTTTTCCGAAAGATGGCGGCGGATGACCGAGCTGCAGATCACTTCGCCCCGGCTCGTCTTGAGCGGCACGCGGGTCACGGCGAACCCGAGGCGGCTTCCCTCGGTTTCGAGAAAGGCGGCGTCGCCCGCCCGCCCGGCGCCGAAGCGCCAGTTGCCCCCCACGGCGACATGGACGCAGCGGCAGGCGGCGCAGAGGCGGCCGAGGAATTCCGGAGCCGTCCACGAGGCCAGTTCCGGCGAAAAAGGCAGTGAGAGGAGCACTTCTGCCCCGAGTTCGCGGATGAGGCGCTCCTTGACGGCGGTGTCGGGTACGATGAGGGGAGGCGCATCCCCCGGGCGGAGAACGGTGAGCGGGTGGTTTTCGAAAGTGAGCACGCCGTGCGCCGCGCCGGGACGGCGCGCCGCTTTCAGCACCCGCGCATGCCCGCGGTGCACGCCGTCGAAAAAGCCCATCGCCCACGATACGGGCGCGGAGAGCGTACGGAGATCCTCGAAGGAGCGGCAGTGGATCAAGGCGGTGAACGGGGTTGGGGAGAGGTCAGGAGACGCCGCGCAGGCGGGCGATGTCTTCGATGGTGAGCAGGCGGGATCGGAGTTCTTCGCCCGGGAGCGTCTTGAGCTGTTCGGCCGGAAGGGCGCTTTCCACCCGGAAGCCGCCGGAACGCGTGCGGCGCAGCTCCGCGAGATGGGCGCCGCACCCGAGGTCCCGCCCGATGTCGTGCGCGTAGGCGCGCACGTAGAATCCCTTGGAACAGCAGATGGTGAAGTCGACTTCCGGGATTTCGATGCGGTCGATGCTGAAGGAGCTGATGCGCACTCGGCGGGGTTCGCGCTCGACGCTCTTGCCCTGACGCGCCATTTTGTAGAGAGGCACCCCGTCTTTTTTGATGGCCGAGACCATCGGGGGGATTTGGTCGAATTCCCCCTGATACCGCTCGAAGATGCGGCGGATTTCCTCGGGCCCGGTCCGGACCTCCGCGCGGGCGGTCACTTCTCCCTCGGCGTCGCCGCTGGCGGTTTCGATGCCCAGCCGGAGGGTGGCGCGATATTCCTTGTCTTCGCCCATGAAAAGATCCTGCATTTTGGTGGCGCGTCCCAGCACGAGGATGAGCAGTCCCGTGGCCATGGGGTCGAGCGTGCCGCAGTGGCCGATTTTTTTGGTGTTGAATGCCCGCCTGGCGACGGCGACGGCGTCGTGCGAAGTGTAGCCTTTCGGCTTGTCGATGAGCAGCACGCCGTCAACCTGGTTTTGCTGTGGTTTCCGCATGGGCGAAGAGTACACGTTTCTCCCGCGGTGTGCAATACGAAACGCACCCTGCGCCGGAACGGGAAGGCGGAGAGCCCTGCCGCGCATTTGCCCCCGGGACGCCTGAAAAATCGCGCTGCGGGAAAATAGGACTTTACATTCGGGGGCGAAATGCTATAATCGCTCCCCCGACGAAAATCTTCAACCATGTCGAACCAATCATGAAAGTACTTTCTTCACTCGCCTCCATGAAGCGCCGCCATGCGGACTGCCAGATCGTCAAGCGCAAGGGCACGCTGTATGTCATCTGCAAGAGCAACCCGAAATTCAAGGCCCGCCAGGGCGCCACGGCCGGCACGCGTCTGAGCAAGAAAGGCGTGAAGTGAGCCGTCCGATCCTCCCCGCCTCCTTTCTCGAGAGACCGGAACGCCTGTCCGGTCTCTTTTGTTCGGAGCCGGGGCTGTGAAGGTCTTCGCCCGCCGCTCTTTCTCCGGATGCCGGAGCCTCCTTTCGGAACTTTTCTCTCGTCTTGATCTCCCCGACATAGCATGAAAAAGCGCATCGTTCTTCCCGTGGAAATTTTTCGGCGGCTTGCGGTCTGTCTTGCGCCGGCGTGGGTGGCCGCCGCCGGGGGAGCCCTTCTGTGCGCGCAGGACTCCGGAAGTATCTGGAGCGATGTGCTGCCCGAGCTCGGGAAGGCTCCGGAATCGACTGAGGAGCTCAAGACCAGAGCTCTCGGCGGAGACGTGCAGGCTCAGTACGATTTGGCCCGCCGCTATGCCTCCGGCATGGGCATGCAGGCCGATATGGACAGCGCCGTTCTCTGGTATGGAATAGCGGCCGAACAGGGGCACGCGCCCGCCCAGTTTGAATTGGCCTGCTGTTACGAGACGGGCGTGGGCGTGGGGAAAAACGAAAGGAAGGCGGCGCATTGGTACCGCAGGGCCGCCGAGCAGGGCAATGCCTGCGCGCAGATCAACTTGGGGATCTATTGCGCGGAAGGACGCGGCATGCAGCGGAAGGATCCGGAGGAAGCCGTGCGCTGGTACCGCAAGGCTGCCGAGCAGGGGCTTTCCCAGGCGCAGAATAATTTGGGGCGGTGCTATGAAGAGGGCGAGGGCGTGGAGAGGGATCCCGGGCAGAGCGTGTATTGGTACCGCAGGGCCGCCGAGCAGGGGTTTGCCGCCGCGCAGTTCAATTTGGGAGTGTGCTGCGAGCGGGGGTTCGGCGTCGGGAAGGATCCCGCGGAGGCGTTCAAGTGGTACGGCATGGCGGCGCGGCAGGGCTTTCCGCTGGCTCAGTACAATCTCGCGATCTATTACAGAAACGGGGTGGGCACGGAGAAGAATCCGGCGGAAGCCGCCCGGTATTTTCGCCTCGCCGCCGCCCAGGGTGTTGTGCAGGCGCAGTACAACTTGGGGGTGTGCTATGATCAGGGGATCGGGGTGGAGAGGAATTCTGCCGAAGCCGCTTTGTGGTATGGCAGAGCCGCCGCGCGGGGGTTCGCTCCGGCAAAAGAGGCTCTCGAGAAGATGTCGGAATGAGGTCGCGGCCGCTCATGGATGAAGCCGAGGCGCCGGTGCGTGTGGAAACCGGTTTTTTCTCCCCCGGAGATTTCACCACGGAGGGCGGCGTGCGCATTCCCTCCGTGCAGGTGGCCTTTGAGAGCTACGGCACGCTGAATGCCGAAGCTTCGAACGCGGTGCTGCTCTTCCACGCGCTGACGGGCAGCCAGCACGCTTGCGGATGGAATCCCGCCGTGCCCGGCACGGGCGCCTTGTGGCAGCCGGAAAACTTTGAGGGATGGTGGGAGCGCATGATCGGCCCCGGCAAACCGCTGGATACGGATCGATATTTCATCATCTGCGCAAATTTGCTGGGCGGCTGCTACGGCAGCTCCGGCCCCTGCTCGCCGCATCCGGACGGCGCGCCCTGGAGCGGGCGCTTCCCCTTGGTGAGGGCAGGGGATCAGGCGCGGATAAATGCGTTGCTGCTCAGTTTTCTCGGGGTGGAGCGCGCCCTGCTTGTGGGGCCTTCGGTGGGCGGGCTTGTGGCGATGGCTTTCGCCGCTCTTTTCCCGGAGCGCACGAAAGGCGTCGTGTCCATCGGTTCGGGCTGGCGCCCCCTGATCGAGCACCAGCTTTCCGTTTTTGAACAGATTCTCGCCATCGAGCTGGATCCTCTTTATCGGGGCGGTTTCTATCCGGCGGAGGATCCGCCGGCGCGCGGTCTGGCGCTCGCGCGCATTATCGGCCATAAGGCGTTTGTCTGCCTGCAGGGACTGGAGAGCCGGGCCCGCGCCGAAGCCGGCGGCCGCTACGGCATGCTCACGTGGTATGAGCCGACGCGCAGTACGCAGAGTTACATGCTCCACCAGGGCACGAAGTTCGCCCGCCGCTTCGACGCCAATTCCTATATCCGCATCTCGGATATGTGGATCAGCTTTGACTTGCTGCGCACGGCCGGGGCGGCCTCCTTTTCTGAGGCCATGGCCGGCTGCCGGCGCCATGCCGTTCCCTTTCTCGTTTTCGGGATCGATACCGATGCCTGTTTCCCCGTGGCGGCTCAGGAGGAGCTGGCCGCCGAGCTGACTCGGGCCGGCGTTCCGGTGGAGCTCAGGTTCGTTCGCTCCGCCAAGGGGCATGATTCGTTTCTGCTGGAGCCCGGACTCTACGCCGCCGATCTCGCGGCTTTTCTCGCCCGCGTTCCGGCCTGAGGCGGCGCCCCGTCCGCGGCCTACCAGCTCCACACGTTCTGGATTTGGAAGACGACGGCCGTGCTTTTCCCTTGGCCGTGAATGGGGTTCTTGACGAGCTGGATGTCCGGCTGAAGGGTCATGGTGGGGGTGATCTGCATGACGTACGTAAGTTCGACGCCGTATTCGTTTTTGTGCGCGCAGGGCTTTTCGCTCTCGGCTGGCTTGAGCCAGAGCACTCCCAGAGCGATCTGGTTGTTGTTGTCCGCTCCCCGTCTGCGGAAGGGGGACTGGAAGACGAGGCCCGTGGTCGCCGCGCTTTTCACGCCGTTGAAGGCCGCCGCGTCTTCATCCATGAATCCCAGGCGGCCGAACCAGCCCACTCTGCTTTGTTTGCCCAGCTGCTGTTGGAAATTGAGCGCCCCGCCCGAGCCGGTGTTCGAACCCGAAGATGTCAGGCAGTACTGGAGGCGCAGCGTGCCGGGACCCATCCCCGCGACGTCGTCGGCGATGAAGCCCGCCTCGGCCAGGTGTGTCCACGCCTTCGCGTTGATGTAGTGAAATGGGTTGTGGTTGAGAGGGGTGTTGTTTCCGGAACCGGCGTACATCAGATAGAAGGAGCCGCAGGGCTGCCAGGACGTCTGGTAACCCCAGTTGGCCCAGGGGAGGGGAAGGGCGGGATTGTTGTTGAAGCACTGGTTGACGAGGTTGTTGAAGCCGGAGTTGGAGTAGGCGTTCTGATCGATGTAGTTCGATGTGTCGATCTGCCCGGCCATGATCACCCACTTGCCTTCAAAGAGGCTGAGCCCCAGGCTCAGGTTGGCGAGGAAGGGGCCGCCGCTGCGCGCCGATCCCTGCGGGTTTTGCAGAGAGCCCAGGCTGTCCGCGGCGCCGGCCCGGCGCTGGTTGTAGTCCATCCCCGCGCCCCAGTCGAATTCTGCGGCGAGGAAAAGTCCGCTGCTGCCGTCGTGCGAATTGACGAGAAACCAGTTTGCGAGCAGGCTCACGTTGTAGGCGTTGAAACTGCGCTGCGAGCCGGGCAGAACGTCTCCGGAGACGCCTGTGTAGTTGTACCCGTGCTTCAGGGAATATTGCAGGCCGATGTCGGAAGCCGCCGTTTTCACCTTCTGCGCCGCCGTGGAAAGAAGATCCTCGTCGATGAGGGCGCCCGGTTCGATGCAGGTGTTGCCGAAAATGTAGGTGCCGTCCAGATAAGGCATCATTTTCGGGGCGGATGAGGGAAAGAAGACGGGGCAGCCGCCTGGCGCGCGGGTGGAGCGCCGATCCTGTGCGCGGATGACCGCGGGGGTGGGCACGCCCTTGACGCGGCCCGTTTGCTGCTTCTCAGCGGGCAGGCTCTTGCGCAGGCTCGGGCTCACGTTTTCTTCGGACAGAAAGGCGGGATCCCAGCCCTGCCGCGTGTCGAGATAGGGGGAGGGCTGATTTTCCTCCTGAGCTGTCAATCCGGAAAGGGAGAGCGCCAGCAGCGCCGTCCATGTCTTGGGGGTGCGCGTGAAATATTTCATCGGGTGGGGGGACAAGATACGTTCCTTTTATCCCCCGTGCGACGTCCGCACCCCCGCAGCCGTTCAATAACGACTAGAACTGCCCCAGTGCGTCCAGGCAGAGCTGGGACCATGTCTCGAGTCGGTCGTACTCGGCGCGGAGTTCCTGCGGGTCATAAAAGCGCAGGCTGGTCAGGGCTGTTTCGTTGGAGACGGCGTCGGGCGTTTCGAGCTCGAACAGGTGCACGACGCCCAGGTGCACCGACCCCACGGCGTTGCTGTCGTCGTTGATTATGGCCGCGATTTTCTGCCGGGCCGCCCCTGCAAACGAGATCTCTTCGCGGATTTCCCGCTCGACGCCGGCCATGTAGGTGCCGAGGTTGTCCGCCAGACCGTCTACCGGGTTGATGTGGCCGCCGATGCCGAGGGAAAGTTTTGCGTGCAGGCGTGCCTCCCCGCCGCTCCGGCCGCGCGTGTAGGCCAGGATGCGCTTCTGATGAAGAAAGATGCCGTAGGCGATCAGCTGCTTGAACGAGGGATCCCCCTCCGCCGCCTCGCGATCCATGTATCGAGCCGCGCCCGGCCTCAGAAAGGCGCGCAGATAGCGCTCAGGTTCCAGAGAGACGCCCTGAAAAGACCCCGCCTCGTCAAAGACGGCCCGGGGAACGACCAGCACTTGTTCGCCTTCATACTTGGGCATGCCCCCATTAGGCTCCTGCCGCACCGCCGTGTCAAGCCGCTTTTTCCCGGGGAGATCGGCGGAGTCTCTCATCCGGGGTGTTCGCCGCGGGAACCGGGGCGGCGCGGTGAAAACTTTGTGATTGCAGAGCCGCCGGGAAACAGATATACTCGGGGGTGTTATGAGTACCAAGGCTGCTTGTGAGCTTCCCGCGTCTGTGAGGAATTATGCCCGCTATCTTCTGGTCATGGCGGGGCTTGGCGGTTTGCTGTATGGAGTGGATGTCGGCATCATTGCCGCCGCTCTGCCGTATATTGAACAGACTTCGTCCTATACGCCCGGTGAGTTGTCCCAGGTGGTGGCGGCCGTGCTTCTCGGCAGCGTTCTCTCTTCGCTGTTCGCCGGGATGCTGGCGGACATTTTCGGGCGCAAGGCCATTATCATCACGGCGGCGCTGCTCTTCAGCCTGAGCATCCCGGTCATCTGTTTCTCCGACGGCCGCTTCGATATGCTGATGGGCGGCCGCATCCTGCAGGGGGCGAGCGCCGGTCTCGTGGGCGTGGTGGTTCCTCTGTATTTGGCGGAGTGCCTGGGAGCCGACGCGCGGGGCAAGGGAACGGGCATGTTCCAGTTTCTGCTGACGGTGGGGCTTGTGTTTGCCGCCTTCATCGGGCTTTTCACTGCGTGGCACGTGGAGAGCGTGGCCAATGAACTCGAGACGACGCGCGAAGTGCTGCGGGCCACGAAGATTCATGCTTGGCAGACGATTTTCTGGGTGTCCTGCATTCCCGGCATTATCCTGTTTTTCGGCGCTTTCCGACTGTCGGAGTCTCCGCGCTGGCTGTTCGGCCGCGGGCGCCGGGACGAGGCGTTGATTGCGCTCGCCCGCAACAATGGGGACGAAGCGGCCAAGAAGATTCTTGCCGAGATGGAGCAGTCGGTGGAAGAGGAAAAGAGGGCGGAGGCGGAGAAGAGCGCACTTTCCGGAGAATCCCTGCTGCAGAGGAAATATGTGTATCCCTTCATTCTGGCCGTGGTGATTCTGGCCTGCACGCAGGCCACGGGCATCAACTCGGTGCTGAATTATTCGGTGAAGGTACTGCAGCAGGCCGGCTTGGAAGGGCTCCTGTCCAACTACGGGGATACCGCCCTGAAGATTGTCAACATGCTGATGACGATAGTGGCTATGTCGCTGGTTGACAAAAAAGGGCGTAAGTTCCTCCTCAAGCTCGGGACGCTGGGCATTATCGTGGGCTTGGTCGGCGTGGCTCTGTTGTTCCTGAATGTGGAGAAGGGCCGTGCGCCCCTCGATGACGGGCAGATAAGCGCTTTGGTCAAGAACAACTCTCTCTCCATCAATTTTGAGGATGAGGCTGCCATGAAGAGTTTGGGGCTTTCTGAGCTGAAGGACGGCACCCAGGTGATTATTACCTACAGGCAGGGCGAGGATTCGAACCAGATTGTGGGTGAATACCATGTGGATGATCTTTCCCGGACCGACAAGCGGGAGGAGATCTACGCCCGCGCCAAGAGCGAGTACAATCAGCCCGCGTTCACTGTGCTTTCCCGTTTCGTCACCCCCGGCGAGTCGGCGAAGAAGGAGCTCGCCATCACCAGAGCCGCATGGAACGGACGCGATATTACCGAGGCCGTGAAGGCCAAAGTGAGCGATGGAGGCATTCATCTCGTGCTCAATGATCCGGAGACGATGGTCGAATTGGGTGTCGCCCGGGATAAAGCCGAAGGGCGGAAGCTTGCCCGGGAATATTTCTTCGGGGAAGCCCCGGTGTTTGAAGTGGACTATACCCAGGGCGGCGAAGCTCGCCGCGAGAGCATTGCGGTGAAGCCCCACCAGGGGCTGCGCATTGATGAGGCGACGTACGGCGAGCCCACATTCATGGATGGCGTCTATGAAATGTTCGGTTCCGTCATCAAGCCCGAGGGCACTTCGAAAGAGCTCGTCATCACGCGCGCCGAATGGGGGCAGAAGCCTGACGCCGTCACCGGCTGGCTGGTGGCCGCATGTTTCATCGTGTTCATTGCCTTTTACGCCGTCGGGCCGGGCGTGTGCGTGTGGCTGGCGCTTTCCGAACTGATGCCCAACCGTATTCGCGCCAACGGCATGGCCATTGCGCTGTTGATCAACCAAGGCGTTTCGACTACGATCGCCGGAACTTTCCTGCCCTGGGTGGGAGCTTATGGCTATTCGAGTGTTTTCTTCACCCTTGCCGGCTGTACGGTGATCTACTTCATCACGGCCGCCTTCTTCCTGCCGGAGACGAAGGGCCGCACTCTCGAGGAGATCGAGAAATATTTCACGGAAGGCAGGATGCCGCGCGAACGGATTCCCGAAGAGAAGGCGGATTGATGGAATTTTCAGAGGCGTCCCGATGGGGGCGGGCGGGAGCTCCTGCGCACCGTTCCGCCCTCTTCTTTTCAACGACGCGCCGGCGGGAGCGTCCAAACGTGAGGTGATGGATACATTTGCGATTGTCCCCCTGGAATGGGTGTTTTTTGTGGCGGCCTCTCTGCTGATTCTCGGCATTCTGGCAAGCAAGATTTCCTCATGGTTCAACGCGCCGGTGCTGGTGATGTTCCTGGCCGTGGGCATGCTGGCGGGCAGCGAGGGCGTCGCCCGGCTTTCGTTCATTGCCTGGGAGGGGATTGAATTCTCCAACTACCATGCGGCCAATTTCATTGGTTCTCTGGCTTTGTGCTATATTTTGTTTGCCGGCGGGCTCGGCATCAACTGGAAGTCGGTGCGGCCGGCGCTGGCCACGGGAGGTGTTCTCGCCAGCGTGGGGGTGTTCCTGACGGCTCTCGTCGTGGCCTTGTGCTGCTCGTGGCTGCTCGATATGCCCTTTGCCAATGCCATGCTGCTGGGGGCTATTATTTCCTCGACGGATGCCGCCGCTGTGTTCGCCGTGCTCCGCGCGAAAGGCGTGGGTGTCAAGGGCAGCCTGAAGCCCCTGCTCGAACTGGAGTCGGGCAGCAACGACCCCATGGCCGCTTTTCTCACCGTCTTCATGATCTCTGTCGTGACGGCTCCGGAGACTCATTCCTACTGGGAAATTCCTATCAGTTTCCTGACGCGCATGAGCGTCGGCGTCAGCCTGGGGCTCGCGGCGGGCTGGGCGTCCGTCCGCGTTTTCAACAAGCTCGCCCTCGATTATGACGGGCTCTATTTTGTGCTCGGCATGGGAATCGTGCTTTTCTGCTATGGGCTGGCGGAAATTGCCGGGGGAAACGGGTTCATGGCCGTTTTTGTCTGCGGTATGGTGATGGGTAATCAAAAATTTTTGTATCATAATGGGTTTAAAAAATTCAACGACGGCATTTCGTGGTTGATGCAGGTTTCGATGTTCCTGATGCTGGGCTTGCTTGTCTCTCCGACTCGTCTTCTCGATATGCAGTTGATGAGCAAAGGGCTCGTGGCCGTCTTCGTACTGATGTTCGTCGCGCGTCCCGCAGCCGTTTATCTCTGTATGCTCGGTTCGGAATATACGTGGCGGGAAAGGACGCTCGTTTCGTGGGTGGGGCTGAGAGGAGCCGCCCCGATTGTGCTGGCCACGTTTCCTGCTATTCATGGCGTTCCGGACTATGATCAATATTTTACGATTGTATTCTTCATCGTACTCATTTCGGTGCTTGTGCAGGGGAGGACGCTCATGCCCGCGGCGCGGGCGCTCAAGCTCGACAAGCCTTTCGTAACTCAGCCTCGGGCTCCGCTGGAATTTGAGCAGACGGACACCATCAAGGGCGAAATGTACGAACACGAAGTCGCAGCCGGTTCCGGAGCGGCGGACAGACCCATCCGCGATCTGCATCTTCCCAAGAAGGCGCGCATTTTGATGATACGCCGGGGAGAAGGGTATGTGGTGCCGGACGGGAATACGGTGATCCGCGCGGGCGACGGTCTTATGTTCCTCACAGAGCAGGATGTTTTTCTCGAAGCTCATCAATTGTTGTCTCGCCCTGGGAAACGGGTTGCCGAACCAGAGGGGGAGAGTGGGCGGAAGCTGGTTTCCCTTCCTCCGGAGCCGGCCTTGAAAGATGAGTCCGGAGCTCCCTCGGGGGAACGGCTCCAGGAGCTGGATGCCGGGGAGTTTCTCGGGCATGATGCTCTCCCCGATGACGATTGGCCCGTGGAACAGGAGATTCCCGCCGAAGCGAAGGAACCGGGGGCTCCCTCCGAAGAAGCGCACCCTCTTGAAAAATGCTGATCGATACGCATTGCCACTTGGCCTCCGCCTGCTATCGGGGCTCTCTCGCCGCCGTGGAGGCGCGGGCGCGGTCCGGGGGGGTGGGGCATTGCGTGTCTCTGGGCACTCATCCGGAAGACGACTGGGCGGATCAGCTGGCCATGGAGGGGCTTTCTCCCCGTTTCGTGACGCCCTGTCTGGCGATTCATCCTACGGAAGTTCACCGTACGAGTCCCGGAGACGTCGGGAAGCTCGCCGCATTGGCGTCCGCCCGGCCGCTGGGCGCCATCGGGGAAGCCGGTCTCGACTACTACTGGCCGGCGCCCGAAGGGTGGAGCGAGGAGGAATATCACCGCAGACAGCGGGAGCTGCTCGAAGCCCATTTCCGCATTGCCCGCGCATGCGGTCTCAATATCTCCCTGCATACCCGCGATCGCCGGGGCTCGGCCTGCTTCCGGGACGCCGTGGATATTGCCCGCCGCTTTCCGGAGGTCCGCCCCGTTTTTCACTGTTTCATCGGTACGCGGGAGCAGGCCGAAGTTGTTTTTCGTGAACTCGACGGCCTGATTTCTTTTACGGGCATCGTCACGTTCAAGAGCTCCGCGAAGCTGCGCGAAGTGGCGGCGTGGTGTCCGCCGGATCGTTTCATGATCGAGACCGATTCTCCCTATCTGACGCCGGAGCCTCACCGCGGCAAGACCAATGAACCCGCCTATGCGCGGTACATCGCCGCCTGTCTGGCCGTGCTCCGGAAGGTCGACGAGACGGAGATAGAACGCCTCACTTCCAAAACGGCTCGGAATTTTTTCCGGCTTGCGTGCTGAAGATTTCTCCCCGTTTTTTCTGTCAGTATTTCAGCTGTTGACGGAATATGTGCTTGAGTCGGGGTGGGTTTTGTGTTAGCTTCCCGCTCGGCATGAATAAGCGAACTCTTTTGCTGGGCTGGGGCGCGTGTATGGCCTTGGCGGCGACGTCCTGTCAGCAGAATCGGACTGACGTTGAGGATAATGATACGGAAATAGCCACCGCCGTGGCCGATGGAGCCATTCCGCCCTGGCTGCAGGTGGACGATTCAGGCGATCCCCAGGTGCCCGCCGGCAAAACGACGGCCTATGTGGATCGCAACAGCGTCAATATTCCGGAGCCTGACGGCGATCCGCTCGCCGGGCTCGATGAGCCTGCCGCGCCGCCAGACAGCCGGGTTGCGGACTCTGGCACTCGGAAGGCATCGTCTGCATCGTCCTCTGCGCGTCCGAAGAAGAAGTCCCAGTCGTCCGGGGCGAAGAAGGGCAAGAAGCCGGCCGTTTACTTCTACACGGTGCGGAAGGGGGATTCGCTGGACAAGATCGCCAGGAAGAATGGCACGACAGTGAGTGCCATCAAGCGTTGCTCCGGGTTGAAGAGCGATTTGATACGTCCTGGGGAGAAGCTCAAGGTTCCCTATAACCTGAAGGAAAGATCGGCGGCGGGCAGCAGGGGTGCGTCGCATGGTTCCGCGCCGGCTGTCCGTTATGCGAAAACGAGGAGCTACACGGTCAAAAAGGGCGATACGCTGAAGTCCATCGCCAAGAAGTTCGGTTCCACGGAAAAGGCCATTCGCAATGCCTCCGGGCTGAAGTCTTCGTCCGTCAAGGCCGGACAGACGGTGAAGATTCCCATGTGAAGACCTGACCGTTCGTCAGAACAAGTGCCATGAACTCTCTATCCGCTGGAGTGCTGTCGATTCTCGGAATGGCAGCGGTCGCGATGGTTGGCTGCGCCCCCGTGCCGGCGGAGCGTGTGGCAGATGCGCCGCCCGCTGATCCGCGCTCGGTCGACAAAAAGTCCGTAAACTATGTCAATCCTTACCCGGTAAACAGTTACGAGCATTTTGTCGCTTCGAGGGAGTATCCTGCCGTCTTGAAGGAATACGCCAATGAATCCCTGCTGAACCAAGCCTCTGGAAAGGAGAAGTTCGTGGTGATCTGTCTGCCCGAGCAGCGCGGCAGGTTTTATGTGGACGGTCAGGTGGCGCTGGATTGGCCCGTCTCCACGGGCGTTCCCGGCCACTCCACTCCGACGGGTGCCTTCAAGGTGCTTTCCAAGGAATTGAGCCATCATTCAAGCCGTTACGGCGTTTTCCGCGATGCGGAAGGCCGTGTCGTGAACGGCAATGCGGATATTCTGAAAGAATCCGCGCCGGAAGGGGGAAGCTTCGTTCCGTCCCCCATGCCCTACTGGCAGCGCCTCACAGGCGACGGCGTAGGCATTCACATCGGCAAGGTGAAGGCAGGGCGGCGCCTTTCCCACGGCTGTATCCGTTCGCCCCGTTCAGCCGCCGTCAAACTCTATAAAGCCACCAGCATCGGCACTCCGGTCTATATCACCAATAGCGTGGAGGACTTCAAGACTGGTGCTGTCGCTCCGGCCGACAGGAGGCGCGTCTACAAGCCTGCGCCATCTCCTGCCCGCAGGAAGAGCCCCGCCGCGCCCTCTGCGCAGGAGGCTGCGCCTTCTGAGCAAACGCCGCAGCAAGCCGCCCCAGTGGAGACCTCTCCCGAGGCGGTCGCTCCTCTCTCTGTGCAGGAAAGTCCGCTTTGACCGTCATCTCGTTCTGCAAGCCGCTCTTCCCGTGCAGGGAAGATTCCGGCCGCCGCCGGGGATTGGCCGCAGGAAAGGGGTTGTCGTCGGCTTGACTTTTCGCGGAAGATGGGCTACCCTCGCGCTGGTCTTTTTCCATGTACACCCTTCCCAAGCTTCTCGGCGGTCAATATGTGCTCACGTCGGTGCGGAAAGATCTGCCGGAGTGCGTGGTTTTCGCGGCCACGCAGAAAGACCTGCGCCGTGAGGTGCTCGTCGTGTCTCTGAAGCCGGCCTGCTGCACCTTGGAGGGGAAGGCGCGTTTCGTGGCGGCTGCGCGGGCGCAGAGCCTCTGTCGGCATTCTTTTGTGTCTGCCCCGCTGGAACTGTTCGAGGCCGACGGCGCCTGGCATTTGGCCAGAGAACGCTGGAGCGGCACGCCGTTGGATGTTCTGATGGCGAATGGCCGGCTGCTTTCACCCATGCAATGCTGTGTTCTGTTGCGGGAAATCTGTCATTTGGTCATCACGCTCGACGCTATGCGCTTGGCCAGTATCCGCCTCGAACCCGATGAAGTTTATCTGCGCGGCGACGGTTCCTTCCGCTTCGATAACCCCGCCGTCTGCGGCTCCCGTACGCAGGCGATGCGGGAACAGGCGCTGAAGGCCGCCGGCTCTTGGGTGTTGCATTTGGTCGATATGTCTCGGGAATACTCGAAGCGCACTGAGTCCCTGGCTCTGCGCATGGTACAGACGCAGGCGAGTTCGGCGCTCACGGCTGTCAATTTTTCCGAAGAGGTCTCCATTCTCCAATACCAGATGGGGTTTACCGGCGCCGCCTCTTCGAAAATTGCTCCCAAGACATGATTTAGGCTTTTCTGTATGCGTCGGCGGGAGCAGAATGGGCGCGTTATGGCCGACCGCTCTCAAACGGATCCCGTCCGCATGGAAAAAATCGTCAGTCTTTGCAAGCGCAGGGGCATTATCTTCCAATCCGCTGAAATTTATGGCGGGCTCAACGGGTGTTGGGATTACGGTCCTCTCGGCGTTGAGCTCAAGCGCAATCTGAAGGAGTACTGGTGGCGCTGCAATGTGCAGGAGCGCGGCGACGTGCTCGGCATGGACGGCTCTATTCTCACTCATAATTCGGTGTTGGTGGCGTCGGGGCATGTGGGCGGGTTTTCGGATCCGATGTGCGATTGTCTTCTCAGCAAGGAACGCCTCCGCGCCGACCAGATCCCGGCGCAGTCCGGGCTTGCCTGCTGGTACGAAGGGGCGAGAAAGCCCGACGGCTCGTGGAGCTCATCGAAAGCCTTCGCGATGCTTGTTCCCTCGGAGAAGGAGATGAAGACGGCCCGCAGAGGTGCGCGGCAATATTATGCCCGGCTTGCCGGAAAGGAGACGCAGCCCGGCGAGATCGAGCTGTTGGGAGAGCGCGTGGAAGAGGTGGTTGACTCCACCCGCTTTAATCCCGCCAATGGTTCTCTGCTGACGGAGGCCCGCGAATTCAACCTGATGTTCCGTACGACCATCGGCGCCGCCTCCGATGAGAATGATCCTTCAGCCATCGGTTGGCTCCGGCCCGAGACGGCTCAGTCTATCTTCTGCCAATACAGAAATATTCTCGAGAGTTCGCGTGCGCGCCTGCCTTTCGGCATCGCACAGATCGGCAAGTCTTTCCGCAATGAGATCAATCCGCGCAACTTCACTTTCCGCTCCCGGGAATTCGAACAGATGGAGATTGAATACTTCTGCCGCGAAGAGGATGGTTTGCGCCTGACGGACGATTGGCTCGAAGCCCGCCTCGCCTTTTACGAAAATATCGGTATTCCCCGCCACAAGATCCATGTTCTTGATGTGCCGGACGGCGAACGCGCCTTTTACTCAAAAAAGACTTATGATCTCGAATATGAATTTCCCTTCGGCGTGCAGGAGCTAGAAGGCATCGCCTATCGCACCGATTATGACTTGAGGCGCCATCAGGAATGCTCCGGCAAGACGATGGAGTATTTCGACGAGGGCACGCGCGAGCGCTTTCTCCCGCATGTGGTCGAGCCCTCCGCCGGCTGTGACCGCACGGTTCTGGCTCTCATCTGCGAGGCATTTGACGAAGAGGAACTTGGCCGGGACGGCAAGTCCGACGTCCGCACGGTGTTGCATTTTCACCCGCGCATGGCGCCCATCAAGGCGGCTGTTTTCCCGTTGCTCAAGAAAAATGCCGAACAGGTGCGCATTGCTCATGAGATCGAACGGACGCTTCGCCCGTGGATGAACGTTTTCTACGATGAAGCCGGCGCCGTGGGGCGCCGTTACCGGCGCCAGGATGAAGTGGGCACTCCCTTCTGTATTACGGTGGATTTTGAAACTCTCGGTGAAGGCTCGGGAGAATTCAAAGATACCGTCACTGTCCGGCACCGCGATTCCATGGAACAGGAGCGCCTCTCCATCGGCGAGCTTCTGCATTGGCTCGTCCGGCGCGTCCGTTGAAACGCTTCCGCCTCCGGCGGCTGCCTACATCTTGAAATAGCGAAGTGTCTGCCGCTCCTTTTCCTCGGGGGAGGAAGGGGCGGGTTCGGCCGGCTGCTTGTCGGCGGACGGAGCTCCCGGCAGGTTCGGAACGTGGGGTGCTTCAGGAAGGGGGGGAAAAAACTGGCGTTGCATTCTGCGGCGGCGGATTCTCTTCAAGAAAGGCGTCGTGTCCTTCTTCGTTTTCTGGTGTGAGAGGCACTTCCGGAATGCGGGAAGGCGGCTGGATGACTGCCCCCTGCGGAGCGTTCGTTCTTTCCTCGGTCTTGAGACCCGGCTTCGGGAAGGTGCCGGAGGTCTCTTCCGCTTCCGGCTCCGCCTTGTTGCGCATTTCGCGGAGAATGCTTTCGAGAAAGGTTGCGATCTGGATCGCCAGCACGACCGCCAGCGCGGCGATCAGCCATTGACAGGATTCAGCCAGACCCTCGATGAACGCGGCGAAGGTCATCGAGGAACCGACGGTTCTGACTTCTCCAATGAAGGAAGCCACCTTGACGACTCCGGCAAAGCATAGAACGACGGAGCAGATATACCCGAAAACGACGGCGAAAAACATGCACTCACTCTATAGCAGGCGCTCCCGCCGCGTCAATAGAAAAGCGCCTGTCATTTTGAAAAATGCGGCACAGGAGCCTGCGTTTTTCTAATAGGAAATGTGCCGGGGCTGAGCCGGATTGAGCGGGATGCCGCTCCGCTCTTCACATCGGCCCACTGCCGCTCCGTGTTCCGGCGGAAGAAGGTTTGCCGTCATTCTGGGCAAAAAAACGCTGTATTAGGCTTTGTCCCCGTGCAGCACGGCCAGTCCCGCTGCTCGGGATGGGAAAGCGAGACTGAGCGGGAGACGTCCGCTTTTTCCGGAGAAATTCTCGCGGTGAAGGCAATGTCGTAATCTTCGTTCACTCTGTAGGGAGGCTCCTGAATGCATTCGTTGACATGGTCGAATTCTCCGATCATTCTGAAACTGAGTTCGAGTGTTTCTCCCGAGCAGGTCAGCGATGAGCGAGAGACGCGGGGAGGGGAGCCGGCGTGTGTGTAGAATTTCGTCTTGTTTCTCTTGCTCGCAAAGGTTTCGGAGCGGTCGAGGGTGCTGCATGTGGCCGGGGTGAGGGCTGTGGGCGACGTGCCGAAGGTGTAGTTGCCGTTGTTCATCAGAGCTGTGCCCAGCCGCTTGTTCAGGGAGGCTGGTAAGTCGTTGTGCGGTGGTTGAGTCCATTCCCCAGCTTGTAGGCAGAGTTCTCCATACGATTTGGTCAGCAGGCGCTCCTGCGGCCTGATGCTTCCGAGATGCTTGAGCGTGAAGTCAGCGTAGTCGAGCGCGAAGCAGTTCTTTCCGAATCCGAAGAAGGGAACCTCAGCCAGATGGGAGTGATCGTTGTTCCCGGCGTTGTACAAGAGTCGGCTCACGATGAAGGTTTGCTGGCGCCGCTCTTTGTCGGGGGGGGGGATGAATCTCTGCTGAATTCCCTAATCTCTTGGATGCATTTTCCGGCTGTCCGGCCGTTGTAGGAGTAGAACGCCGCGGGTTCTTTGCTGCGGACGAGCAGAATGTCCACGAGGCCGCCGTGGTTGTTTCTTCTGGAGAAAATTCCTGAGGGCGCTGGGGCTGGACACAGCGAGAACGCCTCGGATGCGCTGGAAGAAAGGGATTTTGCAGACATGACCAGCCATTCCGCCATCTCTATCTGGATTGTCAAGCTCTTCGCGAGATCTAGGAGAGGGGGACGAGGTCGGGAAATGCTCCCGCATATTCCCCTCCTGCAGGAGGTCGTTGAGTGTTCTTTTATCCGTTGGATTGAGTCGTTGAATAGGGGCTTAACGTGCTCATGTGGGATAATCTTCCTCGCCCGCCCCGTACCTCGTGAAGACCGTGCACAGCGTTACTTCGCCGTCACCTTCTTCGTGCAGCGGCGCCCCATGCAGTCGTAGGCGTCGCTCCCGAGCACCGCCGCCGTCAACTCCGAGCGGCCGTTGTGCGTGAACGTGTCCTCCCGCGTTCCTCCCTG